>NZ_JACOPB010000004.1:0-461244 GCF_014288005.1 Hungatella hominis
TTCCTTCTATTCTCTGCATGTCCCGCATAGGAAACTGTTTATACCCTCTCTTAAGCCTGTTACGCAACTATCTGACAATGAATAGTCTCTGTTGACCCTCATAAACTAAATGACATTGGTTCACGGCACTGGAAAAATTGCCTCTGTTCTGTGAATTTTATATATTTTTTGAAAAGGGGTTGAAGTATAAAAAACACTTGCTACAATTAAGATAACGGCGCCGTAATAAAACGAAAAAGGACAAAAAAGCATGAACAATCTCATAGTAAAGCCTGTCGGCAAAGTTGTATTTCAGAATGAAATGCCACTCATTTTATTGGAAAAGCCTTATCGTTCCGCCCTGGAGGGACTGGATGGCTTCAGCCATATTCAGATCTTCTGGTGGTTCGACGCCTGTGACAATGAAGCTTCCCGCGGTGTGCTTAAGGTCAGCTCTCCCTACCGCAATTCGCCGGCGACGCTGGGCACCTTTGCCACCCGCTCCCCGGAACGCCCTAACCCTGTCGCGCTCTCAACGGCGCAGATTCTTCGAATCGATCCGGCGGCCGGCATCATCGGACTCAGCCATATCGACGCACGTGACAACACACCGGTCATCGACTTGAAGCCCTATACTCCCAGCCTCGACCGGGTGGCACAGCCCTGTGTGCCCGACTGGTGCGCTTCCTGGCCAAAAAGCCTGGAGGAATCGGCTGATTTCGACTGGTCTGGCGTATTTACATTCTGAGAGGTGGCGGCCATGAGTTTAAAAGACTATCTGATCAAAAAACCGGTTCTTGAAACAGAACGGCTGATTTTAAGGGAGCTCAGGCCGGAGGATACTGACGATTTGCGGGAGTGGCTGAGCGATCCCGGCCTGTACCTCTATTGGGGAAAGCGGCCCGGCAGACACGATTTAAACCCGGAACTGCTGTTCACAGCCGCCAATCAGAAACCAACGAAAAGCTTCCACTGGGGCATCGCGAACAAGAAAGACAATAAGGTAATTGGGGAATTCTGGGTCTACTTAATCGAGAACGACCGGATGGCCAAGGTCTCCTACCGACTCTCGCCTGCCTGTCAGGGAAATGGCCTCATGACGGAAGCCCTGAAAAGCGTGGTGGATTTCTGCTTCACTCGCACGGAGCTTCAGAGGCTCTGGACCGATGTGGACGTAAGAAACACCGCCTCCTGCAAAACGCTGGAAAAAGCCGGCTTCACACGGGAGGGCTGCATCCGGCAGGGAAAAATGGTCTCTTCCTGGTGCGACTACTATTTATACGGTCTGCTGAAAACAGACCTTCTCCCGGAACACGCCAGTCAGGCGTAACCCGATCTAAACAGATTACCGGACTCGCGCGCCGGGGCATGGCCGTTTCAGCAGCCATATCCCCTTAGGGCGTGGATTGCAGCAATTAACAGTACGGGCTTTCCTGTCAAACAAACAATGCCTGCGTCATACCTCCGCGATTCAACTCCGCGGTGCGGTATGATGCAGGCATATTCTATTCTTTGATTATGGAAAGCATGACGGAAATATCTTCAGCCGCCATTTCGGCCTTCGACTTTTCAATTAAAATATTTTGCCCGGTCATAATGTAGGAAGGCATAATCCGGATACCCTGATACCATATTTCACTCTTTCGTATCTTATAGGTGGACACCGACGGAATCACATTTTTCCCAGCGGCCTTTTTGCTTATCATGTTAAAGGCCTTTTTCGCCACATCACCCATCAGCATGATTACTTTCACATGGGGAAAGAGAGACAGCTCCCACTCCAGATACGGCAGACTTTTTTCGATGGTGCTTCTCTCAATGGCCGGGGCCGTCTTCGGCATTTTCACTGCATTTGTAAGGTAAATACCCTGCTCCAGCAGTTCTCCCGCATTGTTCACCTGTGCTCCGGCCTTCTGAAACAGCGGAATTGCCGTCGATAAATAGGCCGCCCCGTCACCGCCGTAAAAGTCATCAGCCGGGTTTGATGGCACCACTTCATTAATCAAAACCGCCCGGATTTGCTCGGGCTTCACCTCTAAATCCTGAAATACAAACGCCTCTTGATTACTATTTCTTTTTTCCATTTCTTCTCTGATATTCATCGTTTCTCCTCATAGTGATGCAGTGCAGACTTCAGTCTCTTTTCCACCTCTCGCTTCAAAGAAAGCGGACTCAATACGGTAACTTTATCTCCAAAGGACATCAGGAAGCCGTACAGCCACTCATTGTCCGGCATAACCGCCCGGACAGTAAGTTCCCCGTCACATTCCGTAACCACCCGGTCATCGAACACGTCATATACTCTGGAGGCCGCTTCCTTCGGGAAACGCAGAACCACAGAGACAGGCTCTCTTTCCTTCTCCCATCGTGTCAGATCCGGCTCTGTTCCTTCCGGTATGCGATCAAACAGGATCCCCGTCAGCACAATCTCCTTGATCCGCGATAAACGGAACAGCCGGAAATCTTCTCTGACCAGGCACCACGCATACAGATACCACGCCTTGTCCTTATAGATCAGCCTGTACGGATGGCAGTCTCGTTCACTGGCTATTCCATTGGAGCCATAGTACTTAAAATGGATCTGCCGTCTCGCCATAACCGCCTGTTTCAGCACGTTAAAATCCATCCGTTCCCTCTCCGGGTCGCTTCCCCAGCGGGAAACATCCACTTCGATCCAGCTCGTATCCGCCATCTGAAACGCAGCCCTCAGTTTCGATAAGACCGTCTCCATATCAGAATTCTGAACCGCCGCCAGACTCTGCAGGCCGAACAGAATATCCCTCATCTCCTCTTCCGAAAGCAGCGATCTCTCCAGCACAAATCGGTCCAGCAAACGAATTCCCCCGCTTCGCCCCGCCACCGAATAGACAGGCACCCCCGCCCCGCTGATCCTATCAATATCCCGGTAAATCGTCCGCACCGACACCTCAAACTTCTCCGCCAGCTCCGGTGCAGTGGCCTGTCCCTTTTCCATCAGATGGTAAATAATTTTGAACAGCCGGCTCTCTATCATTGCTATCACCTCGTTTTTCATCATATCAGACAAAACCTGACATGCTATGTCAGCAATATTATAACTGTACACTTTTAATTAATTATTTTATCTTTTGCTTTTATCTTTTGTTTTTTATCTTTTGCTTTTTATCTTTTGCTTTTTATCTTTTCTAAATTCAAGATTTTTCTTAATCCGCGGTGTGTCCGTTCTGCCGGGGCAGAACGGACACACCGCGGATTAAGAAAAATTACCTCTTGACCTTATCACAGTGGGAAGGTGTACAATACAATCAGAACCGGTTCTACACCTGACAACGCAATATCAGCACAACACCATTTCACTTTTGGGAGGTTCCTATGTTTACCATTGGAGAATTTTCAAAATTCTGCTGCATTTCCGCAAGGATGCTGCGCCATTACGACCGCATCGGCCTGCTGCATCCGGCCGCCACGGACGAACAGAACGGGTACCGCTACTATGACAGCAGCCAGATCCCCACATTTCAGCGAATCGAGAAGCTGAAGCGATACGGCTTCTCACTGGCCGAAATCAAACGGCTGCTGACGCTTACGGAGGCAGAGTTAAATATCCAGATTCTGCTTCAGTACGAGCGCGTAAAAGAGCAGGCGGCCAGTCTGACGGAGACGCTCACCTGCATGGAACGGGATATCTCCCATTTTAAGGAGGGCATAACCATGAATCGGAACTATCACGTCATTGTCATGAACACACCGGAGCAGCGCGTCTTCTCCGTTAAACGCACCATTGCCGTCAAGGCCCAGGACATTCACGGCCTCATCTCTGACCTCATGACACAGGCAAAGGAACGCGGCCTGCACCGCGCGGGTCCCTGTCAGCTGGTCTACATGGGAAATGAATTCAACGAAGACAGGATGGAGGTGGAAGCACAGCTTCAGGTAGCGGAAGCTCATCCGGACACGAAGCTTCTGCCGGAATCCCTCTGTGTCACCGCGATCCATCAGGGGCCGCTGGAGGAGGTACACATCGGGTATCAGGCGATCTGTCAATATCTGGACCAGCATCCGGAATACCAGCTTACCGGAATCAGCATTGAGCGGTATCTAAAGGATGAGAATACGGTCTCTTCTGCGGAAGAACTGGAGACAGCGATCCTGTTTCCGGTAGAAAAAGCGTAGTCCAATTCCATCATCAATATAAAAATGCGGGCCGGAAAATATGACAGGATTTTCCGGCCCGCTTTCTTCTGTCCAGCGGCTCTTATATTCTAGTATAACCCACACCAAATACCTTACTGCTTCGCTGGTCTGATTTTCCGATAGCACAGACGCAAAAGCCTCAGCGTAGCCCCACTACGCCTGCGTTTTTGCGTCTGCGCTCTCGAAAAATCATCCTCACCGAACCAGCAAGGCATTTAGTATGGGTCATACTAGCTTATTTTTTCAAATATTTAATACAGCACAGAATAAAACAGATCAGTGCAGCCAATTTTGCCAACTGCAGCACAGCAGTAAAAATAATTGAGATCAGGGGTAAAAACTGAGCGATTAACATGCCATCTCACCTCTCTTTTCCTAACTTTTATCGGTTGTCAGTTCTCATTTCCATGGCGGCCGGGCCTCGTGCCTTAAGCGTCCACTTTCCTGCTGTCAAAATAGACAAACCGGTCGATGGCCTCCAATATGTCCTTGAAATCCTCTCTCGGCGCCAGCTCCATGTACTTTCTCAGAATCTCCGTCTCCCGTTTCTTATACGGGCCATAGAAGATATCATAGAGGTTGTGGCCTCTCATATAGATCTTAAACTCTTCCATATGCGCCTTCAGTTCTTCCACAGATGAGAGTGTCCCTCCCAGAACCTCTGTCAGATGGCGGCCTGACTGCAGGCGGTATAAATACTCCTGCCATTTGGAAAAGAGCGTCTCATAGAATGCCTCCTCGCTCTTCACAATTCCAAGCTCTGCCATAATCTTTGGATTTAAGAAGTAATTTTCAAAGGAATAGTACTTGAGAATCAGCACATTTCTCCTCGTGACCTTCGGCAGCTTATCGACATCCTCCAGGCTCCGCTCGTCGTAGTACCGGCAGAGCTGGCCCGCCAGTTCCTCCGGGTTCTTTCCGTCGCCGTCGCGGATCATCAGAAACTGATCACGCAAATACACCTGATTCATGTATTTTAAGTTGGCGTACGTCTTGATATTGGTACAGCTGTTGGTGGTGATAATCGAAATCCGGGACAGATTGCCGTTAGCATCGTGAATCTCCGAATAATACTTCTCCAGCAGCAGCGGCAGCCGGCTCTTATCCTGTTTTCCTTCCACGATAAAGACGAAGCTCACGTTCAGGAAATCGTTGGCCCCATAACCGAGATCGTCTAAAATGGCGTCGATATCCGTGCGTTTGCGCACCACGGAATAGTCTTCCTCGTCCAGGACCACCTGACGGATCTGGCGGCTGGTGAAGTTAAACAGCATATTCGGCGAATGGGTCGTGAAAATCACCTGATTCTTCTTCGACAGCTGGTACAGGATCTCACTGGATATCTTCTGCAAATGAGGATGAAGGAAAATCTCGGGATCTTCCACAATGATCACACTGGGGATCCTCTTCTCATCGTCCGTGTACGTCTGAAGCAGCGACAGCATATAGATGCTCTTCATGCCCCCGCTTAGATTTTCGATGGGGTTCAGCCGCCCGTGCTCTTCGTGGTACGTCTCCGCCGTCACATGAAACATCTCATCCGGATTGCAGTTCAAGGTGAACTTGATTTCCTCGAATCCGCCGTTCTTTCTGTAATTAGCGTTGACCTTCTCCGTAAACTCTTTTAAATTAAGCTGATACATCTTATATTCCAGAAGCTTGGACGTCTCGTAAAGCTTCAATTCTTCCGGTTTTTTCTGATTGATCAGACCGATGCATTTGAAACACTGGTTGCACTCCTTTGCCGCATCGAACATGCAGACGTGGGCGCGCAGTCTGATCAGCTGCTCATCCTCCTGGAACATGAACAGATCATCCTGAAACTGTTTTAGCTGACGCTCGGTATCGATATAATAAATCCTGGGAAATACCTCCTGGATATACCGGTTGTTCTTCTTATATCCATCGAAAAAGCGGGACTCCCCCTTCCAGTTTACCACAAATGTAAATGACAGGGCTTCCTTCTCATACGACGGCAGCTTTGCACAGAAATCCCTGCGCCATGCGTCATACCGCTTGTACTGGCTCACGATTCCCGCCCGGTGGAACATATGAAGATCTTCCTCTGTAAAATTCAGGGTGATGGATATCTCAATATTCTGTTTTCTTTCATTAAAGTCGTTCTCCCGTATCTGGTAAGAACCGGCCACCGCACGGATGGCATCCAGCACTGAGGTCTTCCCCGTGTTGTTCTTTCCCACCAGAATCAGGGCATTTTCGATACCATGAATCTCCATCTCACGGATGGATTTAAAATTCCTGATGTGGACTGATGTGATCTGCATATGTGTTCTCCTTTAGGTTTAAGTATAGGAGATGCCAGGGCAAATTTCAAGCTTCCGCTGAAATTTTCGCAACTATTGAGCACTGGCTCTTCCCGCGCTTCATACTATGGATTATATTCTAAATTCAGGAGTGGTTCTTATGTTCGATTATGCCGTAGTGCTGACCCCTCTGCACTATGTTTATCTAATCGGTGTTCTTGTAATTCTCGCTGTCATGGTCCTGCGAAAAGACACCCCCGCCGTCTGTATCGGCTTTCTATTTCTCCTCGGAACCATCGGTCTTGGTTCCATAACAGGCGGAATCATGACCGTGTTTAATTCTATTCTGTTCGCCGCGAAAGAATTCATGGAAGTCATAGCCACCATCGCCCTGGTAACGGCTCTGTCCAAATGCTTAAAAGACTTAGGCAGCGACTACCTGATGATGGTCCCCATGTCGAAAATCATGAAGACCCCCTCCGTCACATGGTGGATTCTCGGAATCACCATGCTGCTCTTCTCCCTCTTCCTCTGGCCGTCACCTTCCGTGGCCTTAGTCGGCGCGATTATGCTGCCATTTGCAGTCAAGGCCGGTTTAAAACCGCTCGCCGCGGCCATGGCTATGAACCTTTTCGGTCACGGAATCGCTTTAAGCTATGATTTCGTCATCCAGGGTGCGCCTGCAATTTCCGCCGGTGCCGCCGGAATTTCCACTTCCGATATTCTCACCCAGGGCCGTCCTGTTTTCTGGGTCATGGGCATTGTCACCGTAACCGCCGCATATCTTTTAAACCGTAAGAGTATGGCAGCCACAGAGACCGTGTCCGCAGAGGACCTGCCTGAGGAGCGGAAGAAAGTGACGAAAGCGGCCATCGCCATCGCGGTCCTCACTCCCACGGCCTTTCTCGCCGATATTCTTCTGATGCTGGCCTTTGACTTAAAGGGCGGAGACGCCACCAGCATGGTTTCCGGTACCGCCGTACTGGTGATGTGTGCCGGCGCAGTCGCCGGATTTGGCAGACAGTCGCTGGAAAAGGTGACCGATTACGTGACAAGCGGTTTCCTCTTCGCCATCAAGATCTTCGCCCCCGTTATTATCATCGGCGCATTCTTTTTCCTTGGCGGCAGCGGCATTACCACGATCATGGGCGATCAGTATCAGAGCGGCATCATGAATGACTGGGCCGTCTGGCTGGCTCACAATACGCCCTTAAACAAATATATGGCAGCCTTTATCCAGATGGTCGTAGGCAGTCTGACCGGTCTCGACGGTTCCGGTTTCTCCGGCCTTCCCTTGACAGGCTCCCTGGCACACACCTTCGGCACCGCCGTCGGCGCTTCGGTGCCAGTGCTGGCTTCTCTCGGGCAGCTTACCGCAATCTTCGTGGGAGGCGGTACCATCGTTCCCTGGGGACTTATCCCCGTGGCCGCCATCTGCAACGTCAGCCCCTTAGACCTGGCCCGTAAGAATCTTCCGCCGGTCTTAATCGGCTTTCTCTTTGCCTTTTTAACCGGCTGCCTTCTGCTGTAGCAGTAACAGTAATACGTATCTTGAATCACGCTTTATCAAATTGCACTTTTTGAATCACGCATCTTAATGAAATGGAGGAATCTGCCATGTGTGGAATTGCAGGCTTTTATAACCCGCATCGCAATTACTTAGAAGAGAAGGCCCGTTACCGGGATATCTTAAAAGACATGGCCGCGGTGCAAAGGCACCGCGGCCCCGACGATTCCGGCGTTTACCTGAGCAGACATACCGGTCTCTCCCACGCCCGTCTGTCCATCATAGACCTAGTCAGCGGACATCAGCCCATGGAAAAGGAAGCCGGAGGCCGCATATATTCCATCGCCTACAACGGGGAGCTTTATAACACGGAGGAGCTGCGGACGGAACTGCGCGCGCAGGGACACTCCTTCGCCACCACCAGTGACACGGAGGTGATTCTCACCGGATGTATCGAATACGGCCCCGACTTTGTCAAGCGGCTGAACGGCATCTTCGCTATCGCCTTTTACGATGCCTTACACGACCGTGTCATCCTGTTCCGTGACCGTGCGGGTGTAAAGCCTCTCTTCTACACGGTTCGCGGCGACGAGATTCTGTTCGCATCGGAACTGAAAGGAATCCTGTCCGTTCCCGGCATCCGACCGGAACTGGACCGTAAGGGACTGAACGAGGTCTTCTCCATCGGTCCCGCCAGAACTTATGGCTGTGGTGTATTTGCCGGTATGGAGGAGGTTCTCCCCGGCCATTTTCTCATCTGTTCCCCCGAGGGCGTCTCTTCCCACTGTTACTGGAAATTAGTAAGCCTTCCTCATGAGGACAGCTACGAAAAGACCATTGAGAAGACGGCCTTTCTCGTTCAGGACTCTATCAAACGCCAGATGGTCTCCGATGTTCCCATCTGTACCTTCCTCTCCGGGGGAGTAGATTCCAGCCTGGTTTCCGCCGTCTGTGCCGCGGAGCTTAAAAAGCAGGGAAAAAAACTGACCACGTTTTCCTTTGATTTTGTGAACAATGATAAGTATTTCAAGGCCAATTCCTTCCAGCCCTCCCAGGACCGCCCGTTTGTGGACCGGATGGTGGAGTTTCTGGACTCCGACCACCACTATCTGGAGTGCGGCAACACTGATCAGGCCGACCGACTCTGTGATTCGGTACTGGCCCACGATCTGCCTGCCATGGGAGACATCGATTCGTCCATGCTGCATTTCTGCTCTCTGGTCAAGGAGCATAACAAAGTAGCCCTGACCGGCGAATGCGCCGATGAAATATTCGGCGGCTATCCCTGGTTCCACAAGGAGGAATGCTTCCGAGCCCACACCTTCCCGTGGACGATGAACTTAGAAGCGAGAAAAATCCTTCTGAAAGATGATTTTCTCGATTACCTGCAGATGGACGAATACGTCAAAGAAACGTATGAGCGGTCTGTCGCAGAGACTCCCACCCTGTCCGAAGACTCGCCCACAGAGGCGCGCCGCCGGGAAATCTCTTACTTAAATCTTCGCTGGTTCATGCAGACCCTTTTAAACCGCATGGACCGCGCCAGCATGTATTCAAGCCTGGAAGCCAGGGTGCCGTTTGCCGACCACCGGATCATGGAATACGTCTGGAATGTACCCTGGGACATGAAGACGAGGGATGGCCTGGTCAAAAACCTTCTGCGTCAGTCCGGGAAAGGCCTTCTGCCCGACGATATCCTGTTCCGCAGGAAATCGCCCTATCCGAAGACTTACGACACGAATTACGAAAAACTCCTCACCAGCCGTGTCCTCGAAATCATGAACGATTCGTCCTCGCCTGTCATGCAGTTTCTGGACAGAAAAAAGCTGGAGACGTTTCTTAAAAATCCCTCCGATTACGGAAAACCATGGTACGGCCAGCTGATGGCCGGTCCGCAGATGCTGGCCTATATACTTCAGATCGATTACTGGATGAAGACCTATAAGATTTCCCTGGTTTAAGGATCTGGCCGCGCACACTTTATATACATTTAATAATTTTGGTGATTATTTTCCGACAAATTGTATTGTAAAATGAAATATTCATGTTATAATATTTTTAGACGTTTTTACACTTAGAAAAGGGGAATAATATGTTTGGTTCATCAAAAGGAGCAACAACAGAAGCATTAGAAAAACTGGTTCAGAAGGGCAAATGGGATAAGATTAAGAAAAGTTATTTAAATTCTGATTCAGAGACAAAGGTACATTTAGCAGAAGCATGTGCTTCAGCCGTGGGCGACGATTCCAGCAATGTATTGATGGCACTCCTCGACTCACCCGAAGATGAAGTGAAAGTGGCTGCACTTAAATCTCTCGCAAAGGTCGGCAACGATCACTGCGTAAGCCGTATTCAGCAGATGATCGCTTCCGTACCGACTGACAAAACCGCACTTCTCGGAGAAATCCAGAATACGCTTCAGGCACTTCGCGGAAAACAGTAGAGCAAATAACGGTAAAACTGGTAACGGCAAACAAGTAACAGTAAAACAGCGGCACACGATAAACGTGGCCGCTGTTTTCTATTACTATATTTAAGTGATATTTTAAAATTCATTACTTCCTGCCATGCTATTTCAGATATTTTACGCCTGCTCCATCTCCTCCGTCACGCTCTGCATCTCCTTTGTATCACCGATGAGAATCGCTCCGGTCAATCTGCCATTCGCATAATACCGGGTCTTATATATCTTCTTTTCCGGGTCTTCCTCGTGCTTCACCGTATACTCAATTTCGGAATTCTTTCCCACGTCGCCCACGGCAAAAAGGGAAGTTTCCATACCGTTAAAGGTAAGTGCTGCGGGTACGGTGTGGTAAACAAGGCCGTCGCCGGCCGCATTGGCGCCCGCTGTCCTGCCCATCTCCACCGCCTGCGGCCAGATCGCATAGTTGATTCCCTCATACTCGGCGCAGTCTCCGCATGCGTATACGGACGGAATGGTGGTCTCCATAAATGCGTTGACCTTGACGGCTCTTCCGATCTCCGCTCCCGCGTCTTTTGCCACACCGACATTTGCACGGACACCGGCAGATACTACCACCAACTCAGCCGGAATCACGGTGCCGTCGCCCAGGCGCACTCCCGTCACATCCGTCTCTCCCTCGATCGCTTCAATCTTCACATTTAAATGGATGGCGATTCCTACATTCTGAATCAGATCCTTCAGGAATTCACCGGCTCCCGCATCCAGCTGTCGGCCCATCAGCTGCGGTGCCAGTTCCAGAACCGTCACCTCCAGGCCCGCCTTTTTCAGTTCCCAGGCTGCTTCCAGTCCCAGAACACCACCGCCGATTACCACGGCGTGCTTCGTCTGAGAAAGAAGGGCGCCTGCTTTTTCCGTATCGGTGATTCTCCGGATCGCTATAACCTGCGGCTTCTCATGACCTGGAATTGGTGGAATAAAGCATTCCGAACCCAGGGCATAAACCAGTTTGTCATATTTTAAGCGGATTCCATCCGAAAAGGTCACTTCTCTGGCCTCCGGATCGATCTTCTCCGCCGTCTTTCCTGTCAGGGTTAAAATCCGGTTCTCCTCATACCACGGTGCGTCGTGAACCAGAAGCTGTTCCCTGTTGTTCTCTCCCAGCATGGATTTCGTCAGCATGGGGCGGCTGTAGGGCAGTATCTCCTCGTTCGTCGCCATCACGATAGAGGCTGTGGAATTCCTTTCTCGTATGGCCTCTGCCGCGTTTAACCCCGCCGCGCCGCCTCCCAGAATCAGAAATATCTCTTCCGTGTCTCTGTGGAAGGACTTTTCCTCCTCCGTAAACGGGACGAAGTTCTCCGGTCCCACTCCGCATACGGGACATACGCTTACCCCATCTTCAAATACCGCGCCGCATACCAGACATTTTACCAGTTTCTTTTTTGTTTCACCCATGTGAATACCCCTTTCCGACTCTCATATTATCATTTCCTATATTTGTCAAAATCAGTATTAATTACTATTATTGCAATAATATCACATTTGTCTTCCTTTTACAAGAACAACTTCGTTAAAATTTTGTAAACGTAGACAGAAAACTGTAAGGTCCCCTCCCGTGTTGTTTGTGCTAAAATATCAGGGTATGGAAGAAGGGATCATATTATGAAGCAGTATACGATTGGAGACGTGTCGAAAAGACTGGGCATCAGCCGCGACTCGCTCCGTTTTTATGAAAAAAAAGGCATTATCACTCCGCAGAAGCTGGAAAACGGCTACCGGTGCTACAGCTATGAGGATATGAGAAAGCTTCTCGACATCATGTTCTACCGGAGGCTGAACTTCAGCATTGAGGATATCAACCGAATTCTTCATCAGAGTTCCTTTGGTTCTTATTATACCATGATTCAGGAAAAAATAGCAGAGGAAGAACGGGAGGTGGAACGGCACCGGCGTTCTTTAATCCATCTAAAGTATCTTACTCAGCTTTATAAGAATATTGACGATTTTTTAAATGATTATGACATACGTCCGCTCCGCCGCTATTATAAGGTTGATGAGAGTCTCATTGACAAGCTGGCCGTTCATGATTTATGCTATATCTATCAGGAATATCAACTCAGGGAAGGCATGCCGGGCCAGGTAGATGAATACTACTTATTCGCCGCAGATACCGCTGCCATCATCGGACTGGAGGAACAGTTATCCGGCCGCCTCTTTATTCAGCATGAGCGGTGCGTCTATACGGTTATCGCATCCGCCAGCCGCATTCCGGACACCCGTTCCATCATGAAGGCGGTCTGCTGGGCCAGAGATCAGGGATATAAGCTGGAAGGTACGGCCTACGGCGGATTTCTGCTGAGCTGCGCGGTCGATGAGATGCAGACAGCTGTGTCGGAGGAGGCCGACGTCAGCCAGCCGGTTTATTACATCGAACTGTATCTGCCGTTAAAGGAGTAACAGCCGCGAACCGGCGTCCTTTCCTCAGATGATTTTCCACGAAAGAGAAGGAGGATTTAATCATGAGTAAGGGAAAGGGAGTCATGCAGGAATTCAAGGCGTTTATTCTGAAAGGGAATATCATCGATATGGCGGTCGGCGTTATCATAGGCGGGGCGTTCAGTAAGATCGTTACCTCTCTGGTAAATGATATTCTGATGCCGCTTTTGGGCGCAGTCACGGGAGGCGCTGATTTCGATACCTTTAAAATTGTTCTCAGCCCGGCTGTAAAAGATGCGGCAGGCGAAATTATTAAGGCCGAAGCTGCCGTCCGCTACGGGCTTTTCTTTCAGAATATTCTGGATTTCCTGATTATCGGCGCCTGTATGTTCTTTATGATCAAAGCGGTAGCCATGATCAGTTCCCGTCTCCGTCACGAGGAAGAAAAAAAGGAAGAAGCTGCACCGGCTGGTCCGACACAGGAAGAACTGCTGGCGGAAATCCGCGATCTGTTGAAAGCACAGCAGAATGCCGAGTAGTATTGCCTGCAAGAGTCAAATGGACGCGCCAGCGTGTCCGTTTGGCTCGTTGCTCGCGGGAATAAAGACTGCCCGATCAGGGAATCGTAAGAAACAGCATCGGAAAGGAGGCTGCCGATTTGAATCAGCATAAAACCATTTACCTGGCAGGCGGTTGTTTCTGGGGCATGGAAGAATACATGTCCAGACTGGACGGCGTCTGCGAAACAGAGGTCGGATACGGAAACAGCCTGGTGGAATATCCCACTTACGAACAGGTCTGCACCGGCACTACCGGCGCCGCGGAGACGGTTAAACTCATTTACCGGCCGGAGGAAACGGAGCTTTCGACTCTGCTGGAGGCTTATTTCGCAGTCATCGACCCTACCATCTTAAACCGGCAGGGAAACGACCGCGGAACCCAGTACCGCACCGGAATCTATTACGAAGATCCGGCGGACCGGGAACCCATCTTAGCCGCCATTTCCAGACAGCAAAGAAAATATACCGTCCCGGTCGTAACTGAGGTGCTTCCGCTTGAAAATTTCTATCCCGCGGAGCAGTATCATCAGGATTATTTAAAGAAGAATCCGGGCGGCTACTGCCATATTGACGTCAGAAAAGCGGATGTATTTAACGAGGAGGAACGGCTTCGCAGGGATCACGATTCCGTCGAAAGCCCTGGAAAAAAGCGCAGCTATACGGTCCCCTCTCCGGAAGAGCTGAAAAGCAGGCTGACGCCGCTTCAATTTGAGGTTACACAGAATCAGGCGACAGAACACCCCTATCGGAATGAGTATTTCAATCATTTCGAGCGCGGACTGTACGTGGACATCGTTACGGGGGAACCTCTCTTCTCCTCCTCTGATAAGTTTGACTCCGGATGCGGCTGGCCCAGCTTCTCGAGACCCGTCAAATCCCTTTCGGTACAGGAGCTCAAAGATCAAAGCCATCACATGGAACGGACGGAAGTCCGAAGCCGGGCGGGAGACAGCCACCTGGGCCATGTCTTCGACGACGGCCCCATCGACAGGGGCGGACTGCGGTACTGTATCAACAGCGCGGCGCTTCGCTTCATTCCGTATGAGGAGATGGAAAAAGAGGGCTACCGGGATTATATGGATCTCGTCTGAGACCATCAGAGATGCCCCTGGCGTCAATAGCGAGTGCAGAATTCACTGGAACTTGCGCAACGCTGTACTAGGTAACCGAACTTAAAACGATTAGAATCATGTATGCATAAAGAAAAGAACCGGGAGCACCAGCCCGGCCTCCATAATTCGGACGGTCGGAAACAGGTGCTCCCGGTAAACTATGCTTCTTCCCGCAAAACGACTGCTCCGCAGCTCTTCAGACAAAGTGTGCCGTCATTCTCCAGGGTACTGAGTGTCCCCTCCGGAGCACTGTCATCATTCGTCAGGAGAACCGTGTAATTCTTCTCCGGAAGCTTAAACCTCTTCTCTTCTTTTCCGAAATTGGCGGCGATAAATATCCGCTCTCCGCTCTCGCTTTCCCGATAGAAAGCAAAGACATCCTCGTCCGCCTCAAATGCCGGGACGAATCTGCCAAAGATCAGCGTCTCCCGGTACGCTTCCGATTTTCTAAGGGCAATCAGCTTTTTATAGAAATGAAGGACTGAATCCTCGTCTTTTAACTGGTCCTCCACGTTGATCTCCGTATAATTGGGATTCACCTTCAGCCAGGGCTTTCCCGTCGTAAATCCGGCTTCCTTCCCATGGCTCCACTGCATCGGTGTCCTCGCGTTGTCGCGGCTGTAACGGATACAGGCGTCAAGTGCCTCTTCCTCTGTACAGCCAGCCTCCAGAGCCGTCCGGTACTGGTCCTTCGTGTTGATATCGTCGTAATCTTCTATGGAATCCATGGGGCAGTTTCTCATTCCGATCTCCTGTCCCTGATAGAGAAACGGAAGGCCGCGAAGAAGGATATTAACAGCCGCCAGCATCTTGATGCCTCTGGGATTCATCGCATACTCCGGCAGATACGTGGACGCGCCGCGGGGCTCATCGTGATTTTCGATGATATTGGCTAGAAAACCCACGTTCTGAACCTCCAGCTGGGATTCGATTACGGTCTTCTTCCATTCGGAGAATTTGACTGGCTTTGCGTCGTACCAGCCGTGTTCCCCTCCCGTCAGCAGATGAGCAGAGAAATCGAACATCGTCGAAAAGTGACCATTTTCTCCCACAAATTCCTTCAGTTCCTCTTCCCTCATATTAAATACTTCCGCAACCGTAAATGCCTGATACGGATCGAAGGCCTTCTGCCGCAGCTCCTCCAGCAGCTCGCCGACCCCCTCGACCTCTTCCACCATTTTGGTGCAGGAAGCCAGCCCGTCGGGACCGTCTGCCGGGAAATCCGGGAAATTCGGATCCTTTTTAATATTGATGATGGCGTCGATCCGGAATCCGGCCACCCCTTTTTCCAGCCACCAGCGGATCATGGCAAACAGTTCTTCCTTCATCTTCGGATTATTCCAGTTTAAATCCGGCTGTTCCTTTGCAAACAGGTGCAGATAGTAGAGGTCGGTGCCTGGAACCGGCTCCCAGACGCTTCCTCCGAAATAAGACCGGTAATTGCTGGGAGCGCCGCCGTCCCTGCCCTTTTCAAAGTAAAAATAGTCCGCGTACTCGCCGTATGGATCGGCAAGCGCCTTCTGAAACCATTCATGCTGGTCGGAGCAGTGGTTGATCACCAGGTCCATAACGATCTCAATCCCTCTCTTCTTCGCCTCGGCCAGAAGCTCATCGAACTCCTCCATGGTGCCAAACTCCGGGGCAATCTTATAATAATCGGAAATATCGTACCCCTGGTCCACAAAGGGAGACTGGTAGATCGGCGATATCCATACAATATCAATACCCAGTTCCTTCAAATAATCGAGTTTCTCTATAATTCCTCTCAAATCACCGATTCCATCCCCATTGCCGTCGTTAAAGCTCTTGGGATAAATCTGATAGGCTATTTTCTCATGCCACCATTTTCTTTCCATGGTCTTCCTCCTGTTGTCTCAAATGTATTGTCATTATAATACGGAGCGTCTGACATTTCTTGCAGTATACTTCCCAATTCTAACACAATTCTGCTGTCTTCTCTGCCGCGCCACTGCAAAACCGTGCTTCAGGCCGGAGAAAGTACAAAAAATGCCGTATTTTGCTAAAAAACGTTTGTATATTTATGATTTTTCTTTTATAATAGATAGGCAGTCTTTTTCTAAACAGGGGAAAATGCGAAAGATAATGATAAGGAGAAATGATGACTATGGAAGAACGTTTGATAGGGACAATTTCAAGAGGCGTACGTGCACCGATTATTCGTGAAGGAGATGACCTTGCAAAAATCGTTGTAGATTCCGTTATAGATGCTGCCGCCAGCAGCCGCTACGGCTTTGAGATTCAGGATAAAGATATCGTTGCCGTTACGGAGGCCGTCGTTGCAAGAGCGCAGGGCAATTACGCCAGCATCGACAACATCGCAGCGGATGTAAAGGAGAAATTCGGTGATGAGGCAGTCGGAGTTATTTTCCCGATTTTAAGCCGTAACCGTTTCGCCATCTGCTTAAAGGGAATTGCCCGCGGCGTGAAAAAGGTCGTGCTTATGCTCTCCTATCCTTCCGATGAAGTCGGCAACCACTTAATCGACGAGGATGAGCTGGATGCAAAGGGCGTGAATCCATGGACTGATGTGCTGAGCGAAGAGAAATACAGAGAGCTGTTCGGCTATAAAAAGCACACCTTCACCGGTGTTGACTATATCGAGTACTACAAGGACGTGATCAAAGAGCAGGGCGCAGAGGTCGAGGTCGTTCTGGCCAATGACTGCCGCACCATCTTAAAGTATACGGACAACGTGATCTGCTGTGACATCCACACCAGAGCGAGAAGCAAACGCCGTCTTCTGGCTGCAGGAGCAAAAAAGGTCTGCTGTCTCGATGACATCATGACCGCGTCCATCGACGGAAGCGGATACAATGAGAACTACGGACTCCTCGGTTCCAACAAGGCAACGGAAGAGACTGTCAAGCTGTTCCCGCGCGACTGCCAGCCATTCGTTGACAGAGTTCATCAGATGATGATGGAGCGCACCGGCAAGCACGTGGAAGTGATGATCTACGGCGACGGCGCATTCAAGGATCCGGTCGGAAAAATCTGGGAACTTGCTGATCCGGTCGTTTCACCGGCTTACACGGAAGGTCTGGAAGGACAGCCCAACGAGCTTAAGTTAAAATACCTGGCGGATAACGATTTCGCCGATTTAAGCGGTGAGGAGTTAAAGAAGGCCATCTCTGAGAGAATCCGTACAAAGGATGACAATCTGGTGGGCGATATGGCTTCCCAGGGTACCACCCCAAGACGTTTAACGGATTTAATCGGTTCCTTATGTGACTTAACCTCCGGTTCCGGAGATAAGGGAACACCGATTATCTTCATTCAGGGATATTTTGATAATTACACGAAGTAAGGAAGCTTGTCCGTCCAGCTCGATGCTCTCGGGAATAAAAAGGAACCGGCGTCCGGCCAATGTATATTGGCGGACGCCGGTTCCTTTTTGCTGCCGGCTCATTAAAAGCACCTGGTTCCTTTCCAGCACCCCTCGCTCATATATTTTTCACCACCACTACCGCTATGGCCGATCCAAAGACAAGCACGAACCAGATGGCCGTCAGCCACAATGGCCATTGGATTTCCAGCATTCGGTTGAATGGGATTACGAAGAGGCTGGCGAGACAGATCTGATTCAATCCCACGATCTGTTTTTCATACCGCAGGCGTCTGTTTTCGGCGCGCTTCACCAGCATCTCTCCCCGCTTTCTCTTTTCTGTCT
The DNA here is from genome assembly GCF_014288005.1 of Hungatella hominis. Lineage (NCBI taxonomy): Bacteria > Bacillati > Bacillota > Clostridia > Lachnospirales > Lachnospiraceae > Hungatella > Hungatella hominis. Next base: position 18,145 of record NZ_JACOPB010000004.1, read on the forward strand.
CCTCCTCCCCATGTCCGGCTGCTGCAGCCTGCAATACAGAGGCCGCCAGAGCCAGCACAGTGACGGACAGTGTCCAGACGGTTATGACTGTCTCGGAAACCGGTATTCTTAAGACCGAGTTCACCGGGAAAAATACCAGCGACGCGATTCCGCACATGGCAAAAAACCAGACGATCCGTCTCAGCTTTATCACAGGTTCTGTTCTGTCTTTCTTCATACGTTCCGCACCTCTCCTCTCTAAAACCTTCATCTGCAGATCAAATAGTCCCGTATCGAGCGTCTGAAAATCCCAGTCCCTCTTCTTTAATTCCAGGCACACCAGTTTCATCCGGTTCAATGCGGCCTCCTCCTCTTTCAGCTGGTATTCCCGCTCCTTAAGGAGCTGTGAAAGAGACCGCTTCCCCTGCTGAAACTGCCGGATATCGGAAACCGTGACTCCCAGCATCCGGAGATACTTGATTTTCTCCAGCACCTCCCTGTCTTCCTCAGTATATTCCCGGTAATTATTCTCACCGCGTGCCGGTGACAAAAGCCCTTCTTTTTCGTAAAAGCGGATGTTCGCCTTCGTAACTCCCACCTGCCGCTCCATATCCTTAATCGTCATTGTCTTTCGCCTCCTTCTTTCCCTCATTATAAGGGTTCAACAAGGTTTAATGTCAATAGAAAAATGAAATTCTACATTTCAGAGGTCCCGCCAGAAAAGAAAGAAACGCTGAGAGCAGCAGGAGGCCCGGCCCTCTCCGGGCGTCCTATTTCTCTCAGCGTTTCTTTAAGCAGACTGCCAGATCTTCCGGCAGATACTTCCTCCGGTATGCACCTTTAGAATTTACCACCACTTAATCAGATCCGTCACTTCATTTCTCAAATCCACAAAATCCTTCGCCGCAATATCCCGCGGCCTCGGCAGATCATTTCGAATCTCTTTCTTAATACTGGTAGGCTTATTGGTAAGCACCAGAATACGCTCCCCTAAATAAACCGCCTCTTCAATATTATGGGTAATAAAGATAACCGTAGTCCCGTTCCTCTTCCAGAGATTTAAGAGTTCGTCCTCCAGCTTGAATCTCAGTTCGATATCCAGCTGTCCGTACGGCTCATCCATCAGCAGCAGCTCCGGCTCCGTGGCAAACGCCCTGGCGATTACCACCCTCTGCAGCATGCTGGCAGAGAGCTGATCCGGATAGTACTTCCGGTATTTTGTAAGGCCTACCACCTCTAAATACTCGTTTACCTTTCGGTCCGTGGTTTCCTGATCCGTGTGCTTAATCTCCAGACCAAACCGCACATTCTCCTCCACCGTCAGCCATGGCATGGTGGAATACTCCTGAAAAATGTATGCGACGCTGTGTTTGTTCAAATCCACAGGCTCATTGTTAATCAGGATCTCTCCGCTTGTTGGCTGGTAAAGCTTCGTCAGGCTGTTTAAAAAAGTCGTCTTGCCACAGCCGGTAGGACCGACAATACACAGGAACTCCCCTTTCTTCACATCGAAAGAGATATGATCCAGCACGAGGAGATCATCGAACTTCTTCGTCAAATTCATTACCTTTACTTTTGTTTCCCTTTTTTCTTCCATGAGCGCCTCCTTTACAGCGATTTATCCATATTTTCCGTAATCTCCTGGCGGAGGCGGAGAAATTCAGGGTCCACGTAGCTTCTCGGATGCGGCATATCGATGATGTATTCCTTCTTAATGGTGGATGGACAGTTTGTCATCAGAATAATCCGGTCTGCCAGAAATAAGGCCTCCTCGATGTTATTTGTGACAAAGATAACCGTGCGCTTTTCCTTCTGCCAGATCCTCTGCAGCTCTTCTTCCATCATATAACGGGTCTGAGCATCGAGATGGCCGAAGGGCTCATCCATGAGCATCAGGTCGGGATTGTTGCTGTAGGCCCTGGCAATTCCAACACGCTGACGCATGCCTCCGGACAATTGGGAGGGATAGCTCTTTTCAAATCCCTTTAATCCAACCAGGTCGATATAATGGTCCGCTTTTCTTTTCCGCTCGTCCTTGCTTAAGCCACGCACCCTGGGTCCAAACTCTACATTTCCCATAACGGTAAGCCACGGAAAGAGCGCCGTCTTCTGGTACACAACGCCGCGTTCCGGCGCCGGTTTTTCCACTTTTTTGCCGTGATCGATGACCTCACCGGAGGTAGGGGTGTCGAGGCCTGCCAGAATATTGAGCAGTGTAGTCTTCCCGCACTGTCCCGGTCCGAAAAGCACCAGGAATTCATTTTCACGGACAGAAAAGTCAACATCCCTCAGCACGTGGTTCTTTCCGGAGCCATCGTAGCTGTCAAACTCCTTAGAAACGTGGCCGCACCGAAGCACCTCATTTACAGTCCCTGCTGCTGATTCCATATGCACAACCTCCCTTCCAGTTTTGCCATGGCCGTTGCCAGAACGTATCCAACAATGCCGATGGCCAGCATTCCTACCATGATCTGAACGGTGTTTCCGTTTGTCATTCCCATGACGATGAGCCAGCCAACGCCCTCATCCGAACGCACCATTTCCGCACCGACGACGGCCGACCAGCCTGCCGTGATGGCGATCTGAAGTCCTGCGAAAATGTAAGGAATCGACGAGGGCAGAACTACCCGGAAGAATACCTGACGTTCCGAGGCTCCCAGCATTCTGGCGGCTCCTAAAAGGACAGAGTCCACATTTTTCGTTCCGTCATACGTATTGACCGTAATGAAGCAGAAGCAGCCCAGGAAAATGATGAAAAACTTACTCTGATCGCCCAGTCCGAACCACAGGATGGACATGGGAATCCATGCCAGAGGCGGAATGGGGCGGATAAATTCAAAGATTGGTTTGATGATGGCTTCCACAGTTTTCGAATACCCCATGGACACGCCTAACGCAATGCCGGCAATTGTCGCAAAGAAGAATGCAACACCTACGCGGTAGAGGCTTACGCCGATATGCACCAGCATGGTATGCCTTCCGATTGGTACCGTAAAGCTCTCGAAGAATTTCCACAGAATTTCCGATGCAGGAGGGAGAAACATCTTTGCATTGGTAAACCGGGCCACGGCTTCCCATACGATAAGCAGGGATGCAAATGCCACAACCGTCATGACGGCGGCCATATTTTTCTTTAAAAAACGGTTGGATGCGCTTTCCATTCTATTTTCCTCCCTTGACGAATTTATTCTGCAGCTTTTCCAGGATAAAGGAAAGCAGATAACCAATCACACCGATGGTGATCATTCCCACGATGATGACATCGGGGCGTCCCAGCATTCTTGCCACCTGAATCATGTAGCCTAACCCTCTCGTCGCTGCTAAGAGCTCAGCTGCCACCAGAGCTACCCAGGAAGAACCGAGTGCCAGCCTTAAGCCGGTAAAAATCATGGGAAGAGCCGTCGGTATTGCAACCTTAAACAGCATCTGTCTGTTGGATGCACCGAACGTCCTGGCTACCCATAAATGAACCTGGCTCGTTCTCTTGATTCCGGCGTAGGAGTTAATGGTTGCGCTGATAAACGCCGCAAAAAAGATAATTCCTACCTTTGACCAGTAACCGATTCCCAGCCAGAGAATCATCAGCGGAATCCACGCAAGCGCCGGAATCGGCCGGATTACATCGAACAGCGGTTTGGCAAACATCTCGAATTTACGGCTCCAGGCCATGGCAATTCCCAGCGGCACTCCGATCAACACTCCCACCACGTATCCTCCAAGAGCAATCTTCATACTGGCCGCGATATGCTGGAGAAGGGTCGCTCCATCTGGATTGACCCCTCCTGTCAGCTTGTAGATAAACGTGTCCAGTACCTTTGCCGGGCTTGGAAGCATCATGGGAGAAATCAGATGCAGAATATCGGTTGCCATTTCCCAGATAAACAGGACGGTGATAACCGAGCACACCGACAGAATCCGGTACTTATACTTTGCAGCAATTTCTTTCATCTGCGTTCCCTCACTTTCTCTAATTTACCCCTTTGACAAACTCCGGATCGATGTTGCTGTCAAACTTGTCCATCAGCTCCGGTTCCAGCTGTCCTAAGCCTATGTAGAATTCTCCCAGTTCCCTTGCGAAATTGCCTAAAGTACGGTCTTTCCAGTCAGCCGCGGTGATAAACTGCACACGTCCCAAGTCGCTGACACAGCTCTCCCTGCTGGCCTCTGCTCCCGCATCCTTTAAGAAATCCACCATCAGATCAGCCGCCATGTCGGGATCTTCATTTAACGCCTTGCAGGCTTCCACAACACAGTCCATATATTTCTGAACCAGCTCCGATTTTCCTTCCACTGCTTTTCGATTGCCTACAACCATGTCCACGTAGCGGGTTCCTAAATCGGCGAGATTTCCTACCTGTACCATGCCGTCATTCACGGCTTCAAAGAACGTCGGTACATTTAAGGCTACCGCGTCACACTGGTTTGCTAAAAGTGCCTGGTAGGCCTGTGCCGTATCCATATTTACAATATTCACATCGGTGATACCCAGTCCCAGTTTTTCCAGCCATTTTAATGTGGTAAAATGCTGAGCCGTGCCGATCGGAAGAAGAATCGTCATTCCCTTCACCGTCTCCGGGCTTCCAAGGACATTGGGATACGATGGATTGTAGCCTTTTTCCTGCGCTGCCGGTGAATCCGGTTTTACGAAGACTCCCAGGCCGTCTGTCGACTCCAGGACTTCCCCGATAATCATCATGTCATAGTTTGCCACACCGGTGACGGCCGCGGCGCCCATGGAGCCCACATCCCACAAGTCGGCGGCCAGCGCCTCATTCATGGGAGCACCTGTTGCAAACATGATGGTATCCATTTTAAATCCGGCCTTTTCGTCCAGCTTATTTTTCCTGATGTACTCTGTCGGAAGACTTGTGATAAACGGCATCATTGCCACACGAAGCACTGGCAGATCCCCTGACGCCTCCACCTTTGCATCCTTTCCTCCAGCAGTGCTGCTCTGGCTGCTGCCCGCGCTTCCACAGGCTGTCAGTGCAAGTGCAAGGCCGAGGGCCATAGTTGAACGTAATACTTTTTTCCATTGTCTCATATCGATTCCTCCTGGTATTTCACGAGCTTAGTACAGCGACTCGTTATAATAGGTCCTTACTGTCAATTGGAAAACACATGAACACTCGACTTGCCGCAACCAACTCATAAGTTATCCGTGTTTTCCTCTTATGAGCCCATTATAGCCCGGCTGCCAGGGGCTGATTTTTCTATTATTTTACTTTTCTTTTGCATTTCAGATCAAACGAGCATACGGACCGAAAATCACTTTTTAAATTCTTACTTTTGTTTCTATATTTTGACTTTTTACGCGAGGCACAGAAAAACGGGTAAAGAGAATGACATTCTTTACCCGTTTTTCTGTGAATGGATATTACTTTTATTTATTTCACAACCAGATTCACGATCTTGTTAGGAACGTAAATCTCTTTAACTATCGTCTTTCCTTCCAGCAGCGGCACAATCTTCTCGTCCTTCACCGCAATGGCAAATGCCTCTTCCTTATCACAGTTCGCAGGCAGTGCCACCACGCTTCTGAGCTTTCCGTTCACCTGCACGCCGACTTCCACGGTTGAATCCATGGTCTTTGCCTCGTCGTATACCGGCCATTTCGCCATGGAGAGGAATCCCGTTCCGCCCAGGCTTTCCCAGATCTCCTCGCACACATGCGGAGCGATCGGGCATAACAGCTTGATATAGATGATAAGCTCGTCCTTGGTGATCTGCCCCTTCGCATAAATGTCGTTCAGCAGGCCCATGAGTGCAGCTATCGCTGTGTTAAACTTCATTTCCTCCAGGTCGTTCGACACCTTCTTAATCGTCTTGTGGAACGCGGTCTCCAGTTCCGGTGTCACGCCCTCTCCGCTGGCCATCTCACACAGTCCGGCAACACGCTCCAGGAAACGCTTACAGCCCTTTACGGAGCTGTCGCTCCACGGTGTGGCCGCGCCGTAATCGCCCATGAACAGGACATACGTTCGCAGAACGTCCGCACCGAACTCTTCCACAACGTCCAGCGGATCCACGACATTGCCCTTGGATTTGCTCATCTTGTCCCCATCCGGACCGAGGATCAGGCCCTGAGCGGTACGCTTCGCATAAGGCTCTTCCGTGTTCACCACTCCCATATCGTACAGGAAATGGTGCCAGAAACGGGAATAGATCATATGGCGTGTTACGTGCTCCATGCCTCCGTTGTACCAGTCAACAGGCATCCAGTATTTTAATTTCTCAGGATCAGCCAGCGCTTCCTGATTATGAGGGTCGATATATCTTAAGAAGTACCAGGAAGATCCGGCCCACTGAGGCATGGTATCCGTCTCACGCTTCGCGGCTCCCTTACATTTCGGGCAGGTGCAGTTTACGAAGGATTCGATTCCGGCAAGCGGCGACTCTCCCTCCTGACCCGGCTCGAAATTATCCACCTTCGGCAGGCAGAGCGGCAGTTCCTCATAAGGAACCGGAACGACGCCGCAGTCAGGGCAGTGAACGATCGGAATAGGCTCTCCCCAGTATCTCTGACGGTTAAACGCCCAGTCCTTCATCTTATACTGAACACCGGCTTCACCGACACCCAGCTTCTCCAGCTCCTTCACCATGCGGGCGATGGAGTCCTTTTTATTCGTCAGGCCATTTAAGAAATCGGAATTGATCATCTTGCCGTCGCCGGCGTACGCGGCCTCGGTAATATCGCCGCCCTCGATTACCTGCACGATGTCGATGCCGAACTTCCTGGCAAATTCATAGTCACGGTCGTCATGGGCCGGTACAGCCATAATCGCACCGGTGCCGTATCCCATCATAACATAGTCCGCAATATAGATCGGAATCTTCTTGCCGGTCAGCGGATGAACCGCGTTTAGTCCATCGATACAGACTCCCGTCTTCTCTTTTACCAGCTGGGTACGCTCGAACTCCGTCTTCTTCGCACACTCTTCTCTGTACGCCTTAATCGCCTCCATATTGGCGATCTCATCCGCGTACTTGTCGATCATCGGATGCTCCGGCGCAATGACCATGAAGGTGACGCCAAACAGCGTGTCCGGACGTGTCGTATAGATGCGGAAGGATTCGTCCTTGTCTGCAAGGCTGAAATCCACGAATGCGCCTTCCGACTTGCCGATCCAGTTTACCTGCTGCTGCTTGATATTCGGCAGGTAATCCACGGTATCCAGGCCATTTAAGAGCTTGTCCGCGTACTCCGTGATTCTTAAGAACCACACCGATTTAGACTTCTGAACGATGTCGCTGTGGCATATATCGCACTTTCCGCCCTGGCTGTCCTCATTGGATAAAACGACCTTACAGGAAGGACAGTAGTTGACAAGAGCCGTGTCACGGAACACGAGGCCCTTTTCAAACATCTTTAAGAAAATCCACTGGGTCCATTTATAATAATCTTCATCCGTCGTGTCGACAACTCTCGACCAGTCGAAGGAGAATCCCACTTTTTTCAGCTGATTGGAAAATCTGGCAATGTTGTCATCTGTAATCTTTCTCGGGTGCACGCCTGTCTTGATCGCGTAGTTCTCTGTCGGGAGTCCAAAGGCGTCGAATCCAATTGGGAATAAGACGTTATATCCCTCCATCCTGCGCTTTCTCGAAATGACTTCCAGGCTTGAGTACGCCTTGATGTGGCCGACATGCATACCGGCTCCGCTCGGGTACGGAAATTCTACCAGACCGTAAAATTTCGGCCTCTCATCGTTGTCCACAGCCTGAAAGATACCGGCCTCGTCCCATTTTTTCTGCCATTTGGGTTCTATCTTTTTAAAATCGTGCTTCATAATCTGCCTCCATTTTTTTGCTGATACGACCATTATATAGATTCCTTCCATAAAATGCAAGGTTTTACTTTTTTAAGCCGTATCTCATAAAAATTTCCTCCGGGCAGCCGTTTTCCTTCATCCGTTCCGCCATAAGCGCTGCCATATACCGCTCTGCCTCCTCATCGTGTATCGGATTCTCCTGGCCGGGATCATTCTCCAGATCAAACAGCATGGTATCGTACTTCGCCTGGCCTGTTTCCTTCTCATATGGAATTCTTAAGACCGGAAGCCCCTTGGTAAAGGACAGACCTCCTGACAGCGTCATCTTCTCCAGTTCCCCGTTTTCGATAAACGCTCTGCGGCCGCCATGGCGGGTCGGCATCAGCGTGTACTGATAAATCCCGGTATCTGTATCCACAGGACTCCTCATATAGACATATCTCCCGTCGGTACAGTTGATCTGCCCTCCGAAAATGCCGTACAGCGCCGCTTTTCTCACCGCTTTCCCGCCGTCTGCAAGCACCGGCTGGAGCGGAACTCCCTCCATGTCCTCCGGCAGCCGGAGCCCGAACTGAGCGAGAATCGTCGCGGGCAGATCGATGGTCTGAACCAGGCTGTCTGCGTGAATTCCCCTGGCCCCCGTCACCGGATCCCAGATAAACAGCGGAATTCTGGCCACTTCATTATAGAAAGGGCAGTGGCATTTGGCCCACTGACCGTGCTCAGCCAGCAGAAATCCGTGATCTGTGTTTACAATAACCATGGTATCCTTCCACATGCCGTACTCATCCAGCAGGTCCAGCACCTCTCCCAGCTTCTCGTCACACATGGTCAGCAGCGCCGCGTATTCCGCCCTCAGGTGAAGAATCTCTTCCGGCGTGTCCCGCTCATCCACCTTCCGGTAATCCGGCCAGTCATAGACGCCGCCGTTATAGGGATCCGAAAACAGCTTCTTAAACTTTTCCTGGGAGAAAAACGGCTCATGAGGGTCGAAGGTCTCAATCTGTAAATACCACTGATCCGCCCCGTGATTTGTCCGGATAAAACTGCATCCGGCTTCAAACGTCAGGCTCTGCGGCTGTTTTTCCTCGGTTTCCATATAAGAACGGTTGACAAAATCCTGTGGAACCCAATTGTGTTCCCAGTTATCTGCCACCCCGTCACAACGGTTTCTGTATCCTTCCGGAATCTGATCCGGGGAAACAACGCCCTTCCAGGCATCCCCCTCCTGCCCCCGAAAGCCTTCCCACGTCCGGTATCTCGTATGGTAGGTGGCGCCCCCATCCTCAAAATAGTGGTAATGGTCCGTCACCATATGGGAATGTATTCCGCTGTGATTTAAAATCTCCGGCATGGAATCATCGAATGGTTCCAGCGGCCCCCAGCTCCGGTGCAGAAAATTATACCGCCCCGTGTGAAGCTCCCGCCTGGCCGGCATACAGGGAAGACTCCCCGCGTAGCAGTTGTCAAATGTGACGGAATGCTCCGCCAGCCTGTTGAAGTTGGGCGTGGCCGCCAGGTTCCCTCCATAAGGATTCAGCATATTCCGGTTCAATGAATCAAACATTACCATGATTACCCGCATCTTTTTCTTCTCCTCTCCTGTATTCATAGGGATTGACCCCGTAGCGTTTCTTAAAAGTCGTCGAGAAATAACTGACATTCGGATATCCCACCGATTCCGCGATCTTCTGGACGCGCTCCGGCGTATGGGACAGCAGATAAGCCGCCTTCTGAAGCCTTGTCTCAGAGAGAAATGCGCTGTAGGTACAGCCTGTCTCCTCCTTAAAAATTCTCGACAAATACTCCGTATTTAAATGAACCTCCCTGGACACACTCTCCAGGCTGATCGGTTCGCTGTAATGATGTCTCACGTAGTCCACAGCTGCAGCCACCCCCTTTGACAGATTTCTCTCATCCATCTCCTGATAGGCCAGCGCGTTCCGGATAAATTCCCTCACCTTTCCACAGCTTTCCGCATAGCTGACAGACTCGGTTACCGCCCGCTTCTCCTCCAGAAGCATGTGGTGCATCAGCTTTGCATCCTCGCCGGCAAAGCGCATATAGGCCATCTCCATGGCGTCGCAGCAGAAAGCGGCAAACATGCAGACTGGAAATACACCCTCCTGCTTCGCATGGTCCAGCACCGCCTCCATGGTCTGGTAGAATTCCTGGCCGGACACCTCGTAGAGCTCGCGCCGCGTCTTCCGGTATCCGCTCTCCCAGCGCTTCACGAGGCTGCGAATCTCGCTTCCCGCCATCTCCGCCGGCCAGACCTTCTCTTTTTCCATATAATAACCGCGGCTTAAGCTGCAGGCTGCCTCGATAATCGCGTCCGCCACATGGGCCAGACTGCCCGTCACCGTGCTGATTCCCGCCATACAACGGTTTTTCTGTACAATAGCTGTCCCATACTCTTGCAGCAGCTGGATTTTCTGCAGTTCCGTCCTGTCCCGCTCCAGATTCCCCACAATCACGTACGTAAGCCTGTCGTATTCGAATCCCACCACATGGTGAACCTCCGGATTCTCCGGAAGGATGAATTCCTCCAGCACCTCTTTTTTCCACACAGCCACGGCAAACAGCCCCTCATCACGCCACCGGATATTGCATTCCTTAAGTTTCTTTACATCCTCTTCCCCCAGAGTCCTTCCCTCCCGTAAAATATCGCCGATAATGGAATGCTGGCGGCCGGTGCTCTCCGTCTCTGCCCCGCCTCTGGATACCTCGTGCTTAGTCACCCGTTTTTTTAACCGTTCCAGAACCTCCTTAAACGACTGGTTGTTCATCTCCGTCTTAAGCAGGTAGTCGTCTCCGCCCTGCCGTATGGCCTCCCTGGCCAGATCGAATTCGGCAAAGGCGGTCAAAAGGACCACAACCGTCTCCGGAGAAATCTCCTTAATCCGATTTAAAAGCTCAAGACCTCCCATAACCGGCATCTTGATATCCGTAAAAACCACGTCCGGTTCATTTTCCTGAAACAGGGCGAGTGCCTGCTCTCCGTTATGGGCGCAGCCGGTCAGCTGGCACTCTGGGTTCTGCCCGATACAGAACTGAAGCCACTCGCATATCATTCTCTCGTCATCTACTATCAGTATTTTCATGATTTACCCCTTGCATCTCCTTAAGCACTACGGGAAGCCTCATGGTAACCGAGGTGCCGATTCCCGGCTCGCTTTCCAACGTTAGCCCGTACTCTTCTCCAAAATTAATCTTGATCCTGTTTAACACATTGAGAATTCCGATGGATCTTCCGGACTGGTATTCCCGTTCACCAAACTGCGCCGTCATCCGGGCAAGCTCCTTCTCGTCAAGCCCCACGCCGTCATCGGAGACGGTGATCAGCAGGGCTCCCTCCGACACAACGGATTCCACGATAATAAGCCCCGCCTCCTCCTTTGCCTCGATTCCATGAAAGATGGCATTCTCTACAATCGGCTGTATGATCAGCGCAGGAACGAGGCACCGCTCCGTCTCCGCCCCCATCTCACACTCATAATGAATCTTGTCCCCATACCGGATCTGCTGCAGCACCAGGTATTTTTCCGTGCTTTCAAACTCCTCCTTCAGGGTGATGAAATCCGTGTCCACAGACAGCGTCTTCTTCAGAAGGTCGGTAAAGGCCGCCATCATCAGAACTGCCTGGTCATTCTTTTTCAGTTCGATCATGCACTGGATTGAAAACAGCGTATTATAGAGGAAATGCGGATTGATCTGCGCTCTTAAGAAATCCATCTCTGACTTGCGCTTCTGCATCTCATTGTCCCGAATGTCCTCCAAAAGCTTCTTAATCTCAGCCGCCATCTCGTTAAAGCTATCCTTCAGCTGATTGACCTCCTCGTATCCCCGGATGTCGCTGATCACATCAAAATCCCCCTGCTTCACCCGGTCCATCAGGCGGCAGAGCTTCAGGATCGGCTTCGATATCCGTTCCGACATATAGCAGGCCGCTCCCGTCCCGGCCAGAAGACAGCCGCTTACAATCGCCAAGAGAAGCACCAGCGCCTGGTTTAAAGGCTGCAGTATAACGGCACACGGCATCTCTTCCACAATCGTCCAGCCGGTCTGGGGATCATAATAGTTGGACAGCAGATAGTCCTGTCCCAGCTTTTTGATAATGTGGTACTCATTCTCCCCGTAAAGCCGTCTGAAATTATCAACTCCGATAAAGTTCTTTCCAAGCAGGGATTTCTCCCGGCTGGAGACAATGTTGCCCTTCTTATCGAAAATATAGAGGTTGCTCCGGTCTTCGGCCGTTCCGTATAAGTCTTCCAGATATTTTTCATCCACATTGACGAGAATCGTTCCCGTTTCCCCGCCTTCCGTTCCGGCCACCCGGCGAAAGGCTGCGAATACGTACCGCTCTTCCCTGCTCGATAAATCAAACTTCTCCCGGAAGCTGCTGATAAACACGATATCATTTTCCGCGTCGTAGCTCCGCTTATACCAGAGCTGGCTCTCCAGCCGGTCAAAATCGTAGTGGTCCCGCCCTCTGGAGGCGTAACGGAATCCATTATCTCCCAGGATCACCACGTCGTAGGCCACCCCCACATCGTGAAATACCCTGTCGTAGTTCTCCTTCACCCCGTCTAAGTAGCGTCCGGCCTGCTCCATCTCTTCCTCCGAGAGTCCGTTCTCATTTAAGCATCTCTGCACCTCTTCATCATACCGGTACAGATTGGATATGGTGATGGTGCTGTTTTTTATGGTGTTGGAACGCTCTGAAATCTGTTTTAATACATCCAGACGGCTCTGGCCGATCTGATCCATCATCAGCTGTTTTACTCCCAGAAACAGAAAGCTGATAATCAGGATGGAAAGGACGGCAAAGGTAACGCCGTATCCTAAATACAACTGAGTCTTCAGTTTCCCGAACGCCTGTTTAAACTTCTCCCAATACTTTTTTATCTCGCTCACCCGCTCATTCTTTTAACTTTTCTTTGATGTAATCGTCGCAGCTATGAGATACCTCCCCCTTGCTCCAGAGTCCGGCAAGGCCGATCTGGCCGGAGCCGAACACGGGCTCCTTAGCCCCGTCGATTTCCGGATTGACGTAATTGATAAACCACTGTTCCAGCTGGTAATTCATCGTTCTTCCGATCTCCTCATCCTTCTCGTTCCCCGCCAGAAGCAGGTTTCTCCGCTCTCCCGGATCCTCCTGCAGATCGTACAGCTCATTGGGGCCGTAAGGATACCGTTTTATAAACTTATATCTGGTCCCGCGGATCATACGGTTGGGACCGTACTCATCCATCACCACAATGGATTCTCCCTGATGAAATTCCTGCCCCAGCAGCGCCGGAAGGAAGCTTTTCCCCGGAAGCTTCTCCCCACTTTTTCCCTCGATACCAACATAATCGAGCAGTGTCGGCATAAAGTCATATGCAGACAGAAGCGAGGAATTCACCGTCCCCGGCTCGATCCCCCCTGGCTGGCTCATAATCATCGGAACCTTAACGGAAGATTCGTACATATTAATTGGGAAGGTACCGTTTCCCTTTCCCCAGAAGCCGTGATGGCCGCAGCTGAACCCATTATCGCTGCCAAAGATCACCAGGGTCTCTTCCCGGATCCCCAGTTCATCAAGCTGCTCCAGGATTCGTCCAATATTATAGTCCATGGCGGTAGCAGCGGCATAATATCCGATCTGATTCGCCCGCAAGTCCTGTAAGACTTCCTTCGTCAGATAAATACTGTCGGGATGCTCTTTCTCCATGGGACAGGACAAAAAACGGCAATTCTCATATAAATCAGTGTATTCTTTCGGATGGTTGTTAAGCCAGGGCGCATGAGGCGCCGTATAGCCCACATGAAGATAGAAAGGCTGCTTTCCCGCATGCTCTTTCAGAAAAGAAATGGCATCATCCGTGATGACATCCGTGACATAACCAGGTTCATAGACCAGACGGCCCTCTCTGTAAAAAGGAGCACCATAATAAGGGCCTCCGCCAGATTTGTGCGCAAACCAGTGTGTAAAACTCTTTTGAGGTACAGAACTCTTCCCCAGGTGCCATTTGCCGGACAGGCCGCACACGTATCCTTCCTGTGCCAGGATGTCGGTATAGGCAGTCTGACCTGCAAGATATTCTATATCCTCCTGCTTTTTATTATCGTCGCGAATCCAGTCGTGAACGCCGTGCTGAGACGGAATTCTCCCCGTCAGAAGTGACGCCCGCGCCGGAGAGCATACCGGCGATGCGCAGAAGAAGTTCTCGAAACGCATGCCTTCCGCTGCCAGCTTATCCAGGTTCGGTGTGATAATCTCCTCATTGCCGGAGCAGCCCATGGCCCATGCTCCCTGATCGTCAGATAATATAAAAACAATATTTGGTTTTTTTGTACTCATTTTTGTTCTCCTTACTATTACTTGTGGTAATAGCTGCGGCAAGTCGAACATTTATCTTTAGTATAGCGAATTGTTTTTTAAATGTAAAGCAAAACAGGAGCAGAAAAATCGCTGTCAGCCATTTTTCTGCTCCCATTCCTGTTATTCTCTTATTTAAAATACTTCACACCGGATTCGAATATCTTCAAATCCTGCTCCCCATAAATATTCATGGCAACTGCCTCGCCCCGCCTCTCGGAGTGAGCCATCTTGCCCAAAATTCTGCCATCCGGGCTTGTGATGCCCTCGATCGCCATATAGGAACCGTTCGGGTTCCAGAACTCGTCCATTGTCGGATTCCCGTTCTCGTCCACGTACTGCGTCGCTACCTGGCCGTTCTCGAACAGCTTTTTAATCCAATCATCATTGGCCACAAAACGGCCCTCGCCGTGAGATGCCGGATTGCAGTATACGCCGCCAAGCTCGGCTCCCTGTAACCACGGAGACTTGTTCGTCACTACTTTGGTATAAACCATCTTGGAAATGTGGCGTCCGATGGTGTTCATAGCCAGAGTCGGAGAATCATTTCTCTGCGCCGTGATGGTTCCTTCCGGCACCAGCCCCAGCTTGATCAGCGCCTGGAAGCCGTTGCAGATGCCTAACATCAGGCCGTCGCGCTCATTTAACAGCTTTTCGATCTCTTCCCTGATCACCGCGTTGCGGAATACGGTTGCGAAGAATTTCGCGGACCCCTCCGGCTCGTCGCCAGCGGAGAAGCCGCCCGGGAACATGACGATCTGGGCTTTTGCAATCTCTTCTCTGTACGCTTCCACGGAATCTCTGATGTCATCGGCACTCATATTCTTAAATACCTTTGTCACCACATTTGCACCGGCCCGCTCAAATGCCTTTCGGCTGTCGTACTCGCAGTTGGTACCTGGGAATACCGGAATAAATACGTTCGGTTTTGCAACCTTATTCCTGCAGACATAGATGTCCTTTGTATCGTAGAGCGCTTCCGTCACAGGCGTATCTGCCACACCCGATCTGGTCGGGAACACATTTTCCAGAGTCTCTGTCCATGCGTTTTGCGCCTCGTCCATGGTGATGGCCGCGCTGCCGTATTCCAGGACTCCGCGGTCCGTAACTTCGCCGATTACTGTGTAGGAAATAGACAACTCACCCAGTTTACCGTCCGGAACCTCGCAGACGATGGAGCCCCAGTCCGGAGCGAAGAAATCTCTCGGGTCCACATTGTGCTCGATCTTAACGCCCAGCTTGTTGCCGAACGCCATCTTTGCCACGGATTCAGCCAAACCATGGCCTTCCACCGCATACGCGGAAATGACTCTGCCCGCAGTAATCTCATGATAAAGCTTCTCATACCCATCCATGAGCTGCTCATAAACCGGCAGATCATACTGGTCTTTCTCTATATGGAACACAACAATCTTACTGCCTGCCTTCTTAAACTCCGGAGTGATGATGTGCTTCTGATCGGCAATATCCACGGCAAAGGATACCAGTGTCGGCGGAACGTCAATCTCACCAAAGGTTCCGGACATGCTGTCCTTTCCGCCGATGGATGGAAGTCCGAAGCCCAGCTGAGCCTCGTATGCTCCAAGCAGAGCGGAGAACGGCTGGCTCCAGCGGGAGGCCTCCTCCGTCATCCGGCGGAAGTACTCCTGGAAGGTAAAACGGATCTTCTTATAATCACCGCCTGCGGCCACGATCTTGGCTACAGAGGAAACAACCGCATAAACAGCGCCGTGATATGGGCTCCAGCTGGATAAATACGGATCAAAGCCGTAGCTCATCATCGTCACCGTATCTGTCTTTCCGGAAAGTACCGGAAGCTTCGCCACCATTACTTGCGTCTCTGTCAGCTGGTATTTACCGCCGTAAGGCATGAACACGCTGCCCGCGCCGATGGAACCGTCGAACATCTCTACCAGCCCCTTCTGGGAGCAGACATTTAAGTCGGAAAGCACTGACAGCCACTCACCCCGGACGTCAGAAATCTCCTTCCTGTCAAACGCTCTGCCTTCCTTTCCTTCCGCCAAACCGGAGTTGGAAGCGCTTACCCTGTTCGGGACCTCCACAACGACGGAAGCCTCCTGATGAGCACCGTTCGTATCCAGGAACGCGCGGCTGATATCCACGATATTTCTGCCTCTCCAGTTCATCACCAGACGCGGCTCCTCGGTCACCACGGCAACCTCGATAGCCTCTAAGTTCTCCTCCGCAGCGTAGGCTAAAAACTGCTCTACGTCCTTCGGATCGATGACGACAGCCATACGCTCCTGGCTCTCGGAGATGGCGATCTCTGTTCCATCCAGACCGGCATACTTCTTCGGAACCTTGTCTAAATCAATCTGTAAGCCGTCAGCAAGCTCGCCGATGGCAACAGATACTCCGCCTGCGCCGAAATCGTTGCATTTCTTAATGATGCTGCTGACTTCCGCACGGCGGAACAGTCTCTGAATCTTTCGCTCGGTAGGCGCATTTCCCTTCTGAACCTCGGCGCCGCAGGTCTCGATGGACGCCTCCGTATGTACCTTGGAGGAGCCGGTAGCGCCGCCGCAGCCGTCACGTCCGGTACGTCCGCCCAGCAAAATGATGATATCACCCGGATCAGAGGTCTCGCGGATTACATTTTTACGTGGAGCTGCACCCATGACGGCGCCGATCTCCATGCGCTTTGCCACGTAGTTGGGATGGTAAATTTCTTTTACATATCCGGTGGCAAGACCGATCTGGTTACCGTAGGAGCTGTATCCGCTGGCCGCGCCGGTCACGATCTTTCTCTGAGGAAGCTTGCCCTTTAACGTCTCATTTAACGGCTTTGTCGGATCAGCAGCCCCTGTCACACGCATAGCCTGGTATACATACGTACGCCCGGACAGCGGATCACGGATAGCTCCGCCAAGACAGGTGGCAGCGCCGCCGAACGGCTCGATCTCCGTCGGATGGTTGTGTGTCTCATTCTTGAAATTGACGAGCCACTCCTCCTCTTTTCCATCGATTTCCACAGGCACCACGATGCTGCAGGCGTTGATCTCGTCGGATACTTCCAGATCATCCAGTTTGCCCTCCATGCGCAGCTTCTTCATGGCCATCAGCGCCAGATCCATCAGACAGACGAACTTGCCGCTCTTTCCCTTTAACACCACCTCACGGTCGGCTAAGTACTTCTGGTACGTCGTTTCGATCGGAACCCGGTAATCGCCCTCTGTAAATGTCACATCCTTCAGTTCTGTCTGGAATGTGGTATGGCGGCAGTGATCGGACCAGTACGTATCCAGGACGCGGATCTCCGTCATGGACGGGTCTCTCTTCTCCTCGTCCCTGAAATAGTTCTGAATATGCTTAAAATCCTTAAAGGTCATAGCAAGGTTCAGGGAATCGTACAACTCCTTTAACGCGCCTTCCTGGGAGCTCTGGAACCCGTCGAATATGATAACGTCGGCCGGTGTCTCAAACACGGTTAAAAGCGTCTCCGGCTTTGTCTCATCCGTTTCTCTGGAATCCACCGGATTGATGCAGAAGGACTTGATATCCGCAGCTTCCGCCTCTGTCACGGTTCCGGAAATCACATAGGTCGTGGCCGATTTGATCACCGGCTCCTCGTCTTCCTTCAAAAGCTTCACACACTGCTCCGCAGAATCGGCCCTCTGATCGAACTGGCCCGGCAGGTACTCCACTGCAAACACCACGTCATTTTCATTTCTCGGAAATGTCTCCTCGTAGACCTCGTCCACCGGCGGCTCGGAAAAAATTGTCTCAAGCGCTGTCTTATAAGTCTCCTCGGATAAATTCTCGATGTCATAGCGAACCAGAACACGTACATCCGTCACTGTTTCTATCCCAAGATAGCTGGCAATCTCCTCCTTAAGCTCATGGGCCTTTACGGCATAGGCCGGTTTCTTCTCTACATACACTCTTCTTACGCTCATAATTTCCTCCTTGGAAAATATCATTAAGTTCCAATCTTTATGTTTCATCGGGACGCACTGCACCCTTTACTTCTCGTTGATATAATAATACCACAAGATATATCAATTAGAAAAATTAATATATCTTATGGTATTAATTATTGCATCTTATATTTATACAGTCTATAGAAGGAAAGAAATCAGCCAGGTGATCGCCCACTGCAGCACCAGGCTCGCTGCCCACAGAATGACCATCCCTTTTATACTGGTCCCTCCGGCTTTCTGAAGGGAATCCATGAGTGCATCCTTCTGGACGGCACGCCTTCCGCGGCATCCCTGTTCATCGAGAATGGCGTTTATATGGCGGCTGTAGAGCCAGTCGCCCAGCAGCCCGAACACGATCATGGATAAGACAAACAGACCGGCCGCCGCACTCATGAACACCAGCGCGTTGTCCGCCGTCAGCATCGTGTTCTCCAGGACGGACAACACCATCGTATAAATCACATTGAAGCCCATAATAGCCGCCGCTGCCTTCCACATTTTGCGGTAGGCAAACCATAACGCGGTAAACAGCGCCGCACACCAGTTAAAGCTACAGCCTTTCTCATGAACCTGCTCGAACTTTCTCAGATAAACGGCGCTCTTTTTTCCGACACACGTCATGATATCTGAGACGAGATACTCACCGATCCTTACGTCGGTCATGCGTTCCCCATTCACTTCTGTCTTCACCTCTCCTTACGTCCGCCGCATCACTCAAACGGCATTTTCCATAATCTGTTTTATTATAGCATGCTTTGTGGAAAATGGACAAGACTACCTGGACTGTTTTTGTTCCACGTCTGTGTAATACAGATGCCTTGGCAGCCCATCTACCATGATCGGCGTCAGCTCCGCCTGAATGAGCGGCTTGATATAGCTTACGAACTCCTCGGTCACGTAGTCGCCCGCCTCATTGATCCACTCCCTCGGCACCTTTTTCTCCACATTTGCCACCTTATGGACGTCGTAGATATCGGTCACACAGATATACGGATCGTCCGATACGCGCTTTAAGATAATCATCTTGCCTGTCTCCCCTTCGAACGCCGCTTTGACGGCTGCGCCGCCCACCTGGAACGCCTCAGTAATATCAACCCGTGACACGATATGGGAGGCGCAGCGCTGGAGGGAGTTAAACTCGATGGCCCTCGTCTTGCATCCGACTTCCCGTGAAATCTTCTCGGCAAGATAACGTGCGGTCCCGGTCAGCTGCCTGTGGCCAAAGGCATCCACGTAATCGATGGTGTCGGTCAGCTCACAGACGTAGCGTCCATCCGCCATCTTCACACCCTCTGAAATCGCAACCACCACGGATTTTTTCCGCTTGTGCAGCTCTTCCACCTTTTTCATGAAGTTCTCCACATCAAAGGGAATCTCAGGGAGAAAGATCATATCCGGCCCCTCGCAGTCCTCACACTTGGCAAGGGCGGCCGCGCCTGTGAGCCAGCCGGCGTTGCGGCCCATGATTTCCAAAAGCGTCACGTTCTGCTGGTCGTACACCAGGCCGTCACGGATTACCTCCTTCGTAATGGAACCTATGTATTTTGCGGCGCTGCCATATCCCGGCGTATGGTCCGTCGCGGCTAAATCATTGTCAATGGTCTTCGGCACGCCCATAAACCGGATCCTGCTGCCGTTTAAGATGGAGTAATCGGAGAGTTTTTTTATCGTATCCATGGAGTCATTGCCGCCGATATAGAAGAAGTATTCCACCTCCAGTTTATCCAGAATGGAAAAGATCTTTTTATATATCTCCTGGTCTTCACAGATCTCCGGAAGTTTGTAACGGCAGGAGCCTAAATAGGCGGAGGGAGTTCTCTTTAACAGTTCAATATCCAGATCATTTTTGATGTGTTCCGACAGATCCACGTACCGTTCTTCCAGCAGTCCCTGAATACCGTGCAGCATCCCGAAAACCTTTTTTGCTCCCCTGTCCTTTGCTGTCTTATAGACACCTGCAAGACTGGAATTAATGACCGCCGTGGGTCCGCCTGACTGGCCGACAATTACATTTCCTCTTACTTCTTTCATCTCCGCAATCCTCCATGACCATGATTATTTTTTGTTTTTGTAAGTACTTACAATTCCTACGTTCCTATCATAATATAGAGAAATTGTAAAAGTCAACTGTAGATATTTTATTCACAAATTTTCATTGTTTTACAATGAATACAAGCCATTTTTCGACCTCACGCAAAGAAAAAAGCAGGGCGTTTTACGCGCTCTGCTCTTCCACTGCGGTCACATTCGACTCCAGCATTTCTTTCAATTCTTCCATTCCGATTCCCTGTTCTGTGAGCAGGCCGCGGATTGTTTTAAACTCCTCCAGTTCGATCTGTTCGTTTAATGCTTTTTCCTTTTCTTTTAAGGTAACGAGGCAGTTTTCATACTGTTTGATGCTCTCTCTTACCTCATTTAACTGATCCTGTAATTTTTCCACCGGTGATTTTCTTACGCCTCTCGCCATATTGAAAACGCTCCTTTTCTTTCCTGTTATAGGTTGTATCATTCTTTTTTAGTATATGTAAAAAAGTGGGAACTTATTCCATAAATAACAAATATTCATTACTTCTCCGTTCCAATATGATATAATGAAAAAACAAACAAAAAAGGAGATCTCTATGGAAAAAAAACGATCCATAAGAACTGCGCTGGCATTCAGTCTTGTTTTTCTGTTAGCCGGATGTTCCGGGAAACAGGACGGCGCCATGACAATTCAGAAGGCTGAGCTGACGGAAAAGGAACAGCAGACTGTCGCCTTAATTGAGACCGGACGCAGTGTAAAATTCTATGATTATAAAACGGAACCCGGGATTTCTTCTCTTCTCTTTTCCGTCGAAACGCTGAACGAACAGGGGCAGTGGGAAACCGCCGCTTCCTCGGTTTTCAGCCAGTCCGGCCAGGAAGAAGACCGCGTCGCCATTCTGTTTTCCGATGACTCCATTACCTTTTCCTGCGGGGAGGGTCGGTACGAAGTCATGCTCGGTTCCAACCATTATAAAAATACTGCGGATTCCTGGCTGGCAGAGTCTTCCCCCATCCGGACAGATGAAAAAATCCCCCTCGGTATTGTGGCATACACTGACTCCGATTCCGTCATCTTTCCAAATACAGACGACTACGAGGAACCGGAAAAGCTGGCTGGCAGACAGTATAAAGAAGTCAAAGCCGTCACCCTCCAGTTCTCCGGTGAGACACTCCCCGTAACCGAAAAAGAAAGGAACACACCATGAATATGAAAAAAACAGCATTTAAAACCCTCGCGCTGATCTTTACCGTGCTGACCCTTTTAGGCTCTCTCTACGTCCTGCTGCAGAGAGGCCAGGTAAGCCCCGGATATGCGGTGATTCCCATGCTGTTTGCAATACTCTTTATCCAATTATCCCATTCCGTGCCCTGGTAAACGTACAGAGTGCCGCTACCTCTTACAGAGATGCGTGGTGTCGTTCACCTCCAGCAGCATATAATCCTGCGTGATGGGATTGTAATTCACGGTAGTAATGCTGGCGTTATCTACTATAATCTCCGCTTCTTCCGGATGGTTTCTCATTAAATAGGCGACAATATAAGCCATGGTCGCACCGTGGGACACGACCGCGATATCTTCCCGGCCGTTTGTCATCTCCATGACGGCTTCTATGGCCCCTGCTACCCGTTCCATGGTCTCCATCTGGGTTTCACCGCCGGGCGGTGCCACATCCACCGGATTGATGGACCAGCGCTCATACTCTGCCGGATACTGTTCCTTTATCTCATCCCAGGTCATGCCTTCCCATTTGCCGAATTCCACCTCGATGAGTCCCGGGACCAGATAAGTCTCCACCTGCTGGCGGTCGCCGATCATCCGTGCCGTCTCCACCGCCCGCATCAGCGTGCTGGAAAATATCTTTGTCACCGGCCGGCTGTCCATCCCCTCCGCCACAAGCTTCGCCTGGGCTCTTCCCGTGTCATTTAAGGGTATGTCGTGACTGCCCTGAATCTTTCCCTGTATATTCCAGTCCGTCTGTCCATGGCGTATCAGATATAGTTTCATTCCTCTTCATCCTCCGCAGCCTCGGTAATTTCTATTCCTTCCACTTCTGCCAGTTCTTCCAGATCCGCGTTTTCCGCATTCATGCTCATGGCATCCATGGCCATCTTCATGATGTCCTTCACTTCATCTACAGTCATCTTCATCTTATCCGCCAGCTCTTCCACCGCAGCCTCACGCCCCAGCTCCCTGGCAAGCGCCTGGGATACAGTCTGCAGTACGTTGACTCTGGCAGCCAGTTCCTCTCCGGTCTGCTCCGCGGACTCTTCCTCCTCCACAGCCAGATCAAGTGCTTCCTTCATCCGCGCCGTCAAAAAGCCCTCGAAATCACCGTCTCCCGGATTGGTTAGGAATTCCGTCACGGCCATAGTAAGCGCCATGTTCGCCTCGGCGACCAGGTCCGTCAAAAGTACTCCCTTTCCGTCATACGCTTTCGCACAGGTTAAGGCGGCTTCCAGATTCCCTTCGATGAGGCGCTTCCTCGCCCCCTCATCTCCGGCCGCGGCATCATTTAACAGCTGCGTGTTCTCCTCCTGCGTACAGGGAGTGATCGCTTTCATTTCTTCCAGGTACATCTGATAAAAATCGTCATGCATAAATCTTACTCTCCTTCTGACTGCTAAGTTGTAACGGTAACGCTAAGTTACCATAATCTGGTATTTTTGTCAATTTCCTTTACAAATCCATCGCATTCGTGATAGAATGTCCTTAGATTTATAAGGAGGACTAATAATGGATATTAATTATGAATTGTATAAAGTATTTTACCATGTTGCTGCCACACTGAGCTTCTCCGAAGCGTCGAAACAGCTGTTTATTTCACAGTCGGCGGTCAGCCAGTCCATCAAAGTGCTGGAGAAAAAGCTGAATCAGACGCTCTTCATCCGGAGCACAAAAAAAGTCCAACTTACCCCGGAAGGCGAGATTCTCTTAAAACACGTGGAACCCGCCATCAATTTGATTCAAAAAGGGGAAAATCAGCTTCTGGAGGCCAACACCCTAAACGGCGGCCAGCTGCGCATCGGCGCCAGCGATACCATCTGCCGTTACTACCTGATTCCGTACTTAAACCGCTTCCACAAGGCTTACCCCAATGTTCATATAAAAGTCACCAACCAGACCTCCATCGAGTGCGCCCACTTACTGGAGAACGGACAGGTTGATTTCATCATCACCAACTATCCTAACTCGGGCCTCTCCAATTCACAGAACGTCCGGGTGATCAATGAATTTCACGACGTCTTCGTCGCCAATCAGGAGTATTTCCCGCTGAAGGGCGAGACGGTCAGCCTGCAAAAGCTGCAGACATACCCCATCCTGATGCTGGACAGGAAGAGCACCACCAGCGAATTCCTGCACCATATGTTCCAGCGGGAACAGCTGGACCTGGTTCCGGAGATCGAGCTAAGCAGCAACGATCTGCTGATCGATCTGGCACGAATCGGCCTGGGAATCGCCTTTGTACCCGATTTCTGCATCCCGGAAAATGACAAAGACTTATTCATCGTCAAGCTTACGGAAAAGATGCCCGCACGCCAGATGATCGTCGCCTATAATGAAAGCCTTCCCGTTTCCCAGGCTTCCAAACAGTTTATGGACATGATGTAAGCGCCCCGGCGGAGCGTGTCGGAAAGTGATTTTCACACACGCTTCGGCAGGGACCGCCCGGTCAGCGCCGGTTGTATGCCATCAGAGAATTCCCCCACATCTCCTCCCGGTAAGGAAAGTCTTCCTTTCGATACTCCTCTTCCCGGAATCCCACCTTTTCGTAGCAGTGCTTCGCGCCTGGATTGCAGTCGAATACCTTGAGCGTCACCCGCTTCATACCGAGAAGCTCCACGGCGTACGTTACGGCCATGGACACCATCTGCTGCCCCACGCCGCGTCCTCTCACCTCCGGCGCCAGGACAATGTATCCCATATGGACGCTGTCCGCCTCATAATCCGCCGCAGCCATCTTAAAGCTTCCGACCGGTTTCCCGTCTTCATCCAGGGCCGTAAAGCCCCATGCACGGGAATCGCGCTCCAGCTCCGCGTAATAGGCGTCCATCTGCCCGTCCGTCAGCGGAAAGGTAAATCCGTCGCGGCACCACATGCGCATCTGCCTCTCATCGGAGAACCATTTCATTACTTCCCTGCCGTCTTCCCTCTTGCAGGGCCGAAGTCTCAGTTTCATCATAGCCTTTGTCTCTCCCTTTCTTCCCAGAATTCTGTCACAATCCCGGACACGCTGTTTAAGTTCACGGCGTAATAGCCATCCCATTCCCTGGGGAACAGTGCCTGATAGTCCGGTTTTAAAAAACGGTCATCCAGCAGGGCGATCACGCCCTCATCGGACACGGTTCGGATCACCCGCCCGGCCGCCTGCATCACCTTGTTCATGCCGGGATACTGATACGCGTAGTCGAAGCCCTTCTGCTCCTTCTCATCGAAATATCCCTTAAGTATCTCCTGCTCCGTGCACACCATGGGAAGCCCCGTCCCCACGATAATCGCCCCGATGAGCCGTCCTTCCTTTAAATCGATCCCCTCCGAAAACACGCCGCCCATCACACACAGGCCCACGAAGGAATCCTCCCTGTCCTCTTTAAACTCCTCCAGAAAAACCTCCCGCTCCTGTTCTGTCATGTGGGACGACTGGGCGAGCCATGCGAACTCCTTCCCACCCTCATCCAGCCCGGCAAGCAGCTGTTCCACCTCCCGCATATACTGATAGGACGGCAGAAATACCATATAGTTACCCGCATGGGCCGAGACAATCCTCCGGATATACTCGACGATCTTCTTGAATTCCCGCTCATTTCTTCTCGTGTAGCGGCTGCTGACGTCGTTTGCCGCCAGCAGGAGCCGTTTGTCCCGGTCGAAGGGGGATTCCGCGTACACGGCGTATTCCTCCTGATTCCCGCTCAGCAGCTCCTTGTAATACTGGACAGGCAGCAATGTGGCAGAAAAAAACACGGTGCTGTTACCCTTATCCAGGCACTCTTTCAAATTCTTCGCCGGATTCATATTGAACAGCCGGAGCATAAAGCGTCCATCCGATAAAAATTCCGTATAGATCCGATAATTCTCATCCACCCGGTCATAGGTGTTCAGCAGATCCCGGAGCGCAAAGTAAAAATCCAGCACCAGATCACGGTCCTCGAATTCCGGAAAGCTGTCCATGAATTTCTCCATCTCACCGAACAGCGACATGACGGCAGTCATAAACAGCTTGATATCCGTCAGGATCGTGTAGCCCTCGCATTCCCGCTTCATCTCCAGCAGCTGCTTGTTGCACCGGTCTAAAAGCCCGGCCAGCTTCTGGTCCTTCGGTTTCACGATCTTTTTAATAAGAAGAAAGTCCTCCTTATACACCACCGCGCTGTACATCTCCCTCGCCCTGGGCACGAGATTGTGCGCCTCATCTACAAGGAACAGATAGTCTCCCGATATTCCCTCGGAAAAATACCGTTTCAGCCTGATATTGGGGTCAAATACATAGTTGTAGTCGCAGATGATACCGTCGACCCAGTTGCTGATATCGAGGCAGAATTCGAAAGGACATACCCGGTGCTGCTCCGCATACTTTAAGACCGTCTCCCTGGTGATCCCCGCTTCCTGGTGAATCACGTCAAACACCGCATCCCCCACCCGGTCGAAATGGCCTTTGGCATAGGGACAGGCGTCCGGATTGCACTCCGGCTTCTCCAGGAAGCAGAGCTTCTCCTTTGCCGTAATCGTGACTGTGCTGAAGTACAGGCCGCCTTTCCGCAGGATCTCATACGTCTCCTCCGCCACACCGCGCGTGATGGTCTTCGCCGTCAGATAAAACAGCTTGTCCCCAAGGCCCTCGCCGATGGCTTTTAACGCCGGATAGACGGTGGACAGCGTCTTTCCGATACCGGTGGGCGCCTGAATAAACAGATTCTTCTTACGCGCAATGCTGCGGTAGACCGATACTGCCAGCTCCTTCTGCCCCTTCCGGTAAGGATAGGGAAATTCCAGATCCTTAATGGACTCATCCCGCCGCAGGCCGTGGTGGTATAAGTAATCGGCCCACTTCACGTACTCGTGGATCAGTCCGGCAAACCAGTTTTCCAGCTCCTCAAAGCTTTTTTCCGACTGGAAACGCTTGATCTCTTCTGTCTCGATATTGCAGTAGGTCAGCTGCATCACGGCCCCGGTCAGCTGATGATCGAAGCAGTAGAAGTAGCCGTAGCACATGGCCTGAGCCATGTGGACCTCGATGGGTTCGTTCAGATAATATAGATCCATGTAGACGCCCTTGATCTCGTCGATGGTGACGCCCGATGGCGCCTCTATAATGCCGTCGGCCCGGCCCTCCACCAGGATCTCAAACTGCTCTTCCTCCACCAGATGCTTTAATACCACCTCCGCGTGGTAATCCGCCCCCATGCGCCGCTGGATCTTCCGGTGTATCCGGCTTCCCTCCTGCATGGCCGTCTTCTCTGCCCCTGCAGTCCGCCTGTTGTCCAGGTCACCGGAACGCATCACGAATTCCACCAGGTTACGGACCGATATTTTAATTACTTTCTTTTCCCCGTCAGCCATTCCGGTACCCTCCTTTCCTGAACGAAGTTCTTAAACCAACCTGTGACAGCCATCATAACCACTGCCGCTGCTGCCAGCCCCACCCCGCATCGCTGCCAGCAGACAGAAAAAGGGAACTGTGTCCCCATGGATCACAATTCCCTTTCCTGTCGCTTGTCGAGTGTTCTGCTGCTTATGCCGCATGAATCCTGCTCGGTGCTTTTTCCAATAAGTATGTTTCGAATTCTACATTCTCTCCGTTGAACTCCACGGTAAGAGCCTTCGTTAAATCAAGGCTTAACACACCTAATATAGACTTTGCGTCGATGGTCACTCTATTGTAATATACGTCTATATCGAAATCACATTTTGTAGCAGCAGCAACAAACTCTTTTGCTTCGGCAACGCCTGGTAACATAATCTTATACTGTTTCATAATCATGACTCCTTCTCAAAATAAACAGTTAAAAAGTTGTTGAAACATTTATATCACTTCTGACGCAATTTGTCAAATTACGTTTCATGAAGAGAAATGTCACCTTTTCTTGTGCATTTTGCTTTGTTTGAAGGATGTCTGTGATTTACCACTATGCACTTTTGCAATCACCAAATACTAATGTCGGGAATGATTCTCATTTATAACTTTGAACGTCATCTATTTTTACAGAAATACCCTATTATTTTCATATAAAACGACCAGAGGGTTCGTGCCTCCCCGCACAACTGTCCGCATTACAGGGACATGCCGGTAAAAAACACTCCTCTACCTGTTTTGATCCCGAATCGCCTGCTTCACCGATTCGAAGGGGACAGGCGCGTAACCAATCCGCTCCACACAGGCGCAGAAGCTCCTGGCGGATACGTCCTGGTACATGGGATTCCCATGTACATGACCGAAGATATTGGCGTAAGGGCTGTTGATATTCACATACACAGGCTCATGGGACAGGATGTAAAAATCCTCCAGCACGGCAGGAAGAAAATACACCTCATCGAAGCCAAAGTCCAGCCAGTCCCTGGTCGTGAACATCCGGTCATGATTACCGGCAATTAGTATCTTTCTCCCGTTTAAGCGGTTCGCAATCTCCTTAATCTCTTCCCTGCTTAAGTAGCAGGCAAAATCCCCAAGATGGTACACCGTGTCCTCCGCTCCGGCCACACGGTTCCAGTTCTCGATCATCTGTTCATTCATTTCTCTTCCATCCTGAAAGGGTCTTCCCTCATATCTGAGGATGGCCCCCGAATCACCAAAATGTGTGTCAGAAATCAGATAGATATCTCCCATAGTTCCTCCCGGCTGTTTTGTGCAAATACGAATTCATTTAGTATATTATATTCCCCAGGGGGATTAACAGCAACCGATTTCGGGCGCTTCACAGTCTCAAAAAGCCCATGGGTGATGTTCCGGCAGGCACTCGTCACAGAGCAGCTCGCCGTTCACCGTCGCTCCGTTCGACAATCCCCGGATCGGATCAGGCTTCTCCCGGTCCGTGGTCCAGCCATGACACTTCGCGCACTGGCCGCAGTTCATCGTCAGCGGATCCAGATAAATCGTGCTGGTTGACTGCCATTCCGCCTTATGCTGATCATCCAGCACAATCTCCTGCTCCGGCAGTTTGCCCCACGCCAGCTTCCAGAACTTCTCTTTTCCCTTGTGGTCGCTGACCTCTTCTTCATCCACTTCAACCAAATAACTGATCTTGTATAGTATCGCTTTTTTCATATAGGCACCTCATCATAAAGTGGTCTTCAGCCCGAACATATATTCTTTTTAAGATTATAACACATCCGGTATTCAAAGGGAAGCATAAAGAATGCGTATGCCACTCTTACTCCGCAAAAAAAGAAAAGCCGGAACTCCTTACTGATCAAGGACTTTCCAGCTTTTTCTTATCCATTCACACTTTTTACTGAGCAGGGGAAGAGGGGCTCGAACCCCCATTTACGGTTTTGGAGACCGTTGCTCTACCATTGAACTATTCCCCTATGGCTTGTTTCATTCATGTTTCATCTGAACACTATGAGAGTATAGCATACCTGTTTTTAAATTGCAACAGTTTTTTATAAAAAATACAAAAATTCGAAAGTTTATCCAGAAACGGGGGACTGCCGGCGGCAGTCCCCCGTGTTAAGGCTGAATCTCAAAGCTTATTTATCCAGCTGAAACCTGGAGACATAGTCCTTCAGCAGCTGCGCCTGACTCGACAATTCCTCGCTGGCCGCTGCGCTCTCCTCCGCTGTCGCCGAATTGGTCTGCACCACGGAGGCAATCTGAGTGATGTTCCTGGTAATCTCGGTAATGGAGCGGGACTGTTCCGCCGATGCCTTCGATATCCGGTCGACCGTATCGGTCATCTTCACGGATTCCTGGGCCACGGTTTCCAGTGCCTGGGCCGCCGTGTCCGCGATCCCTGCCCCGTGCTTCACGGATCTGACCGACTTTTCGATCAGCGCCGCAGTGCTCTTCGACGCCTCGGCGCTCTTTCCGGCCAGACTGCGGATCTCCTCCGCTACTACGGCAAAGCCTCTGCCCGCGTCACCGGCCCTTGCCGCTTCCACGGCCGCGTTCAGCGCCAGCAGATTCGTCTGAAACGCGATGTCTTCAATAACCCTGATGATCTCCCCGATCTCTCCGGAATTCTTCCTGATCTCGTCCATGGCCGCAATCAGCTTCTTCATCTGCTGGTTCTGCTCCAGAATCTCACCGCCCAGTTCCTTCGACTTATCGCTGGCCGCCTTCGCATTCCCCGCATTATGATCCACCTGGTTGGAGACCTCATGAATGGCCGCAGCCAGATTCTCGATGGCTCCCGCCTGCTCGGCCGCTCCCAGTGAGAGGGACTGGGCTCCGAAGGATAGCTGTGCTGCCCCTTCAGATACCTGATCGGCACTCTCGTAGATCCGCCCCAGCGTATCATTTAAGGAAGCAGCGATTTCCTCCAGCGCCTCCTTGATCTTCCCGAATTCTCCCTCATAGACACCGTCTACCGTAAGGCGCAGGTTTCCGTCAGAGAGTTCTGCGAGGACCGTTGTCGCATTGGAGATCATGTCCTTGAGAGACTGGATGGTCCCCCTCACACTGGCAGCCAGCAGGCCGATCTCATCGTCGCTGTCGTTCTTCAGATCCACGCTGAAATCTCCCCTGGAAAAGCCTTCCACCTTGACCGCAATGTCGTAAAGCGGAGAAAGAAGTTTCCTTACCAGCCTGATCACTATGACCATAACTGCGATCAGTATGAGAACCGAGATCACCACCATGACCGCGATCAGCTGATTTCTGGGGGCGTTGATCTCCTCCACCGGTATGCTTCCGACTGTGGCCCATCCCGTTGCTTCGCTCTTTGCAAAGATGGAGTAATACTTTTTACCTTCATATGTATAAGTCATGGCGCCGGTATACTGGTTCTGGATACCGTCTATATATTCCTGACTCAGATTATCCACCTCATCCACCGTCCTGTTAATAAGGCTGGCATCGAAGCTGTATACCAGGGACTCATCGCCGGTAACCAGTTCCAGCGTGCCGCCCTTTCCGATTCTGATATCCTGGAGCAGCTGTGAAAAATGGTCCTGGAACACGTCAAATCCAACGTATCCGGTGATACTGCTGTCATCCAGAGAGAGAACCGGGGCCACGACGGAGATAACCATCTTTCCGGTAACCGGATCGAGAAACGGATCCGTCACAACCGGCCCCATCGTCTCCAGAACCTGTTCGTCCCAGTCGATACCGGCCAGATCGGCGGTCCACGCCTCTCCGGTCTGCATCAGATACGTGTCGTTGCCGATTCCGGCCAGCCATACGGCCTGTACTCCGTCAGAAACCATGGTGTCGTAGGCCCGCTCCAGCAGCGTAACCGCCGCCTCTTTCCCCGGCGCCCCGGCAATCTGCTCCGCGGTCGGCGCCTCTTCCAGCAGCCGGCGAAGCTCTTCATTATAGCTTAAAATTCCCACGGCGCTCTTCTTGCCGTTAAAGAACTCATCTACCGTGTCCACCGCATTCTTCGTCTGGCCCTCGGTCACCTGATAGCTCAGGTTGGTAACCGCCAGTGCGGCGATATAGCAGGTAACAAAAATCAGAACTGCCAGCGCCGGGAACAGGATGCTGATCAGGCGCTTATTAATCTTTCCGGATATGGTCGCCCGTTTTTCCTTTCGCCCCGTCTTTTCCGGCGCGTGATTCTTTGCTTTTTCAACATTTTCGATCATTTTGCCCCTCCTTACTGACCATTATAATACTTAAAGGTATAACGGGCAAACGATTTGTAAAAAAGTTCCGGCAATATGCCAGATACGGCCCAGATGTGCCAGGCACCGGCCCAGTCCGGTTATCCGATCGCATTTCCGGTATACAGCTGGTAGTACCGGCCCCTTTCCCCGATCAGTTCCTCATGGGTTCCCCGCTCGATAACTCTGCCCTGTTCCAGAACCATGATGCAGTCTGAATTGCGCACGGTAGACAGCCTGTGGGCGATCACAAATGTGGTTCTCCCCCTCATGAGCCGGTCCATGCCTTCCTGCACCAGCGTTTCGGTGCGCGTATCGATGGAGGAGGTGGCCTCGTCGAGAATCAGCACAGGCGGGTCTGCAACCGCGGCCCTGGCAATGGAGAGAAGCTGCCGCTGGCCCTGGCTTAAGTTCGCCCCATCTCCGGTCAGCATGGTATCATAGCCATCCGGAAGGCGTTTAATAAAGCCATGGGCATTGGCCAGCTTCGCGGCCGCGATACACTCCTCATCCGTCGCATCAAGACGTCCGTACCGGATGTTATCGATAACGGTTCCGGTAAACAAATGGGTATCCTGAAGGACCATTCCCATGGACCGCCTTAAATCCGGCTTCTTAATCTTATTGATATTGATGTTGTCATAGCGGATCTTTCCATCCTGAATGTCATAGAACCGGTTGATTAAGTTGGTGATGGTGGTTTTTCCGGCTCCCGTGCTTCCGACAAACGCGATCTTCTGTCCTGGCGTGGCGTAAAGCCTGATGCCATGCAGTACGATCTTGTTGTCGTCGTAGCCAAAATCCACATCGTTGAACGTCACATCGCCTTCCAGTTTTGTATAGGTAACGGTCCCATCCTCCTTGTGGGGGTGCTTCCACGCCCACATGCCGGTTCTCTCCTTTGTTTCCGTGATGCTGCCGTCAGGCGTCATATCCGAGTTGACCAGTTCCACATAGCCGTGATCTTCCTCCGGCTCTTCGTCCAGCATTCGGAAAATACGCTCCGCTCCGGCCATGGCCATGGCGATGCTGTTCATCTGCTGGCTGATCTGGGTCACAGGCTGCGTAAAGTTCTTATTGAGCGTTAAAAATGAAACCAGCGTTCCCAGCGTCAGCCCCCAATAGCCGCCCAGCGCCATGACCGCGCCGACGACCGCACAAAGCACATAGCTGATATTTCCAAGGTTCGCGTTGACAGGCATCATGATGTTCGAAAACTTGTTGGCCAGATTGGCGCTCTCCCGCAGTTCCTCATTGATCCGGCGGAACTGCTCCAGGCTCTTCTCCTCATGGCAGAACACCTTGACCACCTTCTGCCCATCCATCATCTCCTCGATGTAACCGTTGACGTTTCCCAGATCTTTCTGCTGCCGGATAAAATAAGCCGCTGATTTGCCGCCCAGCTTCGATGTGGCAAACAGCATGAGCCCCGTCATGATAAGCGTCACCGCGGTCAGCGGAATGTCCAGCACGATCATGCTGACCAGCGTTGTCACGATGGTGACGGTTGAATTTACCACCTGCGGAATGCTCTGGCTGATCAGCTGTCTTAAGGTATCCACATCATTGGTATAGACAGACATAATGTCGCCGTGTGCATGAGTGTCGAAGTATTTCACAGGCAGTGACTCCATGTGGGTAAACAGCTCCACCCTCAGCTTTTTCATGGTTCCCTGGCTCACATTGACCATAATCCGGTTGTAGGCATAGGCACACACAACGCCCAGCCCGTAGGTGACTGCCAGTGACCCCAGGGCGGCTGCCAGTGATGAAAAATCCGGTGTCCGGGCACTCGTAAGGGGCACAATGTAGTCATCGATCAGGCTCTGCATAAACAGCGTGCCGCGAAGTGTGGCCAGGGCCGCACCCAGAATACAGACTACCACCATAAAAAACGAAAATTTATAATTTTTCAGCATATAGCACAGGATCCGTTTCATGACATGGCACAGCATTTTTGTATCTCTCTTTTGGCCCTTCGTCCCCGTTCTCTCTTCTGTCATACTCTCACACCATCCTTTCCGGTCTCTGCCGCAGTCAAAGGCTGGTCAAAGTCCCCGCCGCCCTTCATCTGCGTCTCATAGATTTCACAGTAAATCTCATTTGTCTTCAACAGATTCTCATGGGTGTCGAATCCGCTGATCCGGCCGTCATCCAGCACCAGAATCCGGTCCGCATCCTGCACACTGGAGATTCTCTGGGCGATCACCAGCTTGGTGGTGCCGGGGATCTTCTGCACGAAGGACTTACGGATCTTCGCGTCCGTAGCGGTATCCACCGCGCTGGTAGAATCGTCCAGAATCAGGATCTTCGGTTTCTTTAACAGCGCCCGCGCTATACAGAGCCTCTGTTTCTGCCCTCCGGAGACGTTATTGCCTCCCTGTTCAATCCAGGTTTCATACTGATCCGGAAATTGTTCGATAAACTCGTCTGCACACGCCTGGCGGCACGCTTCCCTGCATTCATCCCAGGTGGCGTCCTCCCTGCCCCAGCGCAGGTTGTCGAGAATCGTTCCCGAAAACAGGACATTTTTCTGCAGTACGACAGCCACCTGGTCTCTCAGCACTTCCATATCGTAGCAGCGGACATCATTTCCGCCTACGCGGACGACGCCTTTGTCCACATCATAGAGACGGCTGATTAAGTTCACCAGACTGGTTTTTCCGCTTCCGGTACCGCCGATGATACCGATGGTCTCACCCGGCCTGATCTGTAAGTCGATGTCATGAAGTGTCTCTTCCCCGCTTCCGTGCTTATAGGAAAAGCTCACGTGGCTGAAGGAAATACTTCCGTCAGGAATGCTCATAAGGGGATTCTCCGGGTTCGTCAAATCCGCCTTCTCATCCAGCACCTGAGCGATACGCCTTCCGCTGGCCGCACTCATTGTCACCATGACGAAGATCATGGACAGCATCATCAGGGACATCAGAACGCTCATAACGTAGCTGAACATGGAGGTCAGCTCTCCTGTCGTCAGTCCGCCCACGACGATGAACTTCGCGCCGAACCAGGACAGGGAGATGATACAGCCGTAGACCACCAGCATTATCACCGGGTTGTTGAGAGCCAGAAGGCCCTCCGCCTTCACAAACAGGCGGTATAGATTTTCTGCGGCCCTTGTGAATTTGTTATTTTCATGTTCTTCCCTCACAAACGCCTTGACCACGCGGATGGCGGATACATTTTCCTGCACACTGGCGTTTAAGTCGTCGTATTTGCGGAACACTTCGTCAAAGATTTTTGTCGTCCTGGTCATGATCAGCCCCAGCGCAGCCGCCAGAACCACAATGGCCGCCAGGAAAATCAGGCTCAGTCTTACATTGATTAAGAAGCACATGGCCATGCTGCATACCAGCATTAACGGCGCCCTCACCGCAATCCTCAGTATCATCTGGTAAGAGTTCTGTACATTAGTGACGTCGGTCGTCATTCGGGTAACCAGGCCGGCTGTACTGTACTTGTCGATGTTTGAAAATGAAAATCTCTGGATGTTTTCATACATTCCGTCTCTCAAATTACAGGCAAATCCCGACGAGGCCGCTGCCGCATATTTCCCCGCCAGAACACCGGACAGAAGGCTTAAAAATGCCATAATGAGCATCAGCCCTCCGTAGAAATACACCTGGCCGATGTTCCCCTGTTCGATTCCCTTATCTATGATGGAAGCCGTTATAAACGGGATCAGCACCTCCATCAGCACCTCCAGCGCGGTAAACAGCGGAGTCAGCAGCGACTCCTTTTTATACTGTTTCACCTGCTTAAGCAGTGTTTTTATCATAGTTATTCCTCCTTTACACAATCTGTTTTTATGTTTGAAATCATTCTGTTCAAGGTGTATGTAAAGAGCTCCAGTTCTTCCCCGGAGAGCCCGCTGCATAGCCGCTCCATCTGCCGTTTCAGGACACTCTCGATCGTCTTTCTGGCCCTGTACGCCTTCGCAGTCAGGGTGATCCGTTTCTTCCGGTCGTCACCGGAGACCGCCCTCATCTCGATATAACCGCCCTTCTTCAGCCCCTTGAGCATGGAAGAGATCGCGGCTCTGGAAATCCCACATTCCGCGTGGATATCCGTGGCATACGTGGCTTGTTCCCCGCAGGAGAACAGATAATTCAGTACCCAGCCCTGTGACGGAGTAATATCCTCACTCTTCATCTCCTCCCTTCCATACTGGTCCAGGGAAATATTCAACTGTTTCAAAAGCCAGATGATATTACTCTCATACATGCCTTTTCTAACTCCTTTCTGATTATTCGGTCCCTAACTGTTTCATGGTTAACAGACCGGTTACGAATGATTCTACTCGATTTTCCCTTGTAAGTGAATTCAAAAAATGTTATCATTAATAAAATACTTTTATTAATCAGAGGAGGTAAATCCATGAATACCTTTCAACTTTCCTGCTTTCTGGCTGTCGCGGAGACGCTGAGCTTTGCCAGAGCCGCGGAACAGTTAAGCATCACCCAGCCGGCCGTCACGCATCAGATCCACTCCTTGGAGACAGAATTGAATGTGAAGCTCTTCGTGCGCACCACCCGCACGGTGAACCTGACACAGGAAGGCACGCTCTTTTTAAACGACGCCAGGAACATACTCGCCCTGACCATCCGGGCCACAAAACGGTTCGAGAATCCCCTGGAACAGGAAATACAGCTGTTCTCCATCGGCTGCCACAGCTACTCCCACATGTTCCTTCTGGCCGATGTTCTCCGCCTGCTGGCCGCCTCCTGTCCAACGGTGCATCCGGAGCTTCGCGTCGTACCGTTCCGGCAGCTCTACCGTCTTCTGGAGGAGGAAGAGGTGGATACGGTCATCGGATTTCAGGAGCCTGACTCCAGAAAAGTACCCGGATTCTACAAAGAGCTGCGGAAGGTCACCATCTCCTGTGTCTGCTCCCGGGACAATCCCCTGTCTGCCCTGGAAACCGTGACGGTGGCGGATTTAGAAAAGGAAAAACTGGTCTTAAACGATCCGGCCAAGACGCCGGCTGCTGTCGCCCAGTTCCAGGGGCAGCTGATGGGCGGCCGTTCACCTTCTGACTTCTACTTCTGCGAATCCAGTGAAGCCGAGACGGTCCTGGTAAAGGCCGGCTACGGCATCTCTGTACTCCCGGATCTGCTGATTCCCCCGGATCCCTCCCTCATCCGGATTCCCGTAGCCGGGCTGGAGCCGCTCTCCTTCGGGGCGTATTATAAGACGCTTCAGGGAAACGAGATGCTAAAGAGCTTTATCCGCATCATGAAGGAGCACTTTCCATATGCCAGGCGATAGATATCATTGTAAAACACCATTGGAAGTAAGGAATGAAGCGTTACAGTCTGAGATAATTTAAGAATATCCAATTCCTACCAATAAGAGAATTGAGAAATATATAGAGAAATGGAGTGCATAAAAAAACGACCACACAAATCTGTGTGATCGTTAATCTGTACTTTGCTTTAGATATTCAGCCTGTCTACTTGACAGGGGGGTGATGCCGGACAGGCCATACTTTCCCGAATCACGTATCGATCCTGACCATTTCTTTCACGGCTTTGTTCCGGTAAACCAGATCGTTTCTCACCGTAAATCCACGTTTTTCCCAGAATTTATTCCCGGTTTCATTCCGGTCAAATACCACCAGAGCTACCTTGCTGATCCCCTCGTTCTCCAGAGCGTCCATCGCTTTTTGCACCAGAGTGCTTCCTATTCCCCGGTTCCGCTCCTTAGCCGCCACCGCGGTATGATAGACATAGCCTCTGCGTCCGTCGTGTCCGCTTAGGATAACACCGGCTACCTCATCGCCGTTGACAGCGATAAAGCACGTATTGGGATTGCGCATCAGGAATCTGCCGATCCCCGCCTCGGAATCGTCCACATCATTCAGTCCCATCCCGGGAGTGCTCATCCACAGCCTGCGGACGTTTTCATAATCCTCGATTCTCATTTTCCTTATCTGCATGACTTCTCCTGTTCCTCATGAAAGTGCTGATAAATCTGATTTTTCATAACGGTTGTGTCCCTGAATCCCTTTTTTATAATTCCAGCACCGAATCGCCTCATCCAGGGTGCGTCCTTCATTGTCCGCGAAGAAATCCCGGATATACGTATTGTACTCGAACTGCCGGTCGATCGTTGTCTTTCCTTTCTTCTTCTCCTCCATAATCTGGCCGTAAGCATCTATGGCCTCTCCGTAGGTTTTACCGGTGTTGCTTTTCAGCCATTTCTGAAAGGACACGTTAAAGGAAAATCCACTGCCGATGGCTTTTCGAAAAAAGGCCCTGTGCTTTTCACTGCACACGAAATCAGGTTCGATCTTTTTATCCTCGCTGATCTCTCCCACCTCCGGCCTGCTCTTTGTCTTTGCAGAAACCGGGAGCACATCTCCCGTATCGAGGAAACAGGCGATTCTCTCCGTAATCTCGATCTTGCCGCCGGAGACAGGCAGCCCGTTTTCCCGGCAAAATGCCGTCAGCTCTTCCTTCAGATAATAGTAGCTTCTAAAGGTCTTCCCATCCAGGGTTCTGTCCAGCCTGGGCCGCTCACTCATATACCTGCTCCTCCCGCTTCCTCATGGGCAAATTCCAGCTTTTCCACCTGGTATGCTCTGCCTTCGATGGTCATTACCGCCATGGTGATGGGCTGGTGAAACCGTCTCGGACCGCAGCTTCCCGGATTCAGCCAGAGCGTGCCGTCGATGACCCGTTCGTCGTAGCGGTGGGAATGGCCATACACAACCACATCGGCGCCGGATACGCTTTCGTGGGAAGCCCCTTTTTTATTGTGGACCATGTAAAATGACACGCCCTCCAGAGAGAAGCTCAATTCCTCCGGCATCCCCTCCGCCCACTCCTTATCGTTATTGCCGCGCACCACATAGAGGGGCGCAAAGGCTTCCAGTTCTTTTATAATGGTTTCTCTGTTTATATCGCCGCCATGTAAAATTACATCGCACGTCTTTAATATGTCTTTTACCTGCGGCCGTAAAAGGCCATGGGTATCCGACAGAATTCCGACTCTCATACCAGCTTTCCACTCTTTCATTATTATGGTGATGACTGATGCACTGCCATTACAGGTTTTGCCGCAATGGCAGTCCCCACTCTATTTATCACTCTTACAGCAGTGAAATCGCCTCCCGGATATTTTCCACTCCGACCATGCGGATTCCCTCCATCTTCCTCATCTTGTCCAGTGAGGTCTTCGGGAGTATACACGTCTCGAATCCCAGCTTCTTCGCCTCATTCACCCGCTGTTCCGCCATGGGAACGGCGCGCACCTCACCGGCCAGGCCGATTTCACCGAAGATAATCGTTCTCGGGTTCACAGGCTTGTCCTTTAAGCTGGAGATCACGGCCATGACGATGGCCAGATCCAGGGCCGGCTCATTCATCCGCAGGCCGCCTGCAATATTCACGTAGGCGTCATACCGGGATAGCTCATAGTGGCACCGCTTTTCCAGCACCGCCATCAGCACGTTTACCCGGTTATAGTCCGTGCCCGCGGCCGTTCTCCTGGGCATACCGAACAGAGTAGGCGTTATAAGCGCCTGCACCTCTAAAAGCACCGGCCTCGTCCCCTCTAAGGAACAGGCTACCACGGCGCCTGACGCGTCCTCCGGCCGGCCGCTCAGCATGTATTCCGACGGGTTCTTTACCTCTTCCAGCCCGCTTTCCCTCATTTCAAAGACGCCGATCTCGTTAGTGGAGCCGAAACGGTTCTTCACACCGCGGATAATCCGGTAGGAGGCGCTTCTGTCCCCCTCGAAATATAACACCGTGTCCACCATGTGTTCCAATACTCTCGGGCCGGCCACCACGCCTTCCTTCGTCACATGACCTACGATGAAAATGGCGATTCCCACTCCCTTTGCGATCTGGAGCAGGAGATTCGTGGATTCCCGCACCTGCCCCACGCTGCCGGGAGCCGAAGTCACCTCTTCCCGAAACATGGTCTGAATGGAGTCAATAATCACCACATCCGGCTTCTCCCCGGAGATGGCGCCCTCGATCGTATCGAGATTCGTCTCACAGAGAAATTTCAGTTCCCCTGTCACAGTCCCGATCCGGTTGGCCCTCAGCTTGATCTGCTTTAACGATTCCTCGCCCGAAATATAGAGCACCTTCTGTCCCGACGCGGCCAGATTCCTGCACACCTGCAGGAGCAGAGTAGACTTGCCGATTCCCGGGTCTCCGCCCACCAGAACAAGGGAGCCCCTCACCACGCCGCCGCCCAGCACCCGGTCCAGTTCCTCGTATCCGGTCTGCATGCGGTCCTGTTCATCCAGCGATATCTCCGATAGATAGGAAGGCCTGATCTTTGACAAGCCGCCTTCCCCTGCGCCGCCCTGGCCGTTCCCATAGGAAGCTCCAAGACCTCTCTTCGCCGCCGGTTCCTTCTTCGCCGTCAGCTCTTCCACAAAGGTGTTCCACTGCCTGCATCCGGGACACTGTCCCAGCCATTTGGGCGATTCGTATCCGCATTCTTTGCAGAAAAATGATGTCGCTTTCGCTTTTGCCATGCTGCTCCTTTCCTACTAAAAAAGAGGCTGGTAAACCGCCAGCCTCTTTCTGCCATTCTGATTTTATCTTCTTACGACTTTAACAGACACAGGTTCTTCCTCGTTCAGTTCCACACTGACAGACAGCTTACCGCTCATGTTGGTCATCATGCTTCCCACTGCCGCGTCGTCCACGAATACCTCATATTCGGTATCATCCTCCAGCTGAATGGTCAGCTGCGCGTCCTTGTCTCCTTCGACGGAAAACTCCACGCCGTTGTTCGAAACGGTAAAATGTTCCACAGCGGTTCCCGGCACGGACTCATAGACAAACATGCCGTTGCGCTCCAGTTTCGTAATCTCATAAAACGTCTTTACTTTATATAAATCACCATCGTGCTCAAAATCCTGTAATTTTGACTTTGTGCTTAACTTGTAATTACCAAAACTGATTGTTCCATCCTGCTCTGTGCGGATTAATTCTTCAATTACCGGCATCTGTACGCCCTCCTAGTATTCTTGTTTACTTATCCTTTTTGCGAAGCGCTCTTTAATGATTTCGCTTGTCATCATTATACACGAAATCAAATCAAATGGCTAGTTCTTTATGAGCTCGGGAACAGAAAATTTTAACTCCGATTCTCCCTGGCTCACCAGAACTTCATCCCCTTCTTTCACCGCTCCATCCAGAATTTCCTCTGCCAGCCTATCCTCAAGACTGCTCTGAATGGTACGTCTTAACGGCCTTGCACCGTATTTTTCATCATATCCCTTGTTAATCAGGAACTCTTTTGCAGCTTCATCCACGGAGAGTGTGATGTTCATCTGTTCCTTCGTCCGCTTCATGATTTCCTTCAGCATAATGGTGACAATGTCCTTCATATGGCCCTTGTTAAGCGGATGGAAGACAATGATCTCATCGATACGGTTGATAAACTCCGGCTTGAATAAATGCTTTACTTCCTCCATCACACGGTCCTTCATCACCTTGTAGTCCGCCTTCTCATCGGCGACCGCTCCGAAGCCCAGACGTTTCGGGGAAATGATGCTCTCCGCGCCCGCATTCGACGTCATGATAATAACCGTGTTCTTAAAATCGATCTTACGTCCCTGCGCGTCCGTGATATGCCCGTCGTCGAGAACCTGCAGGAGGATGTTGAATACATCCGGATGCGCCTTCTCAATCTCATCGAAAAGAATGACGGAATACGGATTTCTCCGCACCTTTTCGCTGAGCTGGCCGCCCTCGTCGTAGCCCACATAGCCTGGCGGGGAACCGATCATCTTGGAGACGCTGTGCTTCTCCATGTACTCCGACATATCGACGCGGATCAGCGCGTTCTCGGTGCCGAACATGGCCTCCGCCAGTGCCTTGGACAGCTCTGTCTTTCCGACACCGGTAGGCCCTAAGAACAGGAATGAGCCGATGGGACGCTTCGGATCCTTCAGCCCTACCCTGCCGCGGCGGATCGCCTTTGCAACGGCTGTAACCGCCTCCTCCTGGCCGATCACACGCTCGTGGAGAATGGATTCCAGGTTTTTCAGTCTCTGGCTCTCCCCTTCCTCCAGCTTTCTTACGGGAATCTTGGTCCAGCTGGAGACGACATCGGCGATCTCTTCCTCGTCGACCACCTGCTTCTTGGTGTCTTTATCCTTCTGCCATTTCTCACGAATTTTATCGATCTTCTCTTTCTTCTTTTCCTGTTTCTTCTTGATGGTGCCCGCCTTCTCATACGCTTCGTCCCGGATTGCGGCTTCCTTCTGATCCTCCAGCTTCTCGATCTCTTTCTCCAGCTCCTTGATCTCGGGCGGCTCCACAAACGCGGTCAGGCGTACCTTGGAAGCTGCCTCATCGATTACGTCGATGGCCTTATCCGGCATGAACCGGTCGTTGATATACCTGGCGGAAAGCTTCACTGCGGCCGTAAGC
Source organism: Hungatella hominis (assembly GCF_014288005.1). NCBI lineage: Bacteria > Bacillati > Bacillota > Clostridia > Lachnospirales > Lachnospiraceae > Hungatella > Hungatella hominis. Next base: position 59,397 of record NZ_JACOPB010000004.1, read on the forward strand.
GCCGCATCGGTGATCGTCACATGGTGGTGCGCCTCATAGCGGCCTCTTAAGCCCTTTAAGATGGCTATGGCCTCCTCCTCCGACGGCTCCTCCACGGTAACCGGCTGGAAACGGCGTTCCAGGGCGGAGTCCTTTTCAATATACTTGCGGTACTCCTCGATAGTGGTGGCGCCTATAAGCTGAAGCTCGCCTCTGGCCAGGGATGGTTTTAAGATATTGGAGGCGTCAATGGCGCCCTCCGCGCCTCCCGCGCCGATGATCGTGTGGATCTCATCGATGAACAGAAGGACTTCTCCGTCCTCCATCACCTCCGCTATCACCTTCTTGATTCGCTCCTCGAACTCACCGCGGTATTTGGATCCGGCCACCATACCGGATAAGTCCAGCGTCAGAACGCGTTTCTCCGCAATGGTTTCCGGCACATTTCCCTCGATAATCATCTGGGCGAGGCCTTCCACCACCGCCGTCTTACCGACTCCCGGCTCACCGATCAGACACGGGTTGTTCTTCGTCCTACGGCTTAAGATCTGAATCAGACGCTTGATCTCCGTCTCGCGTCCGATCACCGGATCCAGCTTTCCCGCCCTGGCAAGCTCCGTCAGATCACGGCTGTAGCTGTCCAGTGTGGGCGTACTGCCCTTTGTCTTGGCTCCCTTTAACAGCTCCTCCTTGTTGGCCGGAGCGTCCTCTCCCATGGCCGCCAGAACGTCAATATAGAGCTTCTGGATGCTGATGCCGATGGTATTGAGCAGCCTGGAAGCCACGCAGTCGTTGTCCCGGATAATGGAAATCAGCAGATGCTCGGTACCGATCAGTCTGGCCTTAAAACGCACCGCCTCTTTGTAGCTGTTCTCCAGCACTCTTCTGGCGCTGGGTGTATAACCGCTCTCCTCCATACGGACCGTCTGGTCCGGAGAGATGAGCTGGCTCACAAGGCTGATCACCTTCTCTTTCTTAACACCGTTCTCGGAAAGCACCCTGGCGGCCACACCGCCGCCTTCCTCCAATAGTCCAATCAGCAGATGCTCGGTTCCCACGTAGCTGTGGCCCAGCTCCTCCGCCGCCTGGACGGCCAGATTAATTGACTCTCTGGCCTTTGCTGTAAATCTGTCTATCATGTCAGTCTGTCCTCCTTGTTATGAGCACTCCGTTCAGCTCGTATGCTTTGTTGTTTCACGGAATAAACCGTCTTTACTCTAAATCAGGCAATTCTCCACGGATAAATTCCGCCCTCGCAATATCCAGTTCTTCCTTGCTTAACGGCCTGTCGGATATCTTCTGTAAATTCGCCGGCTGCAGGCCGAGCATGAGGCGGTAGATGGAGCACGGCTCCTTCATCACAAGCAGCCCGTCCGCCGCTCCGGCCATGACCTGAGACAAAAATATCATACCGTCTCTGGCCGTAAGCCTCCTGGCATATTTTAACACACCGTAAGATTTATATACCTCGTCCTCCCGTTCCAGGCGCCGCCGCTGGAGGGACATCTTCCTGACGGTCATCTCCTGGTTGGTCAGCTGGATGGCCGCCTTCGTCACCACATCGGCGATCTCCTTTTCACTCTGTCCCAGCGTCTTCTGGTTCGATATCTCATAGAGGGAGCCAAAATTCTCCTCCCCTTCGCCGTACACGCCGCGGACTGCCGTCCCAAACCGGCTCATGTCGGCTATCAAAGCCGGAAACTTCCGCCCCGAGGACAGCATTGGCAGATGCACCACCACCGAGGCCCTCATCCCGGTTCCCACATTCGTCGGAAAAGAAGTCAGGTAGCCGTACCGGTCGTCAAACGCATAAGGAAACCGTTCGTTGATGTAATCATCCAGGGCATCGGCCCGCTCCCATAATTCCTCCAGATGAAGCCCGGAAGAGAGAAGCTGAAGCCGGATGTGATCGTCGCCGTTTAGCAGGATGCTGGTATCCTCGTCCTCAGACAGTATGATACCCGCCGGGGCTTTCTTCTCCACCGCGGCACGGTTTATGATTCTCCGCTCCCGCAGCGCCGCCCGGTCCAGTTCCTCCAGCTCCTCCAGCATGGCGTATTCGTATTTCCTGCCTTCCACCTCCGAGAGATCCTTCAGCCCGAATTCCAGCCTGCGGACCATCTCCTCGCTCTCCTGTGTCCCCAGCATGGCAGGGAACTTATACTCTTCCCAGTTTCGCACCAGACGAATGCGGCTGCTGATGACACCCGGCCGTTTTTCGTCCGTCTTTTCAAACCATCTAAGCATTCGTCTCATGTCCTTTCTTTAATTCCCTGATCTTGTCACGGCATACCGCCGCGGTCTCATAGTCTTCAAACTGCAGCGCTTCTTTTAACTTCGCATCCAGCTCCATAATCTCCTCTTCATGTTCATAAACGGCATCTCCCGCCGTCTCATCCCCGCTGCCCTTTAAATCCGGCGTTTTATAGGAAATCTTCTGATATTTCGGCCGCTTCCCCGTATGTGCGGTGCTCCCCTGCAGCTGCTTTAAGCTCTCTTCCATCAGGGGTCCGAACACACTGTAGCAGTCGGCACATCCGAACTGGCTGTTCTTGATAAATTCATCGTAGCTGGTCTTGCAGGTCGGACAGACCACCTGGTGCAGCTTATCCGGCACCCGGCTGGTATCCTCGATTCCCAGGAGTCCCGACAGCAGCTTGCCCAGCGGAAATTCTCCGTCAAAAATAGCGGAATACGGTCCAAAATCCATTTCTTTTGCACATTGGGCACAGAAATGGTGTTCCTTTTTCACGCCATTTATTACCTCTGTATACTGGATATTCGCTTCGCGAATTCCGCATCTCTCACATAACATAAGTAACCTCCATTCTTCCGGCTATTCCTTGCTGTCTGCTCCCTGCCTGGGGCTGCCGCCGTCTGGTCCGGCTCTGCCGGTTCCCTCCCGGCTCCCTGTGACTTTGCAGGGTATTAGCAGTTCTTAACGCGCAGAATTTTTCGTTCAGGGGAAATGCCCACCTGTCTGAGCGCAGCGAGTTTGGGAATTTTCACTGGTTTTTAGAAAAATCCTGCACGTTTAGAACTGCTTATGCCCGAAACCGGAGCTGGGAGCCGGGAGGGAACCGGCAGAGCCGGACCAGACGGCGGCAGCCCCAGGCAGGGAGCAGACAGCAGCAGCTATTCCTCCTTCTGACCTCTGGAAAACAGCATGAAAATCTCATCCACAAGCTGGTGCACCTCGTCACAGGTAACATTCTTGCATATCCCGCGGGCCAACACGACGCTTAAATCTCTCCTCATCTCATCGAGGACACGCATCTTATCCACGTCCAGGGCCACGACCGCCCCCTTGCGGCGGTCCAGCTTAACAAAGCCCTCCTGCTTTAAGACAGAGTACGCCTTATTCACCGTGTGCATATTAATTCCTATATTGTCAGCCATCTGGCGCACGGAGGGCAGGGGATCCCCTTCCTTTATCGTTTCCGTGGCAATTCCAATAATGATCTGATTCCGAAGCTGGATATAAATTGCCTCATCACTGTTAAAATCGATTTGCAATATCATATACTCACCATCTTTCGTTATATCTGTTATACACATAATAGCACACAAGAATTGTTTTTTCAATATGTAATATATTTACATCGGACATTCCTTAAAAAGAACCAATGAAAGCTCTACTATTTTAGTCTATCGCCAAATAATACTATATTTTTTAAAAGTGATAAACAGAATGCGTATTGAAACACATTGACATTATACATTAATGTTGATATAATTCTATATAGTGGAGGTGATACAATGGATTTAACAAAAAGCGAACTGGAAATAATTGAGGTATTATGGAATGCAAAACGTCCATTAACCGGAACAGAAATAGTGCAGCTATCTCCAAAAGATAAATCTTGGAAAGACAGTTCTATTCACATTCTAATCAATAGCCTATTGAAAAAAAATGCTATTAAAGAATCGGGGTTTGTAAAAACCGGAAAAGGCTACGGTCGTACCTTCACAGCTACCGATCGATGTGAAGAATATTACGTAGAATATTTAGCCTCAATTATAAAGAGAACCAGTTTAAAAAAACTATTCGCCGCTCTTTTTGATAATTCAAAAATGTCGGAAGAAAATATTTTCGAATTAGAAGAGTTATTAAAAAAATATAAAGGAGAGGTTAAATAGTACATGGATAAAATTAGTATCAGTTATTATTCTATAGTTAGTGCTATAATTTTTTTTAATATTGGCCTGATTCTAATTTTAATTTTAAGACATAGTCTTTTCTTTCTGGTGAAATATGGTGAATGGTGTTTACTATTACTATTTATATTTTCAGTAATCAGGATATTGTTGCCGCTTGACTCAGTAAATGCAATTGTCATTCATTCAAATAAAATATATCCAGGTATATTAAAAATGTTACATATACCGTTACTAAACAATCAATATAGTTTAGGATATATACTTCTAATCATTTGGATAACAGGAATTATCTTTATGATATTAAAGGACTGTTACCTGTATTTTAATGAGTTTCGATACATAAAAAAAATTTTATTGGTTCATGATGAGCAAGTAGATAGGATATCTAAAGAGATTTATTTTAAAAATGTTGAAATATTTGTAACTCCGAATATTTCTGTGCCAAAAGCTACTGGTATCTTAAAACCATATATCTATCTTCCGCCGCTTCATGTGTCAGACGATGAAATGCGCCTAATAATAAAACACGAAATATGTCATATACGTGGCGGAGACATAGCAATTAAAATTCTTTTTTCTATATTAACAGACATATTTTGGTGGAATCCATTCATGTATATATATCAACATGAAGTGGACAATCTTCTCGAACTTAGATGTGATCATAATATCACTGAGAATATGGACCAAAAGGAGAAGGCCACTTATTTAAGCACAATTTTACATGTAATTAAGCAATCAAAAAGTTATACGGATAATTATTTGACCCGAAGCGTAATGAATTTTATTAATTATAAGACCGAAGATATTACAAAACAACGATTTCAGGTTATTATGCGAAGAAAAAATTATTGGAGATCAGAAAAGTGTATAGTTATCAATAGTCTTGTATTTGTTTTATTCATAGCTTCCTTTTTTATTATAGTTCAGCCAGCTTATTATCCAGAAAGGAACGAGGCAGATCATATTCTTGAGATTAATACAATAAATTCATTTATTTTACTATCGAATAATGATTATCTGTTATATATTAACAATGAACCCTATGGATATTTATCTGCTTCTGAATTAGACACATTACCATATTCTGAATTGGAAATTATTAAGGAGGAGTAATTATGAAAAAAGTAAAAGTAACCATGTTAAGCGCTGTAATATGTATGCTACTCATTTTCCCCAGTTGGGCATCAACGTCTAACGTTTTAAAGCAACCAGAGGTGGCGTTGCAAAAAGATGTAACAAAAGCAGAAGTTACAAAATGGTATTATAGAAATATTGATGGTGTGAAAGAAAAAAGATTATGGTCAATTACATATGGCTATTGGAAGACAGAGTGGATGCCTGTTTAAATGTAGTACCCTCTACATTACTTTGTAGAGGGTACTATTAAAACTATAGATTGATATTATTATCATTCTATAATATTCATCAAACTGCATTTATTAAAATTATAGTGAGGTTGCAAGCGGTTATAATTATATCGAATACTGCAACCCGAAGAAAGGAGGATAAACTAAACTTCATTGTTATTCACTAAAAACTTTAAAGCAAAAGAAAAGGAGAAAAAATGAGATTACAAAAATTATTATCAGTATCGCTTGCCGTATTAATGACTATGAGTGCAACACCTGTTATGACTTATGCAAATATAGGAACCACTGCAAATCCATCTATGATGGAAAATGGAATGGACATAACAGTCAGTACCACTTCTGATGGAAAAACAAAAGCATCCTGGGGAAAAGTAACCATGACCAGTTCAAAGAAGAAAGCATCAACAAAAGTGTCAACCTATTCTGGTACTGCATATTTTCTTGCTGCTCAGACAAAGATCCCCGATACAGGAGAAGCTGTAAATGATGATGCTTTTAATGCTGAAAGTGTCAATTCCGGCACTCTCTATAATCCTAATCCAAAAGAAGGAATTAGATGGGAAGGTCTTGGAATAATTCATGATACAGAAACTTCTGGTTCACAGTCAACAACGGTCAAAAAAAGTTATTAATATATAATATTATTAAATATCCATAAATTTAGACATGAGAGTTAGCGAGGATAATCAGCGTTAACTCTCATGCTCGTATAAAGGAGTATATTATAAAAATGAACTTTAAAGATTCAAAATGTCTTATTGTTATTGTTTTAGCGTTTTTTCTTCCTTTATTAGTAAGCTGTGAGCGAAATAATGAAAATAATAATGTTTATATTCATAAATGGGATAATCGTCGATATTCTGATTGGGAAACCAGTGTGGGGATTGATGCGTATAATTCCAATAGTTATAAAAAAATAAATGATAAGTTAAATAAAGCTAATTCGTTATTATATATTACTGACCTGGATGAACCAATTACTATAAAATTTAATAATAATGGAAAGGAAAGAGATTTTGTATTAACTATATTTTATGATTATGTACAAATACCTTTTAAAATTACCGCTGATGGGATTTACGATAATATTTATACCTTTGCTTTAGATGACTCCTATGAAATAGAACTCCCACTCTTTCTACCTAAAGAAATTGACAGAACAGGCTCTCACAAATTACTTATATCCTTTTCAATTGGCCATAACATTCATGCAGCAGATTTAGAAGAGCTTTCAGACTGGTACGGTATGGGTAGTGTATATGATATTTCATTTGATGGAGAGGCTGATTTCTCAAATAAAAAGATTGTCTATAATAAGCCTTCTCATATTGATGACAGAACCTTTAACATGCTTTTGGTACCTGATGCCGGCGCCGATATTATAAACATTAATATCAATTCATTACCAAAAATGATCGAAGTAAAAAAAGGCAAACCATTTCATCTGACTTATAGACTATCAACTGATAACTCGGAAAAAGTGTTATTTCTAGTAACTATAGGTTTTCAGCAGACTCCTGTCGATGGTGTTGAATACAAATTATTTACATTTGATAAAAACAAAACCGCTTATGGTGATATACAATTAATTGCACCTGATGAAGTCGGCTTATATGAAGTAATTGCTTTAAAGATTCTTAATCCTTTTGAAAAAATACAAGTTGGAACTTGGTGCGATGTGAAAACCAGTGTCCGCTTTACTTTAAAAGTAATTGACTAAATCTTATAAATAATTCTTATGAGAAATACAGTCAACTGTCTCAATGCGCATAATTATTTCTCTATGCTGTCATTGCCCCCAAGTGATATATTTCTTTAAAATAGTGAAGGAGCTTTAAATCTGTCATATAACAGATTTAAAGCTCCTTCACTAATCTATACTAAAATTATCTTTACCCAAATTTCATAAAAACATTGCCTGTCCATTAGTCATCAAGATCCATAAATTCAAAATCATCTTCGTCTTCTATCTCAGGATACCGCACTGCCGGATCCGGCCTGGACTGCTGTGGCCTGTCTGGCTGATTGACTTTCGGCTGTGATGCTGCGTTTGATAGTGGTCTGACCGCCTGTCTTGCCGCTGGCTGTGGTCTTCCCGGCTGAGATACATTTGTCTGCGGTCTGCCTTCCTCTCCTGCATTCTGCTGCGGCCTTCCTGCCTGCCCCGCATTCGCCTGCGGCGCTCTTCCTGCCTGTGCAGCGTTTGCCTGCGGTCTGTCTGCCTGCCCTGCATTCGCCTGCGGTCTGCCTGTCTGTCCTACATTCGCCTGCGGCCTTCCTGCCTGCCCCGCATTCGCCGCTCTTCCCGCCTGTGCAGCGTTTGCCTGCGGTCTGCCAGCATGACTCTCCTGCTGTGGTCTAACAGCCTGTCCTGGTTCCTGCGGCACACGCGGTGCTGCATTCGCCTGTGGCCGGCCCGGTGTCTGTTCTCTTGCGATTCTCTGCGGTCCGGCTGTGTCCCGCTCTATTTCTTCCGCCAGATGGGCCGACAGCTTTTTCTCCATATCATCGAGGCTGTCTTCCATCTCGAAATCATCATCTTCCGGTTCTTCCTGTGCCTTCAGAGGCACTTCCCCGTCCCCTTCAAACTCATCACGGCTGTAGCGGCGCACACGGCCTGCCTGGCTCTCCGTTTCTGTGAAGAAGCCTTCCGGCTCCTCATCTCTGCCGCGCCGGGCTTCCCGGAAACCTCCGTCAGAACCATTGCCGCCCCGTTTTAAAAGGACGATAATCACGATCAGAAGGATAAATGCCAGCACACCCACACCAATTAAGATATACCGCTGCAGGTTATAATCGCGAACGAGGCTGTTGTAATCCTCTTTCATCTTGCTATAGGAATCCATGGAAACGCCGGAAGCGTAATACCGCTGGATCGTCTTTTCCGTTAAATCATACCGATAGAAGTTCTTCTCTCCGTTCCAGTTCATCGCATAGAACAGACAGTACTGCGGATCGCCTTCAGACTTCGGTACCCAGCCGGTTACACGGATTCCGTCGATATCGATCTGTCGTTCCTCGAAGCCTTCCGGAACCGTTATACCCGCATCAAGCGGCACGATAACAATCGCCTTGGAGCTTGTCTCCACAGAGACGAACTGTGACCAGGAATCTGCTTCTGCGTTATAGATGTAGAAGCCGCCATTTCCGCCCGCATCCTGGAGATACAGGAGAGTCAGATCTTTTTCAAGACCCTTTCCGGCCATAACTTCCGTTCCCTTATAATCATAGGTGCTCGCTTCAAAGCCTTCCGGCAGTGCTGACTCGTCGAAGGAGGCCGCCACCTTATATTCCGTACCGTTCACCGTCACAGCGGCATCACCAAATTCTGCGGATACGTCCGCTCCGTTGCTTCCGCCCGGTGTCGTCTCACCGCCTTCCGCCTTCGTCACTACGATTGTGTAGTTCTTAACGGTCTGGCCATCCTCTGCCGTAACGTTGACCACGACCTGATTCTCTCCGGCCTTTAAGCCCTTGTCACCCTGAAGCTTCACACTGGCGCCTGCATTAGCCGCCACTGCGTTCACGACTAAATCTGCGGTGCTGCCATCCACGGAAGCCGTGTAGCTATCCACCTCCGGTGAAAATTCCGGAGTCAGCTCGCCTGGTGATATCTTCAGAGACTTGAGCGCGGCATCCTTGGAGGAGGAGGCCGGGGAAGTCACCTTGACAGTGGAACCGCCCTGCTTATCCACCGTTACGATCTGGGAATCCGCATCGTAAATCTCCTGGGACGTCACGGAAATCTGTGTGTTTCCCGCCTTCAGAGCCTTAAACTTCAAAGTAAAGCTAAAGGATTTCTGATCGGCAGCGTCCGTGGTGTCCTGAAGCTTCAACGCTCCGGCTCCCCCGTTCGCGCCGTTGCCGCTTATAAATTCCAGTGCGGCCGAATCGTAGGCCAGCATGACATCCGCCTTGCCCAACGCGGAATCGCTGGTAATCTTCATCGTTACCGTCACTTCGTTGCCCACCATGACCGATGGGTCGGAAAATGCAATTCTTGTATTGGCAGCCCAGGAGACCATCTGTCCGAATGGTCCCATAACTGCCAGCATGCAGACCAGCATAAGGCCGGCCATCAGTCGTTTCAGTTTTATTTTCATAGAAATCTCCTTACTTACGTTTAGTTAGAACCATCCGGAGCGATTGAGATATTGCTTCCGCCTGGTGTTCCCGCACTGCCGCCGGAAGACGGATCCGATACGCCCGGTCCGCTGCTTACGCCAGGGCCTACTTCTCCGCCGCCCGGGCCTGCCGATGAACCGCTGCTTCCGCCGGTGCTTCCTCCGACAGAGGAGGAATACGTCGGTCCGTTATCCTGACGAACCACATGAACCACGTACTCTCTGACACTGCCGTTCTGGGCCGTTACGGCGATCCGCACATCATTGGCGCCGCTCTGCAGCTGGATTGTTCCGGAACCATTCACGGTTGCCTTTCCATCGATGGCACTGGCATTGACAGTAATACTGGAAACGGAAGGATCGACAATTAAGTTGTACTCCAGAGTATCTCTGTTGTAGGTTGGCGTCATAACAAATCCATCCACGCTTAAATTCGACAGCTTGTTATTCGGATTGCCGTCTGTAGTCGGCTGGCTGCACGCGTTATCCGGCATGTTGTTATAGACCGGTATCTTAAACTCCAGCGCAGTCTGCTTCATCTCGTCGTTATATGCCTTCGCATAGACCGCCCCCTCCGAAGCCGCGCCCTGTATATTCGTCATATACTGGTGCTTATAGAGATTATTCCCCTGTACGTTGAATTTCTTCAGATAAAATGTATCCTGTCCAACTTTTACGTAATTATTACCATAATAAAGAGCTCCGCCCAAAATTGATTTTTCAGGGGAATTCCATGGTCTCTCATAGCTGCCTGACTGAGACGCCCACCAGAGCCCTCTCTGTACGGCAGACATACTGCCTGACTGATATGCCTCTATATTAAAGAAATTATAATAGCCTTCATAGCCTGCTTCTGTTCCGGTAATGCTGCCGCCGGTTCCGCTTGAACTCTGTTCCTGGATAATCATAGCTGCCAAAACGTAGGGATTGACTCCCGACTGGGTTCCGGCGTTCATAATAATATCCACATAGTTGGTGCTGCCGCTCGGTGTCACAGCCCCGCTGCTGCTGTTATCTGCCGAAGGACCGGTCAGACTGACGCCCGGACCGTATTCCATGAGCACGCGCGGCGTGTTCGGTGTGATGGAAGCGTGAGGCGATTCCTGGCTGACTCCCGGCGTACTGCCCTTGCTGGGAGCGGCGCTCTCGACTGTACCTGAACCGCTGGAACCAGATGAAGATCCTCCTGAACCAGAAGAAGACCCTCCGGTACTTGGAAGATTAACCCCCGGCCCTCCGCCGGAAACACCGGGACCATACGAGGAAGAATCACCGCCGCCCGAACTGCCGCTGCCGCCCGAACTGCCGCTGCCGCCCGGACTGCTGCTGCCTCCCGGAGACGAGCTCCCGCCGCCTGCCGCGGTACCGGCCAGAAAGGATCCCTTTACCATGGTCTGAAGTCCTTCCACCGTGTGGCTGTTGCTGTCGTATGTATGGGTAAGGAACTGAAAAACATTCGTCTCATCCAGAAAATTTCTCGGATCCATGTAATACTTTACAATATCCTCGGATGCCGCCACCCAGGAGCTTCCGTCGAAGCCTGGCCATGTACTGCTGTCCCAGTTAAATGCGCCATCCGCGATGGATTTCCAGGAAGACATGCTGTTTGTGTGAACCAGGTTGCGTCCCACCTGACTCTCCTCTTTAACAGCCGTGTTCCAGTCCAGGTTCGTATGCTGAGCCCGGAATACCCACTTCGGGTACTGTGCATGAAGCTCACGCAGCCTCACCTTATAGCTCTCCGGGAATCTCTCCGAGTTTAAATACGCCTCAAAATCGGCGTCACTTGTGTAGGAAACCGGGAATTTTAAATAACTCTTTGAAACGTATCCGGTCGTCTCAGTTCCTCCTGAGCCCTTAACCCGGATCTGATACCATAACGCGCCGTCTGAGGCCGTCTTCTCATCTATAACCGTTACTGCCGCCCCGCTGGTCAGCTTCGTAACGATAGAATAGGTCGTACCAGGACCGCTCCTCACATTCAGCGAAGAAGCGTTAACCGTCGCCGACCTCTCCATGTATGCCATACTCTCTATGTGCGGTGAAACGTATCCCACAAGGGAATCAATCACCAGGACACTGGCCAGTAAAGCCGCCATCTTACGAGCTTTTTTATATCTCCTCATCTGTCTCTCCCAACATGTCCTCAGTATTTTTCCAATTATACTAATTTATGTAAATTTAGCATTCAATTTATTATAATGACAAATACTGCCATGTGTCAACCTCAACACGAAAAGTTCACACAATTGGCAGTATTTGTAAGAAAATCTTCAAACTCTTGGGGAGACGCTATTCCGTCTTATTCCAGCGGCAGGCGCTCCTGCTCGACCGCCTGTACAACCCATCTCCTGGTATATCCGTTTCCCATGCACGTGGAGAGCATCATCGTATGGCTGGCCGGATCGGGAACAATTCCTGTAGCATAGAGCGATTTTTCGACTGCATCGGAGATAAATGCCTCTTTTTCGCTTTCACCGCCGAATTTCACGGAATACTTTTCCGCTTCGGCCTCCTCTTCATAGCAGGCATAGACGGCATAACGGATCCGCAGGCCTGGCACGTAGTAATCAACGAACGGCCGGCTTTCCCGGTACTCGGAATCCCTGTATTTTCTCAGACCGCCAAACATCGAGCCGCTGCGCATGTTATGGCCATAGAGAATCGTATTATCGTCCGAAAGCCCGGCCTCATTTCTGTAATCCATAAACACAGCGCCCGATCCGCTTTTCTGCCTGCCGACTCCGTGGCTCAGATAAAAGGCATTGTCCTGCGCCTGGACCACCGGATAACTGATCGATGTCCCTGGAATATCAAGCCATCCGGTTATATCAGGATTTGTCTGCCGCAGGCTGTCAAAATCAATCACCAGAATCCGCTCCAAATCCACGGATTCTGTATGTGTACTATTTGTACTTTTATTATCCGCACTCTTATTATAAGAAGTGCCGGGCAGCACTTTTACCGTCTGCCCGGCTATTTTTGCGTATTCCTCTTCTGCTTTCCGGTATTCATACAGTGTTTTCACAAGGAATCCGGACGAAATCAGGAACACGGCCAATATCACTGGAAATAAAATCTGATATACTCTTCTTTTCATATCGGTTTAATCTTCTTTTTTCCTTCGAAGCCTTTCGGCCAGGTACAGTAAGGCGATACCGCTTCCGATGACTGTCGCAATCATTGGGATTAATGGTGTGGTATCTCCGGTCTTTGGAATCAGGGCAAGGGGCACCGGACTGTCTTCAATTACCGTTAAGTCGCCTGCCGGAACCGGGCTGTCGGGAATGGTAACGACTGTATTATGATCAGGCTTACCCGGATTGTCTGAGCCGCCTCCATCAGGAGCTTTCACCTCGGTCACCATGAATTTCCAGTCAACCTTCGTCAGAACTCCTGCATACTTCTCACTTCTTCCGTCTCCCAGCTTAAGCGTCGGATCTAGCGATAACTCAACCTCGATGACTCCTTTATCCCCGGAGGCATAGGTTCCAAGCGGAACCGCCCGGTTCAGTCCTTCCTCCGTAATGAGAGACGCTCCCGTGGCCTTTCCATCGTAAATCAGTGTCCCCTGATAGTATACTTTCATGGTAATTAAGTCCAGAAGCTGGGCTTTGACTGTATCCTGTTCTCTCGGGACCACCTGTGCATAGAGTCTGTATTTCTTTTTCGAGGCATTTTCTATGGACAGCTTATCCTTATAGATTCCGCCCGGAACCATGTCGGTAAAGCTCATGAACCAGTTGCCCGTCTCGGCTCCTTCCTCATTTCTGTATGGAATGTATACCATCCTGCCGTTTAACTCCTCAAATTTCAGGGTCTTCACCTCGGCGGATTCAAATATCCCGCTTTCCGCCACCTGGCCGGCCAGATAGGCAAGCGTCTCATCTCCCGTTCCGAAGATCTCCTCCACAGCCGCCTTCGTCGCCTGCACGGTGGAGCCCTTGATGTCCATGGTGTATTTGGCAGAGTCATATCCAAACTCGGCGTTGACGCTGTCTATGGTAACCTTCTTTGTGGAACCGTCCTCCATTTTGATAAAACGGGTTTCCTTTCCGGTAATCGTCCTTCCCAGTTTCCGGTTCAGCGTCACGCTTTCCAGAAATTCCGGCGTAGAACTGCCTGGTTCGATGATTCCCATGTAATAAAGTGTGTACTGGCCCTTTGCGTCCGGCACTTCATTCAACAGAAGCCATTTCCCTCTGGCCGCGTCCACGGTACTGACTGCCGAAAGCCCCAGGCTGAGCGAGCTGTCCGCCGTCTTTCCGGAGTCCAGGAGTACCACCGCATTCTTATTGAAATTAGGGATAGAGGCATACTCCTCACCTTCATCCGTCTGAAAGGTCAGAGGAAACGCTTCGCCTTTGAAAGGTGCCACCGGCTCCTGCACAACATCACCGGAAGCGTTTAACCGTGTGGCATAGACATCCTCCCTGCGAATCCAGCTCTGCGTAATAACAGCCTTAGCCATCACCGGAACGGTCCCCTTATTGCTGATCCGGACCCGTTTTTCCTGTTCCGTACCCGGGGACCAGTCCGTTGGAGGAGTGAACTTTTCGTCAAGAGAGGTCTCATAGGTTCCAGGCATGAACTCATTGCCTGCCGTTATCTCCTGAGTCCATGCCGCCCACGTCCCACCGATCAGCATCAGTGATGCCAGCGCCGCCAGCCCTAATAATTTGTGTCCGCCTTTCCTCATATCTCTCTATCTCCTGTCTGCTGCTTTAAAATCAGGGGCCTTATAACGGGGGCCTCCACCGCTCACCGGATTATGGCTGTACGGTTTCATTCGTCTCTGCCGGCAGTTCTTCCGCCATCAGATGATTTCCATTTACAGCAAGGAATTCATCAATCTGATCCTTGTTTATATTTTTTGCGCCGAAAATCTCTTCAATCGCACTCTTTGTCGCCTGAACGGTGGTGGCATTGATTGTCATGGTATACTTCGCACTGTCATAACCAAAGGCTGCATTCTTTGTAGTCTCTGTCCTGGTTACCGTATTTCCGTTTTCATCGACAGAGGTGGTTGTCTTTTTCGCGGTGATGGTCGTATTGATGGCCTTATTCAAAGTAGCGCCCTCTAAAAGCAATGGGGTTGCATCTTTGCCGTCGGTTCCCTCTGCTTCAACAATTCCGTTGTAGATAAACTGTACGTCAGAAAAGCCTTTTCCGTCGGAGTTTGTTTCTTTTCCGTCTGTATCCTTCGTATTCACTGCGTTTACCATCACCCATTTTCCAGCTGCTGCTGTATCGTCAAGACCGCTTACCGTAGCTGTAATGCCCATACCTGCTGCCGCATCCTTTACGGATTCAAGCGCCACCACTTCGCTGCCCCAGCTTACAATCGAAGCGTATTCCATCGCATCACCGTTCTGGAACATCAGGTCAAAATATTCTCCTGCCTTTGGAGGAATTGGCTGGCCTTCGTTCTCGTCATCCGTATCGATTACGTCCTCGGTTCTGACCCATACCTGATTAACGGTTGCGAGAGCCGCCAGTTTTACGTCTCCCTTATTGGTAACGGTTACCTTTTTCTCCACCTCTACGCCAGGAACCCATTCGCCAGGAGCCGGAGGGGTAAAGGTCTCGGTGATGTCCGTATCGTATTTGCCTGTTTCAAACTCATTGACCGCGCTTAAATCCTGGTTCCAGTATGCCCAGGTTCCTCCGATTACGGCTACTGCTGCAAGGGCGGCGAGGCCCATGAATGCTTTTTTATTTTTTCTCATCTTTTTTATCCTCTTTCTTTTTCATCTTGTTCTCACCGGCACATCTCTTTTAAAGAAGCAGCCAGTTTATCAAAGTTTTCCGGAACCATTTCCCGGTTCCCTGTAAGCACTTCGTCAACCGCGTCCTTTGTGGCCTGGACGGTCTTTGCCGTAATATTCAGCCGATACTCCGCACTGTCGTAACCAAACGAATTCGTATCATAAGAGAATGTATATCGGTCTTTTTTATTCTCCTTATCGTAATCCGATACCAGCTTCGTATGTGTTACGGTTGCCTGTGCCCTGGGATTCATGGTAACACTCTCAAGAAGACCGGGCGAAGTATTTCCGCCTTCAATCAGCCCCATATAGATAAAGTAATACGCCTTACTGTTCTCATCGTAGGTGTAAACCCATTTGTTGCGATACTCTTCGGGCGATTTCGCTTCTGCATACGGCACGACATCACTGCCAAAATTCTTCAGAGCAAATTCCTGCTGCGTCCCATCTGAATCTTCAAACTGCAAAGGAAGCACATCACCTTTCGATGCTATCTTTTCCTGGCGTTCTGTCTTCCGGCCATCCACCGTTTCATAGGTCGTTATGAAGACATCCTCTTTTCGCACACAGTTCTCTGTCATCCTGGCTACTGCCACAACATCTACATTTCCTTTATTTTTTATGTCGACCTTCTTTGGAATTTCCACCCCCGGCTGCCAGTCTCCCGGAGGCTTAAATTCCTCATGGAGGTCTGTATCATATTTGCCGGTCAGAAATACATTGGAGGCTGACAAATCCTGATTAAAATAGGCCAGAGTACCGCCAATAATCAGAACAACGGCCAGTGCTCCCAGGGAAACTATTTGTCTTGCCTTACGATAGTTTCTCCTCATTTTTATTCTCTGTCCTTTCTTCCTCCTTCTTCTTTTTGGGGAAAAGGCTGTCTAAAATTATATTCAGTATGATAATACCAGCCATCATACCGATTACTGTAAAATTCTTGCTGTATGCTACGAAGTATCCCGCATATGGAACGCTGAATTTCAGAACTTTACCAATTACATTCGAGTATTCCACAGGAGAGGGGTCCTCGCTTGGATTTGCATCTCCCTTTGTCGTAAAGGTTCCTGACAGTTCACTCTTCGATGTCACCCTGTGGGTTACCATACCATCCGTTCCTGCGCGGAATGTGATGGCGTCACCTACCTGGATATTGGCGAAAGCGGTGTGTTTATAGTAAATTACACTTCCTACATGGTACGTTGGCTCCATACTGCCGCTGAGTACTACAACCGGTTTGTATCCGGCGATCATTGGTGAGGCGATCAGCAGATAGCAGAGAATACAGGCGTAAACGATCCCGGATGCTATGCCGACCAATCCTTTTACTATTTTCATGGTATCTCCCTGCTGGGTTTATTATTGTAACAATCCTGAAACCGGTAAATTTGTTCCCCATTCGCTCTCTACCGCGTCTTTCGTCGCCTGAATAAATTCTGTCGTAATATTTAATGCATAGTTGGCATCAGAATAGCCCTCCAGACCATCCTCTGTCTTCGATGTGGAACGGCTCCAGAGATACTTAGTCCCTGCATCAATCTCCGCTTTCTCCTCCTTACTTAATTTCTTATCATAGATATCCGTTAAGGAAGAGAGTCCGCTTGATTTCCAGACATCATCTGCAATCTTACTCTTATCGTCTTCGTCTGTTACTGCATAATCCAGAAGTGTTCCGTCTGTATACTTACCGGTATCTACGTTCTTAGCGAGCGTAATCGCAGTCATAAGCGGAGTCTCTGTTGTGGATGCAACTGCTTTACCATCGGCATCTTTAGTGGCCGCCGGCAATACCTTCCTATAATACCAGTAACCATCGGTATGATATTCCCAGTTTGCTGTATCCAGATTCTTATACACAACCGTGTGATCCTGTGCATCAAAAGCGGCATCATCCGAGACAGCTTCATAGGCCGGCACCAGGCCGTCTCTGGCTCCGTCCTCCGAGAAGGCCTTTCCATCATACTGCATAGCCAGAAGGCTTTCCGCATCCACGTCTGTAAAAGGTACTCCGTTAATACTCTTAATCGTAGCGAACGGCTTACTCTCGCTCTTTCTCGTCCATGACTCATCCATTTTTACACGTACCAGCACATCGTAATCGCCGGTATTCTCTGCTGCGACCCACTTGTCAACGGTTACGCCCGGCTGCCAATCTGTCTTAGGGGTGAACCGCTCAACCATGGAGGTTGCATAAGTTCCTGTGCTCAACGGGTTCGTAATGGATGTTGACTGATTGAAGTAAGCCCATGTAGCGCCAACCACTGCCAGTGCCGCAAGACCACTTACTGCAAATATTTTCTTATTTAATTTCATATGTAATTCCTCCTGTTCCTGTTTTCAATAATTACTGATTGCCGACCGTCTCATCTCTCAATGACCAGCTTGTTCCTGTAAGTGTAAATTCACTGTTATTTCCGAAAACTGCATTTACTGCCTGCTTTGTCGCCTGTACGGTCTGGCTTGTAATGGTCAGCGTATAGTCGGCATTGCTGTATCCAGGATTTGCTCCAGGTATAATATCCGATTTGAAATGCTGGATTTTGGCATAATTCTCTTCTCCTATTTCTGCTTTCAAATCTTTTTCCGATACGTATTCACCCTTACTGTCGGTCGGAAACTCCACCCAGTTTTCCGTTGCTTCGTCTGCATCAAACGTATAGTATTTCTTTTTGGCATACTGTCCCATATCCGCATTCTCAATCAGTGTTACTGACTCCAGGAACGCATCGGTCGGATCACCCGCTCCTAATTCATCGGCATAGTAGTAATAGCCATCTTCTTCACGGTAGATCCATTTCCCGGATTCGTTCAATGCTTTCTTTACTACGGAATCATCGACTGCCCACTGTCCATCCTCCGGATCTCCCTGATAAACCGTTACCAACTGGTTCGCTCCAGCCACGCCAGCTGCCTTCGCAGCATCAGATGCCGCTTTTGCCGTGCTGGCTTCCTTGATTAACGTATCGTCATCCTTATTGATCCATTTTTCATCCATCTTTACACGTACTACGA
Organism: Hungatella hominis; assembly: GCF_014288005.1. Taxonomy (NCBI): domain Bacteria; kingdom Bacillati; phylum Bacillota; class Clostridia; order Lachnospirales; family Lachnospiraceae; genus Hungatella; species Hungatella hominis. Next base: position 77,814 of record NZ_JACOPB010000004.1, read on the forward strand.
CCGGTAAATTTCCGGTATTGACTACTTTAACCACCTTATTTACGGTTGCACCCGGCTCCCAATTCTGGCCCTCTGACGGTTTAAAATCCTCCACCATGGTGCTGCCATATTTTCCTGTATCAAATACGTTCTCTGCCTCCATGGTCTGATTAAAATACGCCATGGTTCCTCCAACTGCACAAACGGCCAGTACCCCTGCCAAAGCTAATACGTTTTTCTTTTTCATTATGATTTTCCTCCTGATTTTTCCTTTTTATCTTGCAGACGGATAAAACCGCCTTTGATAACAAACATTTCATTCTTACGGTGCGAGAAGTCCCTTCCAGTCAAAGGCAATCCCCTTCGTATTTTCCCCGTTAATCTGTCCGCTCCAGCTTTCCAGAGAAAGACTGTCCGCAGGTACTGCATCTGACGTAAACTTCAGTTCATAGACGAGGCCGCTGTAATCATAGTCATGATGATCATTGCTCACCTCCGGGCTGAGTGTCAGACTCTTTAAGATATCTTCCGTCACACTTCCTTCTGATCCGGATTTCTTCAAAACATGTTTATAGTAGTAATAATCACCGACTAGAAACCAGTCTGTTTTCCACGAATCTGTCCAGTTTTTGCTCACTTTTTCGGTATCCGGCGGATTTGTCGTCACGGGATTCCCCTGTCTGTCCTTCCAGCTTTCTAAAACCTTAACCCGAAGAATCAAATCCAACTCGCCTGTGTTCCGGAAAAAGGGCTTCTTCTCAACGGTTTCTCCCGGAAGGAATGTGCTGTTGGGATTAAAATTTTCTACCAGTTCCACACCACTCTTTTCTGTTGCAAGGGGATTTCTGATCTGTACCGTATTACTATAGCTGGCCCAGCTTCCTCCTATCCCTGTTAAAAGGACAAAGGCTGCGAGGATAACAGCTAATTTTATGGGTTTCCTTTTCAAAATCAGTTTCCTCCTCTCCAGTCAAGTAATAACGAATCTTTGCTGCTCTTCCAGAGCTCTGTTGTCAGCCTCTGATCTTTCACCTGAAAGCTGGTTTCGAATACGGCTCCCACCGCGTCCAACGCTGCCTCCAGCTGGTCGCTGGCCTGCACCGTCTCTGTTCGGAAATACAGTTCGTACCCGGCTGTGCGGTAACGCTGGTCAGACAGTTCCGCAGTTCTTCTAAAATCTACGGCCGTCAGTATATACGGCGTACTTTCCTTCGGTTTTAAAACCCTTGTATAGTAGAACCAGCCATCTCCGCCCTCCTGCCAGCTTCCGTCTGTATTCCAATTTTTTACGGCAGCTTCTTTTCCCTCCGGCTCATTGGGAAGAATCATACGTTGCTCCCCTTCCTGATAAGTCCATGTCTCACCGTATGAGACGCGGAGGAATACATCTGCATTACCTGTATTTTCAAACTTTACTTTTTTTGTCTTCAGTCCATCCTCTACCGATCCAACCTCTTCACGAACCTCCACACTCACAGTCGGTGTTCGAATCTGGTTCGTCAGCTCCATTCTGTGGCTGATACTTGCTCCCGTAACTCCGATTCCAACAGCCGCAATCACAAGAAAGACGAGACTCATTATTTTTACAATATTTCGTTTTTTCTCAGGCAAGCCTCTCATCCTCCTCTAATATTTTGATTGCCACACGCCGTTCCCCCGGATCTACGGCAGCTGCTACCGGTGATTCCGGAAGTGAGGTATTTACCGGTCCTTCCTGATTAAAAGGGACCTCCGCGCTTCCATTGGTATAATTCGTTACTGCTGCTGCCGCGTGAAAATACGGTTTGTGCCCGAATTCGTTATGAACCTCAATCAATAAATCATCACCCGGATTCACCGTAACTTCCGTTCCGTTCAGCCGTCCGTCTGCCACATTACCACTTTTTGCATCCTTTACCACAAGGAATGTCCCGGCCTTCCGATATTCCATGGGAACCGATTCATCAATCCGGAATACCCCGCTTTTCGTAACAGGGATATATGGACTTATCTCTCCGTTTTTCAAGGCAGCCGACGTATAACTGGAATCCCCCTGGTACATATGGATGAGAAATTGATCCTCCGGATCTCCTGCGGCTCCATCGACAATCTTTGTAAGTCTTACCTTCCCGACACTTACCTGAAGTACCGGATGATCGTATTCCAGAGTCCCATGGGAGGTGCCTACAGAATACTGAAGAGTCGCCTCCGCATTTGTATGAAATCCGGGTTTGCCGGAACTGGTATCATTGCCAGGAGCATCGGTACCCCTGTCACCCGTGATTCCACCATAGGGATCGTCAGGATTCACGGCTGTATTGGCTGCGTAGTCCTGATATGCTCTGTCCGTCAGTTTCACACCAAATGTTACACTGTATACAGCATCCTTTTTCAATTCATAGTCCGCCTTAAATGTTACGACAATTTTCGCCGGCGCCTCTCCGGTTCTTTCAGAAATCGCTATGCTTGAAACTGCTTTCCCATACTCTTCAGCAGTCATTGCCTTACCGTTGATGGCTATCGTTACTTTTGACGGATCCGTCGTAACAAAATCGGCGTAATCGCTTAACTCATCTGTAATTGTTACACCGGTCACACCATATGTATTTTTCTGAAGTGTATTCAGAATTTCGTTCTCAATGGCATTGAATACGGGATCCGTATCTCCTTCTCCAGCCGCTGGCAGGAAATTTGTCTTGATATTTGGTGTTGAAGTCTTCATATAGTTCTCAATTATATATAAATAACCATCTTCACTCAGCGCATCTTGAGAATACCCAATTGCAAAAAAGGTAACATCGCCCAGCTTATTTAGCTTCTCAAGCTGAACTTTGGATTTTGTCGCTTCTTCCTTTTCATCATCCTCTGAAGGCTCTCCATCCGTCAAAAACACAATGTATCGTTTCAGGTTTTCTGCACCCTGGTGTGCCGTTGATCCTGTACCCAGTAATTCAATCGCTTTCTCCAGACCCAGATACGGATAAGTTCCCAATACAGGATTCTCAATGTTTAATTCCGTTCGATAATTACCCGTTACACTTGGCCAATCTTTATCCGTAACAGCAGGAAGTACTTGAGCTACTTCTCCGAAATATTTAATTTTATTTCCCAAACCAGTTGATGTTCCATAAAAATGTACTCCTGCATATCTTGCATCGCAGCCTTTCAGGCCTAAATTATGAATCATTTTTTCAATTGCTGCATTGACAATATCTTTTCTGGATTTACCCTCTGCGGGATTTTTATTACCCGACATTGAATATTTCATACTTTCTGATTCATCAAGTACAAACACAATATCAACAGGGATCTTTTCTGTCGTTGTGCTGTTTGAAGACTCTACAGTTGATCTTACATTCAGAGTCAGATCATACGTTCCATTGCCGTTATCCTTAATGTATTTTTTATAATCCGGTTCATAGGGGGCCTGCACAACCGGCCTGGGATATGTAAAACCTTCTGTATTGCCGCTCCAGGTCGCTTTGGCACTGTCATTTGAGAAAAATCCCGCCTGGCCGCTGCTTGTAGTATTCCCCCCGTAGTCCGTTTCCTCTTCGCCAGTATCGGGATACTGACCTGTCTCATGATAATAGTCTTTTGCACGGTCGCTGACCTTTATTTCAAAAGAGACACTGTAAGCTGCATCTCTGTTTAAAATACCATTAGAAGTAGCTTTTGCTAAATCCAGCGTTACGGTTCTCGTCTGGTTATTGTAACTCAAACGGTATTTACCGCGATCGAGCAATTTTTCACCGCCGTTTGTCGTCACCTTAACTACCGCATCTGACAGAGACTGATCTTTCAGCTCAACCCACTGGCTAAGAGTATCTGTTATCTTTACATTCTTTAATTCCATAGACTCTAAGATTACTGTAAATGCTGATGTCAGTGCTGTATCATTCGCTGCGGTAATAACTCTTCCCGGATCTTCTGCAATGGCATTTAGTAACTTATTGCTGGCACCGCCGCCTATATTGACAGCATAAGAAATCAATCCTCTGTTTAACTCTCTGAATCCATTTTTACAGGTAACTGCTGAAATAGTCTGACTTGTATAATCTTCATTTGTATAACCGGAGCCGCGTCTTGTACCATTTGAACCAATACCCTCAAATGTATCTGCTCCTCCGTACTTGCCTTGTGACATGTAAAAAGTAGGCTGACCATCACTGAGAAAAATCATATAGGGAATATGGCCTGATTCAACATTTTTTAACATCTCAGACGCTTCCCATAATCCGTCCTCACAGTTGGTTCCATTTTGAGCAGTTAAGCTGCCCACCGCTTCCTTTATCTTACTTAAATTATTCGACCACAACAATTCCGCATTCGCCGCTTTATCAAAGGAAACAATTCCAAATCGGCTCTCTGAATTTTTCTCCAGAATACTGTCAATAAATCCATCCACCTCTGTTCTCCCACTTTTATAGCCAAGCAGCTTTTTTATCTTATCCAGTCTTGAATTTCCTTTAGAGGCCTCACTGTTGTTTGTCAGATTCCACGCCATACTCCCTGAAGTATCAATCACCAGTAAAATATCCAGCGGAGTTCCGCCTCCCGCAATATCCAGATGCAGCCTGTAATCATCTCCGCCCAGATATTCAATCTGCTTATGCGCCCCTGAAACCTTCGGCACTAAATTGCTTACACTGGTAACACCCGCCTGCAGCACCGCTCGTTCTGTAGTATCCTGTGCCTTAAATAGCGCTCTGCTGAAGAAATTTCTTTTTGGCTGTTCTTTCTTTACTTCCGCCACGGCTGCCGGAAGAACATTCAGACTTAAATGGATAATTCCCTCTTCCTCATCATAAACCGCATTATCGCTGTCATCATACTCATCCTCGTCCTGATCATCCCCTATCATCGCCTGCCACTCTTCAAAGGTCATCTCATCCTCAGACTCATTCAGTTCTTCCTCATCGGCCAACGGTTCCATTAAAGTAAACACGTTATGTCTGGAACTGGAAATCTTTAACTCTGTTTTAGCAGCGGCATTCGATTTCGCTTCAGGATTCTGAGTATCATTTCCTGCCGATTTCTCCGTTTCTGAGGCTTCAGAGTTTTCTTTCCTATTGCTTGTATCCGCGTTTATAAATGTAGCTTTATTTCCGGCAGTATTGATGGTTTTCTGCGATCCTCCAGTTTCTGGTTTTTCGTTATTCTCCTGCTTTCCTCCACCCTCTTGTGTTCCTCCGGCTTCCGACTTTCCGCCATTCTCCTGCATTCCCCCGGCTTCCTGCTTTCCTCCGGTCTCCTGCTTTACTTCGGCTTCCGCTTTTCCGCCATTCTCCTGCTTTCCTCCGGCTTCCTGCTTTCCTCCGGTCTCCTGCGTTCCTCCGGCTTCCGCTTTTCCGCCACTCTCCTGCATTCCTCCAGCTTCCACCTTTCCGCCACTTTCCTGCGTCACTCCGGCTTCCACCTTTCCGCCACTTTCCTGCGTCACTCCGGCCTCCGCTTTTCCGCCGTTCTCCTGCGTCCCTCCGGTTTCCTTCGCTCCCCCGCTCTCCTCATTTTCACCAATTTCTTCATTCCGGTCAGGTGCGGGGTTCTCCGGATTTGCCTCATCTTTATTTTTGCCGGGATCAGCCGCTGTATCCGGATCCGCGCTTTCCGCCGGCGTTCCATTTACACCGCCCTCAGCCGGCAGACTCACTTCCGGTTTATCAGGCTTATCCGGTTCTTCCCAAATCGCATCCGCGTTCGGAACTGTCACCTCACCAGCTTCGACATCCTCCAGATTCAAGTAAAAGGACACATCCTGCTCACCGGCATTTACATAGAGGAAGATGATATCCTCATCCCCCTTTAACTTGTAGCCGCCTTCTGCCGCATCAGCCTCCGAAGCAGTTGCGGTCCTGACGGAATCTTCTCCGGTAAGATAAGCATGATAGGTTTCTTTTGGAACACGCACCAGGATATATGCATACGCCTCCTCGCTGTCGCCGCCCAGGCGGCCAAACTTTCCATTATCGTAAAACAGAGTAAAACTGTCATATCCCTTAAATAACTTCTTATACCGCTCAGCGCTGCCGGTATCCGATTCATCTTCCGCTTCGTCCGGATTCCCTGCATCGATCATTTTCATTAAATTGTTAAAATCGAACCGGTAATCATTTGTAACCGCCCGTTCCGCTTCTTCTAACAGCTCTGCTCCCTTCATCATTCCATCAGGAAGCCATATTTCCGATGCAGAACGGTCTGCGTTGCTCGGTGTTGCAGAATTCTCTTTCTTTGCATTGCTGGGAGTCGCTCCAGTTCCTCCTGTTTCCACGGATTCCGTAGCAAAAGCAGCAATGTTCACATTTCCCAGACAGATGCAAACGGCCAGAAGCCAGGCCAGGCTGCGCCGCCACAGCTTCTCCAGCCGGCGTTTTTTATGTTTTTCATAAAATTGTCTATTCACAAAACTCATCATAACTCCTGCCTTTCTCAGACCCTTTCGTTCAGCCTTCTGTATCAATCTTTCCATGATCCAACGCGCTGTCTATCATTTTCAGCAGTTCCAGTGCGCTGCGGAAGCACTTCTTTTTCTTTTTATCCGCCCAGATGACTTCACCCTGCCAGGTTGCGTTCTGTCTATATTTTACGTAAATAATAAATGTAGCCTCATCGCCCTTTTTCTCCAACAATTCCTGAACAGCCATCTGCGCCACTGCCTCCTTTTTCTCCTCCGGTTTCCGGCTTTTCTCTTCCATATAAAATGTCCGGCTTACCGTTGATGCCTCCGGGTAATTCAACTTATCGAAAAAACCATCCATCTTCTTTATTAAATCTACGGTATTTGAAAATGGGACGGGCCAGTTCTTATACAAGTACCAGATTCGTCCGCCGCACTCTCCGTTTTTACTGCTGTCTATACAAATATTCAGCAGGTTTGGTGCTGAAATCATTCTCTTAATATTTTCCATACTGATCACCTTATGTATCTACTTTATCAATTCACATATCATCAAACCCATCACGCAAATGGAAAATTTTGTATTTTTTACTCTGAACGCAATAAAAGTATCCTCTGATATGCGGATACTTTTACTCTAATCCAGGGCCCTGTGCAGGTTGGAAAGTGATGTGACGTTAAAACTCAGTTCTGCTCTCGGCCCCGCCAGTTCCTTTAATTTACGGTTAATTCTGCGGTATACCACCGAGCAGTCCTCCTGCTTCGTTCCCACCAGCAGTACGAGATACTGAGAATTGCTGTATTTTGTATAAGCGTCTCCGCGGCGCAAAGACTGCTGTATTGCATTCTTCAGGAGATCCGAGCGTTTTTTTAGTTTTTCCTGGTTTTGAATCATTTTCCCTTCATAGTCAACCAGTGTACAGAGCATCAAAAAAACGGACTGGCCGCTTCTCTCCATAATACGGCTCATCAAACGGTACGCATCCAGAAAGCTGGGATAAGAGCAGCAGTATGCGCCCTCTCCATACTGGCCTCCCTCCTCCTCAAATTCTTCCAGTTCCGACTTGATCACCTGCAGCTCATTGGGACAGCAGGTTAATTTCCCGCTCATCCTCTGATAACATTTCAGCATGGGACCCGACGGCGGGATTCCAAGTTCATCGGAATACAGTTTCACAGTCTTATCATAAAGACGGTACGCTTCCTTATATTCCCCCCGGCAGATCAGGCTGTCAATCTGGTGAACCTGCCAGTCGTCAAAGGGATAGATCTTCGCCGCTCTCGTATAGAGCCGGTATGCCGCTTCATAATCCTTCTGCTTCTTTAAATAGTCTCCCAGCCACCTGACACACGTTTCAAACACACGTTTTAACTGAAGGCTTTCCATCATAACCCAGGTTTCCGTGGACAGCGCCGGCAGAAACTCTCCCTGATAAAGCTTTGCCGCCTTCACGTAATAAGAAGCTTTTTCACTCTCTCCAACTGAAAGATTTCCTTTTTCCATCAATCTTTTAAATTCAGCTGCATCCACATTTACCGGAATCGACTCATCGATTACGCAGAGCCCGTCCTGATTGCAGATATACATGGCTTCCGGCAATCCGGCCTGCACCATCTGTCTGCGCATACGGTAAATCAGATTATTCAAACTGTTATTAATATTGGAAACCTGTTCCCTGTCATAAAGGCTGTTCATCACCTGTTCCTTCGAAATGCCCTTTTCCCCATGGAGCCATACGATCTGAAGAAGCTGAATAAATTTGGCTGTGCTGCTGCGTCCCAGGGCTATCTCCTGCCCATCGTAAGATATGGTAAATCCCCCCAGCATCCGAATCTCCATCGTTCCAAACATTCTGTTCTCCATCTCTGTTCCCTCTGTTAATCTCCCATCGCGTTGTCCATCAGCTTCAGCAGTTCCAGCACGCTTCGGAAATTCACTTTCTTTTTTTCCTCTTCCCACATCACCTGTCCCTGCCAGCTGGCATTCCGGCGATAGCATACATAGACCGCAAAAGTCGCTTTCATGCCTTTTCGCACAATGGGACGCTTCATAACCGGAACAGCCGGTCTTTCCTCATTTACCCTCTGAGGTTCTGTCTCCGAATGGAAATATCTCTCTTCCATTGCACGTTTTGGAGATTGTATCCTGTCAAATAACCGTTCCAGAGTCTTCACCATATCCAATACACTGTGAAATTTCTCACACTCATCTGCATAAAGATGATACAGCCTTCCGCTCATCTCATCATTTTCATAGTGATCCACGCTGATGATCACTCCTCCGGGTATCATACCGTCATAGCTGATTTCCATACCATCACCTGACTTCCTCTTGTACTCCTGACCGCCTATTTCTTTTTACGGAAATGCGCTTTTTTTTACAAAAGTATATTTTACTTTTATATAAGTATTTTTTAATTTATACAAGAATATCTTTTCCACGATTTGTAAACAACTAATACATGGTCTATATATCGACTTTTATGTGCATTTTTCTTCCGTTACAAAGTCCATTATATCAATACTTTAGTATTTTGTAAACATTCTTTTTTCAGGATAAACTTATGGGGAAGGAGAATCATATGTTTGGTGAAATGCTTAAAATGATGAGAAAATCAAGAAATTTGAATCAGGTACAACTGGCTGCTCAACTGAATGTGACAAAACAAACGATATCGAACTGGGAAAATAATAATATACTTCCCTCTATTGATATGCTGGTAAAGATCTCCCATTATTTTTCCGTCAGCACCGACTATCTTCTGGAGCTGGATAACCGCTTCTATCTGGAAGTCTCAGGCTTGACCGTGGAACAAATTGCACATATCCAGCAAATTATTAACGATATCCGACGCCATTGATCCGATTCTGTTTACACAGTTATCTGCAGCAGAAAAAGGGGCCGCCGCACGTTTTCGTGCGGCAGCCCCTTTTTACTCTAATTTAATAAAATCTCCCGTCTCCTCCAGATGCTTGATCAGCCGTCTGTGCATCTGTGCCATCAAAGTGTGCTCCCAGGGAGAATGAGATATCAATGGATTTATTTCATATGGATCTGCCTTTCTGTTAAACAATAAATATCTTGGTATATACTCCGGCAAATACCCTTTCTCAATCACATATTTGTATTCTGGTGTTCTGATACAGCGCCAACCGCTTCTTTTCGGATCCAGCCCTTTCTCCCTGTAAGCTTCTAAAAAAATGTCACGGCTGATATAGGCGGAGGAATATACAGCTTCATTCTCCGGTCTTTTACCACATATAAGCCAGTCAGCCAGACAGCGCCCCTCCACAGAAGGAGGTATTGCAATATCCATAAGCCCTAACAGCGTAGGAAATATATCCACGGTCTCTATCGAGATATCATTGCGGCCTACCGGTATTTTTTCCGGGTATCTCAGCAGAAAGGGAACATTGATGGATTCCTCATACCAGGTGTGTTTTCCCACATAACCATGAGCCCCCAAATGTTCGCCATGGTCAGCAGTTAATAAAACGATAGTCTGGTCGTAAAGCTTCTTCTCCTTCAGCCAGGTAATAATTCGGCCAAATTGTTCATCCAGTCCCGTAACCGCCGCATAGTAGCAACGGATCGCCTCGTCCAGTTCTTCGCGGCTCTTGAACCCTGGTTCTCCCGTCTGATTGTCAAAACAGTCCCCTTCGACATTAGGCGAATAATCCGGTTCTAAATCACGGTAAAGGTCATAATACTTTTCCGGTATCTTTTCAAAAGGAGGATGGGGCGGATTCCAGGAGAGGAACAGTGCAAAAGGCTCCTTCTTCCTGCTCTCCATGAACTCCAGTGCTTTATCCGTCTCATGAACCGGCGACCAGAGATCCGTGAAGATTTTTTCGCAGCTCTCTTCCCAATAATGCATATGCAGGTGATCGTTCCATGCATTATACGCATGCCAGTACTCAAAAGCATGCCGTTTTTTTCCCGGAGGCGTATAAGCATCCCAGCCCTCCGCTCCTGATAATGGCTGACTGCCTGAGTTTAGCTCAGGACTGTCCAAGTGCCACTTTCCTATATAGCCGGTCCGATATCCAGACTCCTTAAGCACCTGGCTGATGCATAATTCATCCGGAGAAAGGCACATATCATATCCTGTCATGCAGTTTCCGATGACTCCTGTATGAACGGCACGGCGTCCAGTAAGCAGTTCACTTCGATAGGGTGAACATAACGGACAGCCACTCACTGCCTGATCGGTGCTAAACGCCTCCTCCGCAAACCGGTCCATATTAGGTGTTGCAATCTGAGGATTGTGGAGACCTCTTGCTGTATTACTCCATTGATCTGCAAACACGACAAGCAGATTAGGCTTTTTCATGATTCACTCTCCCTTTCATTTATTTTATGCACGTTCTGAGCATGCGCAGTTCCAATGGCTCCAGTCTGTATACGTCCTCCATATCGTCTTCACCTATACACAGCTTTGGACCGCAGCGAAGGCAGACCCTCTGTTTATCCAGTCCCGTGTTTACAAGGGCCAAAAGACCTTCTCCTGTCTTTCTGTCCAGATAATAAAGCGGCGCAATATTGGGACTGTCTTCCACAAGAACAGGAAACTCCCCCTTTGACAGCCAATCCACAATACGCATCATCTGCCAGCTCCTGCTGCGATAAGCAAACTGCCATGTTCCTATATATCCGGGAATCACGCAGACTCTTCCCCCCAGTCTGTTTTCGTACAATGTAATTCCATTTCCCAATACATTCTTGTCTTTGTCAACAAATTTAGTCAGAACTCTGCAGGCCGAATCATATTGAAGCAGAGGAATTCTGATTTTTTTGTATTCCAGCCGCAGCCAGTCAGTCGGAAGCAGATTCCCGGCAAATGTTCCATGGAATTCTTCCCCACATAAAAGCTCTGCCGATGGCAAATTTAACTCGTCCCCCATATCATCACAGCCGATATAACTTCCCATCCCACGCCTGCATACATATCTGGCCGCGTCCCCATCCAGAATCAAACCTTTTTTCAGCAGCCTTATGAGTTCCTCACGGCTGCAGCAGAGCGCATTGACTCCAGACAGCAGGTTCACCTCCCGCTCCTGGAAACATACAGGAATACCAATCAGCGGAAAGAGTGTATCGAACTCCCTCTTTATAATCAGCTCTTCCAGCCTTCCTCCTGGTGTCTCCAGCAGATTTTCCTGCCCCGGATACCATAAGAGCCCCAGCCCATCCTGCGCTTTTCCCCTGCGAAGCTCTGCCGCCTTATCAAGTTCCGGTTTCCTGTCCCTGATCAATTCAACCATGGGTTTTTCCTGTATATAAGGTGTTGCCATAAAATCAAAAACATTCAGAGAAATCTTATCCGCCCCCGCCAGCGTATGCAGCTCCATCTGCAGTCCTGTCATGTTCAGGCTCTTCGTAAATCTCGTATGAGGCCAGTTTTCTACTTCACTGATAATTTCCACTTCCGGAGAAAGCTGGGCCATACTAAGTGCCATTCCCTGATGGACCGCGACCAGATCCTGATGAAGACAGTCGGAGTACGCTCCTCCAAGAGGCCTTGACAGGGGCCTGTTCGCTCCTGCAAACGTACGCAGGAGCGTTTCCATGTCCCTCCCCTGCAGTGCATGAGCCGCCTCCCCGCTGTTCATCAATCCAATTCTTATAGCAGGATCGATGCGGTGCACCGCCTGTTCTATTCCTGCTGCCGCCTTCTTCTGACCCTCAAAATTGACTTCCAGCCACGCTCTTCTCACCGATCTCCCTTCTTCCGAATTGCGTGTAACCGCAGCCAGAAGTTGGCCGCTATCCAATTCTCTCCCCAGTTTTTCAGACACAGCCTTCGCATGGATCGGACAGAAGCAGCCAAATGCAGCCGAATGATTCAGGCTTCGAAAGTCATCGTCCACCATCAGAACAGCGGGGTGAGTAGATGCATAGACAGCACATACACTTGCAATGTAATTCTGCCATCCCTCATCCAGAATACAGTATACAGAATCTGCCGGCTGTAAACTCTCCCCTGTAAACTTTCCATATGGGAGGAGATCTTTATCCTTTAGCCTGCAGTCCACATGTCCTACGCTGGTAGCAAGATTAATACTGTATGTAATTCTCTCTTCTCTTAGCCGCTCCGCCATTTTCCCATATATCTCTGCCATCCTGCGGTGCTTTTCCATAGGAAATGGGGACATTAGTATCTGATGACACTGTTCCTTTAAATAAACCTCTTCAATCCCTGCTTCATGACACACCCAGACGATATCATCCAGCTGCCGCTCCCACTGATCCTCATGAATCACTGCGCGCAATATATAGTTCATTTCAGGCCTCCTGCTAATTTTTCATTCCACTGGTCGCGATTCCTTCAATAAAGTATCTCTGAGAGAACAGAAACATCACAATAATCGGAATCAGAACCATCGTAGCCGCAGCCATCTGAAGCCCATAGTCCACAGAATTATTCACCTGGAACATCTTAATTCCGACAGACAGCATCTGTTTGGCTGGCGTAGTAATAAATATATAGGGTCCCATATAATCGTTCCATGCCCAGATAAAAGTAAACAGGATCATGGTAATGACTGCCGGCTTAGCCAGAGGGAGAACAATCTGAGAGTAAATCTTAAAGTGACCGCAGCCGTCGATAATAGCTGCCTCACTCAGCGTCTCCGGTATTCCCAGGAAGAACTGGCGCACCATAAAAACAAAGAATACATCAAAAATTGATGGAAGAACGATACTCCACATGGAGTCTGTGATCCCAAATGCTTTAAAAATCACGTATTTCGGTATAATAACCGCATCCGGCGGGATCATCATGGAGGACAGCAATACGACAAAAAGTATATCCCTTCCCTTAAAACGCAGTCTGGCAAACGCATATGCTGTCAGAGTCACAATCCCAACCTTCAGCACAAGTATCGTTCCCACCATAACGAACGTATTAAAATACCATCGTACAAAACTGTACTGCGCGGAAAAAACTTCTTTATAATTGCTGGTGATAAAATGTTCCGGTATCAGTTTCACCGGATAGACAAATATTTCGTTCAATGGTTTGAAAGAAGCGGACAGCATAAAGATAAATGGAAAAATATTTGCTGCTCCCAAAATCAGAAGCACTGCTGTCATCACATTCTTTCCAACCTTTTTCTTATTTTGTTTCATACCGATGCCCTCTCCTAATAGATTTCGCTGCGGTTTTTGCCAACCCACTGAACAATAGTAACTCCCATAACCAGAATAAACATGACCATGGCCTGGGCACTGGCATATCCCATCCGCGCGGACGCAAAAGCCGTATCAACAATGTTGAGAGGCAGCACCGTAGTAGAATTTCCCGGTCCCCCGGCTGTGAGCACCTGAATGATCGTAAAATTCTTCAGTGAAGTAATAATAGAAGTAATCGTCAGCAAAAATGTGGTATTTCTTATGAGCGGCAATGTTACATAGATGAACTGCTGGAATCGGCCAGCTCCATCAATCTGGGCTGCCTCCTTCAGCTCCGTCGGAACTTCCTGCAGTGCCGCCAGATACGTAACGAACTGCAGCCCCACCTCTCTCCAGACAGCGATCATTACCACCGAATAAAGAGCCGTCTTCGATCCCATAAGCCACATTGGCGCATTGGTGAACCCCAATGCGCGCAATGTCTGATTCACAATTCCATCTACCGGATCTAAAAGAATAGACCATACAATGGCAATTGCTACCATATTGGAGACGTAAGGCATAAAAATCATCGCCCGTATCCCATTGCGAAAATGAATCTTCTGATTTACCAGGACTGCCAGCAAAAGGCCGGCAGCCATGACAAATGGTACAAAGCATACGGAATAAACGATGCTGTTGCGAAATGCATTCCAGAATTCCGGATCGCGGCTCATCTCAATATAGTTCCCCAGTCCAATTAAATGAGTCTTATCAATCATGCTGATATATCTCATATCAGTAAGGCTGAGTACTGCGGACAGCAGAACAGGCAGAAAATGAAACAGTGTAAATCCAATCAAGTATGGCGTGATAAACAGCCATGCGGTGAGTGCCTCTTTTTTACGCAAAGAAGAAGTCACGTATTATCATCCCTTTCCACTCTATTCTGTTATTTCTCAGCAGTTTCAATAGCCGCGTCCGCCTTTGTCTTGATATGCGCCACTGTATCATCGAGTGACTGTTCACCGATTCCATAAAGACCGCATTCATCGACAATAATATTTTTAATCTCTGTGCTCGCTGTTCCAACCGGTTTCTCATCGAATATATTTACATCCGGATCAAACCACATTGCCTGGATATCTTCTACCGTAATTCCGTCCGGTTCTAATGCCGGCAGTATCTGATCTCTGATGTAATCCTGGATTTCAGCGTCAGTCAAATCAATTCTTGCCGGAATACGTCCATATCCCAAAGTATACTGTTTTTCCGCAAACAGCTTCACTACTTCAAATGCTCTTTCTTTATTTTTCGAAGTTGTTGGAACCCATACGTTACTGACTACAACGCTGACAGACGGATCTTCTCCCTCCGGATGCGGCATGGGCAGTACTCCCGCCTTCCAGTCTCTTGGATACTTATCATGATCAATAATCCAGTTTGTTGTCCATCCGCCGCAGACACTCATTCCTACCTTACCAGTGGTAAAGTAATCCACCGGCATCTGTTTACTCTTCTGTACCAGATAGGAAGGCTGAATCTTCTCAGTATTTCCCAGATCGTAATACCATTTCACACTCTCCTTAAACAGCGGATCGTCATAATTGGAGGTACCATCCTCTTTATAGTGGCTGAATCCCTTCTGCATGGCATACATATAATTGTAATGAACCCAGTCCGGATTGTACGCACCATAGATACCTGCCTTTTCATCTGTCAGCTTCTTTCCAATCTCGATAAACTTCTCCCATGTCCAGTCCTTTGCCTCCGGATAAGAGACACCAGCCTGGTCAAACACCTCCTTATTATAGATCGTGATCGCCTTATCTACATAGGCAGGAAGGCCATAGACTTTTCCGTCAAAAGACGCCGGATAATCACCAAAGATCTTTTCGATATCGTAACCTGCTGCTTCCGCCAATGGTTCCAGGTCCTCGATCACCCCGGCTTCATAAAATTGCTTCATATTGGAATAGGCATCCTCTACAATATCAAACTCATCTCCAGCCATCAGACTGATCAAAAGCTTATTGGCCTCTCCCGCTCCCGGATCAGGGAGTGCAATTATCTCTATATCTACATTGCAGGCTTCTTCCGCCATAGCCGCCATCTCTTCAAATTCTGCCCGTCCGGCCTCACTGGCCTTCACCGCCCATTTTAAGTGAACCTTTTCCCCCGACTGCTCACTCGCTGGCTGTTCATTTTTTGACTCCCCGTTTTCAGAGGATTCCTTTCCCTCTTCCTTTGCTGCTAATGACGGATCCGATGCACTCTGCGCCGTATCTGCCCCCTTGCAGCCGCCCATCACAGAAGCAGCCATAACAAGCGCCAATACAAAACTCAATTTTTTCTTCATGGTAGTTACCCCTCTCTTTCTTTATGGCTCAAGTATAGCATTGGGTCCGTACCGCAGCCATAAAAAAGAACTACGATTTCCGGTACATTTTTACGATTCGTCTGTCGGTATCCGGATAATCACTTCCGTCCCTTCACCTTCCTCGCTGTATATCTCCAGGCCATACTGATTTCCATAATAGAGGCCAATTCTCTGATGGACGTTTTGCAGTCCGATTCCCCTTCCGCTGTTCCTTCTGAGTTTTGCATTCTGTTCATCATATTCCATCACATTCTGTTCCTTCAATCCCGCCCTGATGCTTTCCAGTTCAGCCTTTGGAATACCGATTCCATTGTCCTCCACATCGTAGACCAGCATACCACGGTTTAAATAGACTCCGATATGAATCGTACAGTCCTCCTGCTCTTTTGTAAAACCATGGAGGATAATATTCTCAACGATCGGCTGAAGAATCAGCTTCAAGGTACGATACTGTAACAGTTCCTCATCATCTAAGTCAATCCTTAGATCAAACCTGTCATTGTAACGGTTATTCTGCAGGTGCACATAGAGCTTTACATGCTCCAGTTCTTTTTCCACAGTCAGCATACTATGTCCCTTATTTACCATAATATTAAACATTTTTCCCAGAGAATAAGCCATGTCGCTGATCTTATATGCGCCAGCCGCTCTTGCCTGCCACACAATGGATTCCAGTGTATTATAGAGAAAATGCGGATTAATCTGCGCCACAAGGGCATCCAGTTCAGCTGCTTTTTTCATCCGTTTTATCTGATACTCTTCTCTGATATAACGTTCCGTATTTTCCAGCATATTGTTGTAATGATGAATTAACCGTGCAATATCAGAAGGCCCCTTTTCATCCACCCGAACAGAAAAGTCGCCGTTTTCCACTCTTTCCATAGAGGCAATCATGGTTTCCAAAGGCTTTATGGCCTCTCTTGACAGCAGGACAGATACGGATACAGATATAATCAGAATCACTGCAATTACGAAGATAAACCGTTTATAGATTCCCACAACCTCACCAATCATATTGTCCAAAGGAATTACTGCCACTGCGATCCAATTACCATCATTAAGACGCTGTGACATCACGACTTCCCGGTTTTCAATAAAATAGTTTCCGGTCCCTTCCATCACCCGCCGCGTATATATCTGGTTCTCCACTTCCTCTGGACAAAGAAGCATTGCCTCATTACTGTGAGAAATTAATTTGCCATTCCCATTGATAATATACAGATAACCTTCTTCCAAAAGCTTTGACTTCTTGTATTGTTCATATATCTGTTCCTCGCTGAGGCTGTAAATCAGTGTTCCCTGATAACCGCCGCCATCCAGCAAAAGATTCTTAAACACAGGAATCATTCTGTCATAACGGATATTTCCTGTTTCAGGAGCGAAGCAGTTTATCTGAAGCGGATACCAGTCATAACCGTATTCCAGGCGCTTTTTTTTATTCATCAGCGTCTCTGCAAATGCTTCTGCCTCATCCCCCATATCCATAGGATACTGGAGATTATAAACAACTCCATTCTTATTGATAATTCCCGCCAGAGCTCCACTCACTCTGGAATACGAATTTCTGCGGGTCAGATAGCGGTTCATGAGATAAATATCAACCAGTTTATCATGCGGGTTCTCATAATCCTCTGGTCTTCGTTCCAGGTGCTCTTTTAGATCCGAATCACTCTGCATGACCTCCGTGCTGATCTTTACCTCAGTCGTGATAAAATCGTCCACACTTCTGCATACATAGGTCAGCATATCATACGAACTGTTAATCAGATTCTTCAAGGATACCTCTCCGCTGTAACGAATCAGCATGATCGAACTGTACAGCAGAGCGGCAGTCAGCAGAATAACATTCACCACTACAAGATTGCGCTTCAGGGTCCATTTCCTAATCATAGAGTTTCTCCTCTTTCTGTCTGGCAACGGTCTCCCGATAGCTTGCCGGACTGAGTCCTGTATAGCGTTTAAATAGCTTTGCAAAATAGGAACTATCCGTATAGCCTATGGATTCTGCGATCCGGTACATTTTCATCTGTCCATCTCCCACCAGGCGTTTTGCCTTTTCCATACGGCACCGCACAATCTCATCATTAATGTTTTTACCGGTTTCATTTTTATAAACGGCAGAAAGATAATTCACCGTCCGCCCAGTCTTATCTGCAATATAGTTTAAAGACATATTGGCACTGGAATAATCCTCTTTGATAATATGTTCAATATCCCGTACCAGCCTTGATTTCACCTCAGTTCCCATAGCAGAATGGGCCATCTGACTTATTTTTGCAGTCAAGAGCGCCTGTTTCCCGCTCAGAGAATAAATGTTTGCCAGTTCTTCTGCGAATTCTGCTCTGGAACACGTCTCCAATACAACAATTTCCCGCTTATCTGCATAACGGAGAAGTTCCAGATACATCTGTATACACAAGAAATCCAAATGGTTGTAGTCGTAGATGTATTTCCCTTTAAAATGGCTGAAAAAGCGTTCCAGCTCCCGCTCCCAGTCGGCCTCACCATTTAAAAAAACACCGTTAACAACCGGCTCCACCGGTAACTGAACCACTACACAGTCTTCGTCGAAAATCAGATCCTGATAGCTGAATATCTGTTCCGTTTCCATAAATATCATCTGATGGAGTGCAATATCCGCCTCTTTCAGTCCTTCCGCCATCTCTTTCATACCGACTAAGGAACTGATTCCAAAACAGAGCCCGATTCCCCATTCAGCCCACGCTTCCCTCAGCATTTCCCGAATCTTTCTCTCCAGCTGTGCCTCGCTCACAACCTCCGGAGAAATCACTGTCACCAACTGTTTTTTATTCACAAATACAAAGCCGTCATTTCCCCGGAAATACTTCTGCACACATCTTCTTATCTCTGTTCTGCCCGCATCGTCCTCTTCTCCGTCTTCTACGCGCCAGCCAATTTCCACCACATAACCTTTGAGCGGCAGTAAGATACCGAATTCCGACGCCTTCTCGCTAATTTCTCCGATCTCCCGGTAAATTCCCTCTGACAGATCACAGAAAAAACTTTCCAGCAGGGCCTCCCTGCTCTTGTTCCAATGTTCCTTAAAATAATGGTATCGCTCTTCCTTGCTCCGTTCCTGATCCAGAATCGTCCGAAGATTACCAAAAATCTTCGAAAAGTCTTCCTCTCGTGACGGTTTCAATATGTAATCAAAGACTTTGTACTCCAATGCCTTTCGGTAATATTCAATATCGCTGTATCCACTTATAATCACGGACCGTATCTCCGGATATTTCTGATGAACACGATCAATCAGCTGAATCCCACTCATCTCGTCCATCCGGATATCCGTCAGCAGCACATCCGGGATGATTGTTTCAACGAGTGACCAGGCCTCTTCTCCGCTGGATGCCGCGCCTGCCACTTCAAATCCCCATTGTTCCCATGGAAGAGTATCCCTCATCCCCTTAAGGGCCTCCCATTCATCGTCTACAATAATCAGTCTGTACATGTTTCATTCCTTCTCCATATTATAGAAAAGGCGGGTCTACGCGCCCGCCTTCTGATTGTTACGGTAACTCGTACACAAAGCATACGGTGATCGTTTCCTGTCAGTTGTTCTGTCCGGTTTTTGAACCGGGAATGTTTAAAAGGATTGTGTTCTTAATCAGAACGATTAAAAACACAATCCTTTTCTATTTTACTTTATACCGGATAAGCCTTGCTCCCCTTATCCGCCACAGCAGAATCCACACCGGTCTGCTGAGCCGCTCTGTACTCGAAGAATTCCTTCGCTACAGCCGGGAACAGCGCATAGGACAGTACATCTTCATCCTGCTGCTTCCACTGCGCACACTCTTTCTCGAACTGAGGAAGCTGCGGAGCGATCAAGTCTGCCGGACGGCAGGTGATCGGTGTCTCGTCGCCGATGATCTTCTTCTGAACTTCCGCATTGAACGGTTTTACCGTCTGTCCGAACTCGCCCATAAGGATCTTCTTGGACTCTTTTGTTACCATCTTGTAACGCTCGCCGCTGATCACGTTTAATACGGCCTGCGTACCCACGATCTGAGAAGACGGGGTAACTAACGGCGGCTCGCCGAAGTCTTTTCTTACTCTCGGAACTTCTTCCAGAACCTGTCTGTACTTGTCCTCCTGGCCTGCTTCCTTCAGCTGGCTTACCAGATTGGAAAGCATACCGCCAGGTACCTGGTACTGTAAGGTCTTGATATTGACACCAAGAACCTTCGGATTTAAGCGGCCGCTCTTAAGAGCCTCCTCACGGATCGGCTGGAAGTGGTCAGCGATTTCAGCCAGCAGGTTCTGATCAAAGCCTGTGTCATACGGTGTTCCGCGGAAGGTCTCAACCATAACCTCGGTAGCCGGCTGGCTGGTTCCCAGTGCCAGAGGTGACATCGCGGTATCGATGATATCGCAGCCTGCTTCTACTGCCTTTAAGTAGGTCATGGAAGCAACACCTGAGGTGTAGTGGGTATGAAGATCGATCGGAAGCGCGGTGGATTCCTTTAACGCGCGTACCAGCTCGTCTGCCTTATAAGGTGTCAGAAGGCCTGCCATATCCTTGATACAGATGGAATCGGCGCCCATGTCCTCGATTCTCTTGGCAATATCTTTCCAGTAATCCAGCGTATAAGCATCGCCCAGAGTGTAGCAAAGTGCAACCTGTGCGTGACCCTTTTCTTTGTTGCAGGCTTTTACAGCTGTCTGTAAGTTACGGATATCATTCAGACAGTCGAAAATACGGATAATATCAATACCGTTTGATAAAGACTTCTGAACGAAGTACTCTACCACGTCGTCAGCGTAATGATTGTAGCCTAAAATGTTCTGTCCACGGAACAGCATCTGCAGCTTCGTGTTCTTGAAGCCGTCTCTCAGCTTGCGAAGTCTGATCCACGGATCTTCCTTTAAGAAACGAAGGCATGAGTCAAATGTGGCGCCGCCCCAGCACTCCACAGCGTAATAGCCGACCTGGTCCATCTTATCGACAATCGGAAGCATCTGCTCGGTTGTCATTCTCGTAGCAAGCAAAGACTGATGAGCGTCACGAAGGACAGTCTCTACAATCTTAACCGGCTTTTTCTCTATTTCTGCCATTATTTTACCTCCTAATAATCTTTATTATTTCACTCCGAAGATAGCCATGAAGGTACCGGCCGCAACTGCTGTACCGATAACGCCTGCCACGTTCGGGCCCATCGCATGCATCAGCAGGAAGTTGGTAGGATCTGCCTCAGCACCGACCTTCTGGGATACACGTGCCGCCATTGGAACTGCGGATACACCGGCAGAACCGATCAGCGGATTTACTTTTCCGTGAGTCAGCGCGCACATCAGCTTTCCGAACAGCACTCCGGCTGCCGTACCAACGATAAATGCTGCCAGACCAAGGAATACGATCTTTAATGTGTTCCAGTTCAAGAATGCTTCTGCACTCGTGGTTGCGCCTACGGAAGTTCCCAGCAGGATAACTACGATGTACATCAACGCGTTGCTTGCTGTCTCTGCCAGCTGCTTCACAACGCCGCTCTCTCTGAATAAGTTACCTAACATCAGCATACCAACGAGTGGCGCTGTGGTCGGGAGGATCATACAAACGACAACGGTTACGATGATCGGGAATAAGATTCTCTCAAGCTTGGATACAGGACGTAACTGCTCCATCTTGATCTTACGTTCCTTCTCGGTAGTAAGCAGTTTCATAACCGGTGGCTGGATGATCGGAACGAGGGCCATGTAGGAGTAAGCCGCCACGGCGATCGGTCCCATTAAAGCCGTCTGTCCCAGCTTGCTCGCAAGGAAGATGGAAGTAGGGCCGTCAGCACCACCAATAATGGAGATAGCAGCTGCCGCTTTTCCGTTGAATCCTAAGAGGATCGCCAGGAAATAGGCGCTGTAGATACCAAACTGTGCAGCCGCACCGAGTAAGAAGCTCTTCGGATTGGCAATTAACGGAGCGAAATCCGTCATCGCGCCGACGCCCATAAAGATAAGCGGAGGCAGGATGCTCCATTCGTCCAGTTTAAAGAAGTACTGCAGAAGTCCGCCGCCGGAACCATCTGCACCAATTTCCTTCATAATATCCGGATAGATATTAACAAGCAGCATACCGAATGAAATAGGAATCAACAGTAACGGTTCAAATCCATGTCTGATCGCAAGATATAAGAATACGAACGCGACCAGAATCATGAGCAGATTGCCGCCTGTCAGATTAAAGAATGCTGTTTGATGAAGAAGATTGTTCAATGTGCTAAATATATCCATGTTAATCCCTCCATATGGAATCCGCCTCTATCTGGCGGAAGCTCTGCCTTAGTTTAATGTAGCCAGTGCCTGGCCTGCTTCTACGGGATCGCCGGTTGCTACATTAATGCTTGCAATTGTTCCATCCTGAGGAGCTACGATTTCATTTTCCATCTTCATGGCTTCGAGAATAACGATTACGTCGCCCTTCTTTACCGCCTGTCCAGGATTTGCCTTCACGCCTAAAATCTTGCCTGGCATTGGAGCCGCTACCGTTACGGATCCTGCTGCTCCGGCCGGTGCTGCTGCCTTCGGTGCTGCAGGAGCTGCCTTCGGTGCTGCCGCCGGCGCTGCCTTTGGAGCCGCTGCTGGTGCTGCGCTTCCGGTTCCTTCTTCTACGGTTACGTCATAAACATTACCATTAACTGTAATTGTATAATTCTTCATGATGATAATCCTCCTGATTATTATGCTTTTTTCCATTTCCCTGCCGGTGCACGTCTGATGGAGCGTACGACAAGACCGCTTGGGCTCGTTCCTGTGGATGCTGCAATCGCAGCTGTAATAACTGCTACCAGTTCCAGATCATCGGCCAGGTTCTCTTCCGCTGCCTGGTAAACTGCTGCCGGTGCCGGTTCTGCTGCCGCTAATGGTTCCGGATCTTCTTTCTTTCCCTTGTTCTTCATCTTCTCTTCAAAACGGTTAATATATTTGAAGCAGCCGATGAGGAAGCTGATGAAGATCAGGACAATAAATACGGTTCCCATACCCATAACCATATTCATGGCGGCCTGTTCCATGTTTTCGCCTAACGTATACTCCGGAACAAAGGAAACGCTGGTAATCGCACCTTCCCTGTCGGTCGTAATACCGAAGTCCATCTCTCTCTTCTCAAAAACCGCATGAACCGTTGCGCTGTAGCCGCTGTCAATCTCTTCTACCTCAGCCGTGTCCTCTACGGAAATCATGGCGCCAAGGTCATGCTTGACGTTCTTCCAGGAGTCCACACCCTCGGCAAGAGCTTCGCTCTGTTTTGCAGTCTGGCTTCTCACCTCATCCAGCTGATCATCCGGAATGTTCACGTAAGAGCTTAAATATCCGGAAGCCATCTGGCTTAACTGAGCCTGAATGTTGACATCGATCTCTGAGGAAGCGGTGTCAGCCTTACTGCAGGCAGATAATGAAAAGAGACAGGCTGCCATGCAAAGTCCTAATGCTACTCGTTTCATATTCAGTTTCATATACCTGTCACCTCATTCTAGACCGTGCCATGTTTTTTATCCGGACGATCCTCTCTCTTCGTGAATAACATCTCAAATGCAGCAATCACGCGGGCTCTTGTCTCGCTTGCATCGATGATATCATCAACATAGCCTCTCTTTGCAGCGGCCAGTGCACTGGACTGTAAAGTCTGATAGCCTTCCGCCTTCTCATTGATTAAGGACACGCTGTCGTCCGCCTTGCCGATCTCATCCGCATACATGATCTTCGCTGCTTCCTTCGCATCCATCATACCGATGGAAGCGTCCGGCCATGCGTAAACCATATCGGCGCCGATTGACTTGCTGTTCATCGTTAAATAAGCGGTTCCGAACGCCTGTCCGATGACAACCGTTACCTTCGGAACTGTTGCATTGGCAAATGCATACGTCAGCTTAGCCGCCGCTTTGGCGATCTTTCTCTCTGTGCATTTGCTGGCCTTATAGCCCTTTACATTGACAAGCGTAAGCACCGGGATATTAAATGCATCGCAGAACTCCACGAATTCCGCAGCCTTGGTGCAGCCCTGAGAGGTTAAAACCGCATCGTACTCAGCAGTCTTTAAGCCGCTCTCATCATAGGATTCTGTGCGGTTGGCAACAGCGCCCACCGTCGTTCCGTTCATACGGATGAATCCGGTTACCATGGAAGGAGCGTAATCCTTCTTCACTTCCATGAAGAAATTATCATCAGAAATCTGTGTCAGCGCGATAGCCGTGTCTCCTACATAGTTTGCAAGGTCGGAGCACACACGGTTTAAATCGTCGTTACACTCGTCGTAGGACATGTCATCTTCGTTATTGGCCGGGAGGATGGTAACCAGGGTTCTGATACCGCTTAAAATCTCCGCCTCATCGCCTGTAAAATCTGCCAGTCCGGTTTCCTTACTCTGGAAATCAGCGGATGCCGTGTCGCATTTGCCGGCATAGTTGCCAGCCAGTGCGTTCGGGGAATTCACAAATAATTTACCGTTCTTGCTCTCCACAAATGTGAAATCAGCCATAGCTGTGGAAACCGCCATACCGCCGCCGCAGGTTCCAAACACTGCGCTGATCTGCGGAATCACACCGGAAGCCATGGTCTGGCTTAAATAAAGCTGGCCAAATCCGTCCAGGGCGTCGGTAGCTTCCTGAAGTCTTAAGCCTGCGCAGTCGATCAGGCCAATGACCGGAGCGCCCGTCTTCATGGCCGCCGCATAAAGATTAACGATTTTTTTTGCATGCATTTCGCCGATGGAACCACCCAATACGGATGCGTCCTGGCTGTACACATACACAAGGCATCCTTCGATGGTACCGTAACCGGTAACAACACCGTCAGCAGGGGTTTCCCTTGATGTCATGTTGAAGTCTGTGTTTCTGGCCGTGATATAGGCGCCGACTTCAACAAAACTGTTCTCATCAAGCAAAGCATTGATTCTGTTGCTTGCTGATGTCTGTGCTGAATTACTCATTTTGCAATCCTCCATTTTGTAATATTTGTACGGGCTCTGTTAAGTAATTAACAAAGATCCGTAGAATAACACCAATTTCTGCCGATTATAATTGTATAATTAATTATGACAAATTTCAAGGTTTTTTTGGAAAAAAAAGAACTGCATTCTATGGATTTTTCATAATCCACGTCATGCAGTCCTAATAACTTGTAAGCATTTTTTCACAATCTTTCTTAACTTCCAGCGAAATACACAAGTTTTCATTGTCTAATTTGTAACTATTGCACACGTCATTCCCGGATATCCATTATGCGAAATGTACCATCCTCTGTCTTTTTATAGCGGATATGGGGATTTTCCTCTCCCATGGTCACGCCATCCGCGTTCGCTTCCAGTGTCGCCGTGTCAACTCCTGCGATCGCCACCATCAAATCGTCCCCGAAAATCAGATCCGGATTCTGTTTTAAGAACTCGTTTCTGTCTGCAAAAGTCATCTTCTCTCCATCAGCAGTCTCCAGATTTAAGGGGAACGCGGCCAGATCCGCCAGAGCTTCCATGTCCCTGTCAGCTACCGCTTCCTGGACCAGCTCCGCAAATGCCTCGATATCCTTATCTCCTGCCTCCGATTCTGCCGCGCCGCCGGCCTCTGCTCCCGGACCAGCTGCTGCCCGGACCTCTTTCTCCATATCTTCCGGAGTCGTCTCTTCCTCTTTTTCTATCTCTGCGCGAAACGGCGCAGCCTCATCCTTCGCAGCCTCTGTGGCTATCGCCGCTGTTGTCTCTGTGGCTTTCGCCGCTGTCGTCTCTGCGGTTCCCGCAGCCTGAGACGTGCTTTTCCCTGAACAGCCGCCAGCCGCCAGCACTGTGATGACAGCCAGCAGAACAGCCAGAATCTTTCCTCTTCTCACCATAAGTGCACACTTCCTTTCTGCGCTTCGGGCAAAGTATATACTACGCAGAAGCGGAAGTCAATAGAGTTTCCAAAACTGTAAATGTTAGTCAGTTTTCTGTAAGATTCTTCCCTTATTTATACTCCTTGTGAAGGGTAAATCCACGGCCGCGCACCTCGCTGACCTGGTTGATAATCATAAATGCATTGGAGTCCAGCCCCATGACGAGTTCGTTCAGCTTCGACAGTTCCCGGCCCGATACGACCGTGAGCACCGCATAGGATGCCTTTCTCAAATGGCCTCCCTCGATCAGGAGCAGCGTCGTTCCCCGGTCCATCCGGTTCTGGATCGCCTCGCTGATGATCTCGCACTGCTCGCTGATGATCTTGACCTGCATCTGGTTCTGTCCGATCATCAGCACCTTATCCAGCACCATGGTGTAGAGAAGAACCAGCAGAATTCCGTACAGGATCTTCTCCTTGCCTGCAAACACCATCTGGGTCAGCAGGATCAGGCAGTCGAACACCGACATCGTCATGGAGACCGGAAGGCGGAATTTCTTATTGAGAATCAGCGGCGGTATATCCATGCCTCCGGTCGATGCCCCCGCACGGATCACCATGCCGATTCCCGCGCCAATCAAGAGCCCGGCAAAGACGGTCGCCAGCATCGTATCCCCGGTGATGGGAGAGGAACCAAACAGTCCTTCAAAAACACCGAGTATGAACGGATAGTAAAAGGTACTGATAATTGTCGTAAATGCAAATGCTTTGCCAAGAACCGCCGCACCCGCCACAAACATCACCACATTAAAAACGCCGACGAACGCCGCGATGGGAATCCCGAACTTATACTGGGCCACCAATGCAAGCCCCGTCGTCCCGCCGGTGATGAGGCCGTTTGGAAGGATAAAGAGGGACACGGCCAGGGCGTAGAGCGTATTTCCCGCCAGCACGGTTATTATTTTTTTCATATTCATACAGATCTGTCTTCCTTTCATCGGTAAATAACACCGCCTCACAGTATAGCATAATCCCCGGTTTCTTGAAACCCCCGCCGTTAAGATTTCGTTTCAATTCCTCTCCGTTTTACTTTTTCCGCCGTCCTCCTGTTATACTTTATGATGAAAATTTATACTCAGAAAGGAGCGAACACATGGAGTTATATTTAATTATGGCTGCATTTATCTGCATCCTGTGCATCTTTGCAGGGAGCCTGTCAACCCGCATCGGCGTCCCCTCCCTTCTCCTCTTCATCATTCTGGGCATGATGTTCGGGACAGACGGAATCTTGCGGATTCCCTTTTCCAACTATGGGCTCGCGGAGAGCATCTGTTCCGTAGCCCTGATTTTCATCATGTTTTATGGAGGATTCTGCACCAACTGGGAGGCCGCCAGGCCTGTGGCAAAAAAAGCCGTGCTGCTTTCCAGCGCCGGCGTCATACTTACCGCACTCTTAACCGGTCTTTTCTGCCATTTTATTCTGAAGACTTCCCTGCTGGAAGGACTTTTAATCGGCTCCGTACTCGGATCCACGGATGCCGCCAGCGTATTTTCCATTCTCCGCATGAAAAAGCTTAACCTTGTAGACGGCATGGCGTCCATCCTCGAGGTGGAGAGCGGAAGCAACGATCCCGTCGCTTATATGTTGACTACAATCGTACTGGGCATGATGGCGGGCCACTCTTCCGCCGGCTCCGTCGCCCTCGTCTTCTCGGCGCAGGTACTGTACGGTATCCTGTTCGGTGTGGCGGCCGGCCTGGCCGGATCGAAGCTTTTAAACTCCGAACAGTTTTTTTCCGGGGAAATGCTTCCGATTCTCACCATGGCCCTTGCAGTCTTAACCTATGGTCTCTCGGCCTCAGTCTCCGGCAATGGCTTCTTAAGCGTCTATATCGCCGGCATTATCCTGGGCAACAGCCAGATAAAAGAAAAAGTGGAACTCGTCCACTTTTTTGACGGCATCACCGGAATGATGCAGATTATTCTGTTTTTCCTGCTGGGGCTCCTGTGTTTTCCTTCCAGGATTATTCCCGTACTGATCCCTTCCGTCTGCATTATGGCCTTCATGCTTCTGATCGCGCGGCCTGCTGCTGTCTATATCATACTGCGGCCCTTTAAAGTTCCCTTCCGCCAGCTGCTGCTGATCTCCTGGGCCGGCCTGCGGGGAGCCGCCTCCATCGTCTTTGCCATCACCACGGTCCTGAGTCCGGCCGCCATGGAATATGACATTTTTCATATCGTGTTCTGCGTCTGCCTCCTGTCTGTCGCCATTCAGGGCTCTCTGCTTCCATGGATGGCGAAGAAGCTGGAAGTAATCGGTTCCACCGACGATATCTTCAAGACCTTTAACGATTATCAGGAAGACCAGTCCATCCATCTGACCGAGGTCCGTCTCCCCGAGGGACATCCCTGGATCGGCCATACCTTCCAGGATATCTCCATCCCGGAGGATATGCTGGCCGTCATGGTGCTGCGGGATGGGAAGACGCTGATTCCCAACGGAAGCACGCTCATCACGGCGGATGACACCATCATCCTGAACAGTCCGGCCTATGCGGACAAAAGCGGCATGAAGCTCCGCGAAGTCCGGATCGGCCGGTACCATCCATGGGTGAACAAACCACTGTCTGAGCTTACGCTTCCCGCAGACACCCTGATCTTTCTCATACGCAGGGCCGGCCGCTCCCTCGTTCCGACGGGACAGACCCATGTCCGCGACGGAGATGTCCTGATTCTGAATGCGCAGCCGGTAACGCACACGGCGGCGGCTTCCGTTTTCTTATAAAATACGCTTTCTTATGAAATAAGAAACTTTCGTTTCAGTTCCGCCTGCTTCCGATCATTTATGCCGATCCGTTCATTCAGATAGGCTTCCACGGAACCGCAGGCGGTCTCCATGGCGGAAAACGCATGGCGGATATAATCCTCCGATACCGTCAAAAGCACCTTCACGCACTCTGCAAGCCTCACGTCCTTCGTCTTTTCCCGCACCATATCCGCGGTCTTCACCGCATTTTCCATCACGTAATCATTCGTCCGGATAAAATCCCGGATAATCGTATCCCGGTCTACGG
Organism: Hungatella hominis; assembly: GCF_014288005.1. NCBI lineage: Bacteria > Bacillati > Bacillota > Clostridia > Lachnospirales > Lachnospiraceae > Hungatella > Hungatella hominis. Next base: position 106,552 of record NZ_JACOPB010000004.1, read on the forward strand.
AAAGGGCGGACAGCAGAAGGGCTGTTCCCACACCCACCCGGTCCTTTCCGGCGGTACAGTGCCAGAGCACCGCGCGGTCGTCTGCCTCCAGAAGGATATCGAAAAAGCGGCTGTAATACGCCGCCGCATGTTCATCCATGACGAGATTCTCATACAGCTTATCCACATAGAGCTCCGGATTCCCGCCCAGGGAAGAGGCGTGTTCCAGCATTCCGATTAAAGCATCCTGCTTCGGCTTTCCTTCCTCCTCGTCCTCAAAGGTGATCCCCACCGTCTCCTCATTCAGAATCGGATTGAATATGTTAATGACGCCGTCTATCTCCGGGTCCGGCTTCTGGCTTCTCTCCACGGAGGTTCTGAAATCCACCACCGTCCCCAGACGGCACTCCCCTGCCAGACGCGCTATGTCCGCCGGCGTAGCCTCATAGAGCGCTCCGCTCCGAATCAGCCGTGCCGGTACAATCTGCTTTCCATCCATGGTCCGGATGCCGCCAAGATCTCTCGTATTTGGCAGCCCCTCCAGAGGGATTCTGCCTGTGTAATGTTTTGCCGTTCCGTTTAAATTCTCTTCCATTCTGTACGCCTCTTTCTTTCGTTCATTCTTTCTCAATGCTCATAGTATATCACAATCGCCCCATTCCTAAAAGCCCCCAGCTTGAGTCACCAGGCCTACAGCAGTTTATTTGTAACTGTTCACTCCGCAATGTCATTTACAAATGAAAATGGTGACCGGAAGAGCTGGATCACACGGTCGATGCACCACCGGAAGGTGATTTTCTCCACATCCTCGGTGAGATAGACAGGAAATGTCTTTACGGTCTCTCCCTGCAGGCGGTACGTCACCGTTCCCACGGTCTGCCCCTTCCTAAGCGGCGCCTTTAAGCGGTCCGGAAGCTCCTCGGATACGGTCACTTCCTCGTCCTCTGCCATGAGAAGCTTTAAGCTCTTCTCCTCATCCTTCAGATTTAAATCGGCATGAACCACCACCGGATCGCCCAGGTTTCCGGAAAGGGGGACTCCGTTTTCCACCGGAATTTCAGGTAATGTCTTTTCCTGGTAGACCTCCCGGTACTGATAGTGTTCCTTTCCATACCCGAACAGCTTCCTGGCATCCGACCATTTATACGTCTTGTGAGGCGGCCATCCACAGCCCAGGAGCGCGATGGTAAACTCCCGCTCTCCGTCCTCTAATGCCCCCACATAGGAGTAACCCGCTCCGCCCGTAAATCCGGTCTTGCCGGAGAATACGCCGCTCATCATGGTCAGCAGTGCATTGTGGTTCTGGCAGCTGTAGGACCGTTTCCCCTCCTGATCCGTGAAATAATAGCTCTGTGTCCCCGTAATCTTCAGAAATTCATCCTTCTTCGGTGACGTGCCGATGCAGTAATTCATGATGCGGGCCAAATCCGCAGCAGTCGTGGAGTGCTCCTTCATCTGGCCGTTCTCCTCCTTGCTTGCGTCCAGCCCGTTGGGTGTGATAAAATACGTGTCGCCGCATCCTAAATCCCTGGCCTTCTGATTCATAAGAGCCGCAAACCCCTCCACACTTCCGCCCACATGCTCTGCGATCATCACGGCCGCGTCGTTATGGGATTCCAGCATCAGGCTGTAGAGTAAATCCTCCAGCCGGAAGGTCTGCCCCTTATACACGCCCAAATGAACCTTCGGCTGGGCCGCTGCATTTTGGGACGCCGTCACAGTGTCGGAGAGATTTCCATACTCCAGAGCTATGATGCAGGTCATGATCTTCGTCGTACTCGCCATGGGACGGGCCACCCTCTCATTTTTCCCATACAGGATTCTGCCTGTTTTCGCATCCATCAGAACAGCCGACTGCGCATACAGCCCCAGTTCATCCTTCTGATTTTGTTGTTCCTGCCCGTCCGTCTCCGCCTGTGCCGTAACCCTCCCGCATATTCCCGTGCACAGCACAAGGCACAGAATAAATAGTATGACCTGCTTCATCCTCATACCACCCTGTATGATTTTATTTTATCCTATTCCTTCTATTTTTCATTTATTCCGGTTAAGAGGTCTGTCCTTTAAGTTTCCTCTTTACTTACGAACATATATTCGATATAATAGAAGCAGATCATTTCTTCATTTACACAGGGAGGGAATCTTATGGCACAGAGTCCGCTTGTCTTTCATATTGATGTTAATTCCGCATTTTTAAGCTGGGAGTCTGTCTGCCGGCTGACGGAGGATCCGGAGGCGCTGGATCTCCGCACGATTCCCTCCGTGGTAGGCGGGGATGCCGCTTCCCGTCACGGCATTGTGCTGGCCAAGTCCACACCGGCGAAAAAATATGGCGTCACTACTGGGGAGCCGCTGGTTCAGGCTCTGCGAAAGTGTCCGGGACTGTGTGTCGTCCCCTCGCGGTTCGATGTCTACATTCATTACTCCACTCTCCTGATGAACCTCTTATCCGACTACACTCCTGATATTGAAAAATTCAGCATCGACGAGGCTTTTTTAGACATGAGCTCCACCATACATCTCTTCGGGGATCCGTGGACTACGGCCAATCAGATCCGTGAACGCATCTCCCGGGAGCTGGGTTTTACTGTGAATATCGGGATTGCCCCCAACAAGCTTCTGGCCAAGATGGCCTCCGATTTCAGGAAGCCCGACATGTGCCACACCCTCTTTCTCGATGAGATCCCGGAGAAGATGTGGCCGCTTCCCATCCGGGAGCTGTTTTTCGTGGGCCGCTCCGCCCAGAATAAGCTGGAGGGAATAGGAATCCGCACCATCGGCCAGCTGGCCGCCTGCAATGTGGAGCTGCTGAAACCCATTCTGGGTGAAAAGTATGCCATACAGATTCACGACTATGCCTGCGGCATCGATCCTTCTCCCGTGGCGGAACGCGAGCCCATCAACAAAGGCTACGGCAACAGCACCACGCTGTCCCGCGATGTGGATGATCTCGATACGGCGTTCACCGTGCTCCTGTCCCTCTGTGAGACTGTAGGAGCGCGGCTCCGCGCAGATCACGTGATCTGTGACTGTGTCTGTGTGGAAATCAAGGACTGGGACTTTCACGTCCAATCCCATCAGACGACGCTTAACAGCCCCACGGATTCCACCACGGTGCTTTACGAGAACGCCTGCCGTCTGCTGAAGGAGTTCTGGGACCGCACGCCGCTCCGCTTGATCGGAGTGCGCGCAACGAAGATATCTGACGACGAGTTCAGCCAGATCAGCCTGTTTGAATCGGAGCAGTCCAAGAAGATGAAGGAGATGGAAAAGGCGGTTGACCAGATCCGCAGCAAATTCGGCACTGACATCATCAAACGGGCCAGCTTCTTAAAGAAGGACTCCATCGTCGATCACGCTGCCAGCAAGCAAAAGCATCTCTCCCATTCCGCCTTAAAGGAAGACAATAAGGGTACAAAGATTTGAGCGGGAATACAAATACTTCCCGCTCTTACTGTCATATCATCTCGATTGGCTTAAAGCCCTCTCCAAACACTTCATTCGAATCTGTAATAATGATAAACGCACCCTTATCGATCTCATGGACCTCGCGTCTGATGGGGATTACCTGGCTGTTATTACATGCACACATGACGACCTTCTTCTCATCCAGGGAGTAGGATCCCTGTCCTTCCAGAAACGTACAGCCCCGCCCTGTGGCCTCCTCAATGGCGGCTGCCACCGCTGCCTCGCACGACGTAACGATAAGCATCAGCTTTCCGGCGCCGAGACCGTACATGATCTTGTCGATGACCATGGTGGTCACGATGGAGGAGATCATACCCAGGATCACCGCATCCAGATTGCGGAACACGAAGCCGCCGGCCATGATGACTACGGCATCCACCACCAGAGAGATCTGGCCGATCGTCAGGTGGGGAAACAGCTTCCTGATAGCCATGACCAGGAAGTCCGTGCCGCCTGTGGAACCGCCCCGCAGGTAAACAATCGTAAGTCCCAGTCCCGAAAAGATACCGGTACAGATCGATGCATAGAACGGGTTTCCGTCATAGACAGGAATGATGGGCATTACATAGTCCAGCACAAACGCGAATATCACCATACTCTTCATGGAGCGGAGCAGGAACCGTCTTCCCAGCAGCTTATAGCTGACAAGCAGGATCGGTATGTTGAGAAGGATGCTCACGATACCCATGGGAAGTCCGAATAAGTAGCGCAAAATAAGGGCGATACCGGAGACGCCGACAGGTGCGAACTCCGCGTTCACCGCGAAATTATAGATCCCGATATTGAAAAGGAACGCGCCCGCGATATCGCAGAGCAGGTCGATTCCCAGGTCTTTTACTGTATACTGCTGTCTGATTCCAGTCATTTGATTCTTTCCTCCATTTCATCTCCGTGCAGCTGATACGGCCTGTCTCTAGAGGAAATAATCGTCGATCTCAAACTCCTTTTTCCCTACACGGATCCATTTGATCAGCACGCTGGTCTCTCCGTCTTCCTCCGCGCAGACTCCGCAGCCGTGAACCTCCGTCCTTCCATAGGATTGCTTAAAGATGACTTCTTTATCCATAATTCCGCGTTCTGCTATATTTTCCGCCAGATCGAGGAGCACATCCTCCACATCTTCCTCTACATGATTCTTCTCTAATTCCTGTTCCAGTGCCTCATAAAGCTCTTCGTTCATCATAATCGTATGTCCTTTCTTCTTTTCCATAAGACAATTATACATTTTTAAAATTTCTTGTCAATCTCACCCAGCCATGATAAAATTTATGCCATGAAAACGACTATGACATACCTCATTCAACAACAGGACATACAAAAGACCGTAGAACAGTTTCTGCTGTCAAACGGCTATTCCGCAGCTCTGATCCGCCGGCTGCGCCACACGGAGCAATCCATTTTAAAGAATGGAATCCCTGTCTATACGACGTACCGACTGGACGAGGGCGACTCCCTCACCGTCACACTGCCCGAAGAACACGGTTCAGAAAATATTGTTCCCGTTCCCATGGACCTGGACATCCGGTACGAGGACCGTGACCTTCTCGTCGTCAATAAGGCCGCCGGTGTCCCCATTCATCCGTCCCAGGGAAATCACGATAATACACTGGCTAACGGAATCGCCTGGTATCTGGGGGAGAAGGGAGAGGCCGCTACCTACCGGGCCATTAACCGCCTGGACCGAGATACCACCGGCCTGCTGATACTGGCGAGGCACGCACTCAGCGCCTGCATGCTGTCCGAGATGGTCCGTACCCATGCCATACGCAGATGTTATCTGGCTGCGGCCTCCGGTCTGGTTCCCCCGGAAGGCGTGATCGACGCCCCCATCGCCAGGGCCGGCGATTCCACCATCGAGCGCTGTGTGGACTTTGAACGCGGAGATTCTGCCAGAACCCATTACCGCACGCTGTATTACAATCGTGACACCGACTGTTCCTTAGTAGTGCTGCGCCTGGAGACGGGACGAACCCATCAGATCCGGGTTCATATGAAGCATATCGGCCATCCGCTGCCCGGCGATTTTCTCTACAATCCCGACTACCGCCTGATCGGCAGGCAGGCCCTCCATTCGTGGCAGCTGGATTTTATTCATCCCATCAAAAAGGAGCCCCTTCATTTCGAGGCCCCTCTTCCAGAGGATATGCGCCGGCTCTTGGGTCAGGAGACGAATACCGTCCCTCCCATCCAGCGCAGTCCCTTCGGATAATGATTTTTTAAGATTCCACCTGCCAGTTTGGAAAATCCCAGGGACCAGCCGTCCACGGTCATCAGGACCCAGCCCTTCTGTCCGTTTAGATCACAGTTTTTTGCTTCCTCGATCCTCAGCGTTTCCCCCTTCAGATAACGGACAGCCTCCATCCCATCCGCCTTCATGGAGAAACGGCGCACCGCCTCCTCTTCCTTCATGGAGAGCGCCAGGGCGTGGGATGGCTCAAAGCGGTTCTTCTTCATCGTTCCCATATGAAGGCCGGGACGCACCACCTTTAGGCCGGCCAGATCGATCATCTGAGGCGGAAGCAGATACAGCTGGTCGCCGAACAGGATATACTCTTCCCTGTCCAGGTATCGCTCCGGTTCCGTAAACAGCTCCCTGCAGAAGCCTTCATACTCCTTCCACACGGCCTTGTCTTTCAAATACTTCGGCCCCTTTCGTTTCCACGTCCCGTCGTCCTCCCCCGTCTTGCGAAGCACGGCCAGATAGTGGCCTTCCCCCTCCGATAAATGGGGCCATATCCGGTAGGTTTTCCTGAGTGTTTCCATGGACAGGGTTCCCCATTCCGGCCTCCCCGGTGAAAGGCCTTCCCGGGTTCCCATATCCTCGATCTCAAATTCCGGATGATCCGAAAGAAACGTCTCGATGGTCTGCTCGTCCTCCTCCGGGGAAAAGGTACAGGTGGAATAGACCATGCGTCCCCCGGCCTTCAGCATCTGCGCTGCATGATCCAGAATCTGGCGCTGCCTCGCCGCGCACATAACCACGTGATCCGGACTCCACTGGCTGCGGGCTTCCTCGTCCTTACGGAACATGCCTTCGCCTGAGCATGGAGCGTCCACCACGATTTTATCGAAAAACTGAGGGAAGCGCTCTGCCAGCCGTTCCGGCGTCTCATTGGCCACCACCGCGTTCCGGATTCCCATGCGTTCCACGTTCTGCGAGAGGATCTTCGCCCTGGCAGGATGGATCTCATTGCTCAGCAAAAAGCCTTCTCCCAGCAGGTATCCGGCGATCTGAGTCGTCTTGCCGCCCGGTGCCGCGCAGAGGTCCAGCACACAGTCTCCCGGCTTCGGCTCCAAAAGTTCCACCACTGCCATAGCGCTGGGCTCCTGAATGTAATACAGCCCCGCTTCATGGTACGGATGCTTTCCGGGCCGGTCATGCGAATCGTAGTAATAGCCTTCCCTCGCCCACGGAATCTTTGTCAGGTGAAACGGGGCCTTCGCTAAAAACTCCTTCGCCTCCGCCTTTCCGGGATTCAGCCGCAGTCCCTGCACCCGCTCCTTTTCGTAGCTTTCCAGAAACGCCTCATATTCCGTTTCAAGAAGGCCCATCATCTTTTTTTTAAATGCCTCCGGCAGCTCTATCATCACAACTCCTCATTTTTCTCAAGAATTCTTTCCACCAGATTATCAGATTCGGCCTTTTCCGTCAATGTTCCGGAATAATTTTCCTTTATTTTTCCAATTTTTTCGACAAATTACACACTTTGTTTATAAATACTTTCGAACTATATGATAAAAATATATAGGAGACGTTAAAACGATTCTTCAACTAATGAACCTGCGAGGTACGACATGATATTAAACATCACCGCTTACTTTATTATTCCCGTTTACACGTTTCTTTTTGCCTGGGGAACCGATTTATTCAGGCTGAACTTCTCCGTACTGGGCAGTCTGGCCAACCGCAAGAATGCCTTTCTCCTATGGGGAATCATCGTGGGCATCTATTTTTACTATGTGCTGAGAAAAATTATTCATCACCTCCCACGCAACCGGAAGGAGACGGTTACGAGCGTCAGCGCTCTGATCCTGCTGGCCTTCGCGGTCACCACGCCCTATCTTCCCGAAAACAGGCCCTTTCGGGCATTTCTCCACGTGATCTTCGCCTTCAGCGCCTCCGTGCTGCTGCTGGCCTGTCTCTACCTGATCGTGTGGAAGCTCTACTGCATGAACCGGGAAGTATACCGTCCCTACTTCATCTGTCTGAACATCATCACTGTGCTGTCGGCCATGCTCTTGTGTCTGGCCGGAATCGTCAGCAGCGCGCTGGAAATATTCTTTACCGTATCCTGTACTCTGATGCTCATCAGACTGTACCGTCGTGTTACATCATCCAGGGACGGTTACTACAGTCTGAAGCACAAAGTCTAAAAACGCCGCAGACCGCCCGCAGGTACGCCATTTGACTCGCTGCCGGCAGAAAAATAGTGCTGTAAAAAGAACATTATCCGCAAAAAACGCGTCCATTCCTTTTACAGCACCGTATCGTGTTCTATGTATTCAATTATAACATAACCTTATACTGGTCAGAACCTTCGCCGTTTACAACGTAGTAAGCAGCATGCTCTTCCGGTTTCACATAAATCTCGATTGTCTCGATGACAACGCCCTTGTTCATGGACTCATAAGCCTTCTTTGCCGCTTCCAGAACATCTTTTGCAGCGATCTGCTTTCCAGCAAACTCGATGACTACGGAAGACTTTACTTCCTTCCCGGCTGCAGGCTTCTTAGCAACAGCTTTCTTTGGCGCAGCTTCCTTTTTCTCAGGCGCAGCTTCCTTCTTAGCCGGAGCAGCCTTCTTTGGTGCAGCCGCTTTCTTCTCAGCCGCCGGTTTTGCTGCCGGTGCCTTCTTAGCCTCGGACGGAGTTGCTTTCGCCGGCTTCTTTTCTGCCGTCTTGACTTCTGCTGTTGTCTCTACAGCTTTCGTCTCTGCCGTCTTCGTTGCTGCCTTAGTTTCACTCTTAGTATTCATCATAATTCTCCTCCTCAAACAGATTCATCTGTTTCTACTGTTGACGTGTATAAGTTCAGCCTGCCTTCTGATGTTTATATTTTAGCTGAGTGAATTATAAAACGAAAATACCGTTTTGTCAACAAAATGACTCGCATTAACCCTGCTTTTTTACTTATTTATGCAGGATTTTAGAGGAAAATTACATAAATTTTGCATTTTACAGGTATTTTAAAATCTGTGAATAGGCTGCCCTCAGTTCTTCGTAACTGGTCCGGCAGTTGGCTGGGCTGGTCGACGGAAGCCGGATGGAGGCAATCTCCGTCTGGGAAAAGCAGTATCTTTCATACAATTCGTCCGCTTTTGTCCCTGTCGTAAACACGGCCCTTATGTCTGCCCGGGAAAGGATCACGTTCATGTCATTGGGTACCGGATTTTTAATGGAGCTGTCGTCCGCTCCGCAGATATCGCATCCTGCAAGGACGTCCCACACGGCGATCCGGCGGCGCAGCGCCAGGCTCTTCTTCTCCTCAATCGTCCCAGGCGCCGGCTCCCCTAAAATATCCGCCAGGACCGGCCAGAAACGATTGCGCGGATGACCGTAGTAGAAGCCCTGCTCCCTGGATTTCGGAGACGGCATGGTGCCCAGCATGAGAACTCTGGAGTTTTCGTCGTATACCGGCTGAAAGGTATGAACGACTGTCTCCTCTCTGTTTTTCTTCTGCATCATGGACGGATCACGGAGCTGGCCCCGGACAGCTTCTCGGCGATATCGTACATATTGGTGACATTTCCAACCGCCAGCTTCTCGGAAAGGCCGTAAAAGTTCAGGCATGTGCCGCAGGTAAGGATCTCGACTCCCTGCGCCTCCAGACTCCTTAAATCTTCTACAGACTGCGATCCCTCCGCCGACAGCTTTGCACCACCGTTATAGAGCAGGACCGTATCGGGCAGCACGTCCAGCTGGGTCTGTGCATAGAGAAAGCCCTTCATCAGCTGCCTTCCCAGCTCATCATCCCCGCTTCCCATACAGTCGGAGGAAATCACCACGACCTGGCCCTTCCTCCTGGCATCCGGACTACAGGCTTCCGCCTTCGTGTCTGCTTCTGCGTCCCCATTAGCGGTATTTCCCTCCTTCTGAGGAACTGCCGCTTTCCGTTCCGTAACATCGTAGCTCACCCGGAATTCTTCCTCTGAGAGCTTTTCCGATACTGGCTTCAGTCCAAAATAGCCGCCCAGCTTCATTAAATTCTGTACGGCGATCTCATTGTCCACCAAAACTTCGACGGTTCCCTCCGTCATCTCTTTCAGCACCTCTTTTGCCTTAATCACAGGCTGGGGGCAGGGAAGTCCCTTTGCATCAACTATTTTCTTCATCTTATCTCCTTCCGGGCGGCACTAATACAGCTTTACATTAATTCCGTTAAAAATGCCACATATAACGCCGAAAAAAAGAAGAGCTATTATCCGAAGACAATAGCCCAGCCTCTTTATTCGTTTTCTTCTGTCTCGTCTTCGCCTACCAATTCATCGTACTCCGCGTCATCCAGCAATTCGTCAAATGCATCGGCTACGATCTCATATTCATCATCATCTTCGATATTCTCCAGATTCGGCTGTCCATCCTCTGACTCGGAATAACGGTATAAGTAAACCTCTCCCTCTTCCGCCTCAGCACCTTCCATCGGAAGCAGAGCAATGTAATCGCGTTCGCCGGCCGTAAAAATGGTGAGAACCACACACTCGATTTCTGTACCATCGTCCAGAGTCAGTGTGACGGTCATTTCCTCCTGCTCTTCCATGTTCTCCTGGTCTAAATTCGGATCCTGTGCCATGTCGATACCTCTCTTTTTGTAATGTTCTTTTCTATTCTTTTGACGACTATTTCGTCTCTTTCCACTCTATCAGACTATGGTATAAAAATCAAGGGATTTCTACATAATTAATATTCAATTCCCTCTCGCGCCTGGATCCCCTGGTCGTAAGGATGCTTAATCTTTTGGATCTCTGACACGTAATCCGCCAGGGAAATCAGTTCCTCCGACGGCCCGCGCCCGGTCATCACGACCTCCAGGCCGGAGGGACGTCCGGTTATAAAATCTCTCACCGTCTCTTCCCGCACCAGACCATAATTCATGACTGCCATGATCTCGTCGAGAACCAGCAGATCGAAGGCGCCATCCACCGCTTTCCTAAGCGTCATATCCAGCAGCTCCGTGTAATACACCGCCGCCTCCTTCTTCTGTTCGTCTGTCATACGGAAGAAAAATCCGAAGCTCTTCTCACACGGTGTGACCGAGATTCCAGGTATCAGCCCCAGCGCCGCCACCTCACCGGAATGGTCGGTCTTTAAAAACCGGGTAAGCAGTACCTTTCTGCCGCATCCGGCCGCGCGGACGGCCAGTCCGACGGCGGCCGTCGTCTTTCCCTTTCCCTCGCCGCAATAGATGTGTACACACGAATCCATGTTATGCTCCTTTCTACTCCCGTCCCAGATACTCCTTGACAAACCGGGACACCTCCTGTTTCTTACTGTACCGCTCGCTCACGTAATTGACGTGGAGCCGCTCCTTCGCCCTTGTCATGGCGACGTAGAACATGCGGCGTTCCTCTTCCATATCCGCGTCCAGAACCGCCTTGTGGTGCGGTGTAACGCCTTCGTTGGCATCGAGAATGTAAACGATCCGGTACTCCAGCCCCTTGGAGCTGTGCATCGTCATGAGGGAAACGCCCTCCGTCCGCTTCTCCCTGGATCGGGCCTGAAGCTTCAGTTCTCTGGCATACTCCTCCATATGGGCGAACCACGCCTCCACCGTCTGAAATCCCGCGGCGCTCTCCGCCAGCTGGTCCAGAACCTCGAACAGCTCCTCCGGCTTCATACGGCGGTACTCGGCGTACTCTCTGATGTAATCGTCATACCCTACCGCTTTGCGTATATAATTCACCGCGGCGGCAGGCGCCAGCTGCCTCAGGAATTTCAGATCGTATTCCAGCTGTTCGATCCGCTCCACCATCCAGTCCTTGTCCTGATAAAAGGACTTGACCGCCTCCCAGCTCACCACCGGCAGTTCCAGTGCGTCCCGGCTGATGTACCGGTTCGGGCGGTTGATCACCGAGAGAATGCAGGAGCGGCTTAAATCACCGGCAGCAGCATTTAAATAGGCGATGATATTTTTCGCAATCCAGTGGTCGTATAGATTCGGCACGGCGTCCTTCATGCAGAAGGGGATATTGTATTCCATCAGCTTCTCGATCAGCAGACGCGGCCCCAGATTCGTCCGGTACAGAACTGCGATATCGGACCAGGCATATCCGGCTCCGGTGTAATCCGTGATCTCGTGGACGATCTCCAGCGTCTCCTCCTGCGGATCCTTCCAGACTCTCGTAACCACAGGTTTTCCCCTGCCCTGCTTCGTGACGATCTCCTTCGGAAAACGCGTTTTATTATGGGCAATCAGCTTACCCGCCGTGTCCACGATGTCCTTCGTACTGCGGAAATTGATATTTAAGAGGACCCGCTCGGCATCGGGATAGTCCTTCTCAAAGCCCAGCATAATCTCCGGCTTCGCGCCGCGGAACCGGTAGATGGACTGATCGTCGTCTCCCACAATAAACAGGTTGTTCTCAGGAGCCGCCAGCATCCGCACGATCTCATACTGAACCCGGTTGATGTCCTGAAACTCATCTACCAGTATGTACTGATACTTCCTCTGCCATGCGCCAAGGATGTCCTTCCTCTCCTTAAACAGATCGTAGCACATGACCAGCATATCATCAAAATCGATTAAATTCGCTCTCCTCAGCCGCTCCTCGTAGCCCGAATACAGCTTCTTGAATATCTCTTCCGAACAGTTCTTCGCATAGTAGTGGTTCAAGTGGATCATTTCCCCTTTTACGGAGCTGATCTCTGACAAAATGGAGCTCACAAACTCCGCTTCGTCCTCCACCTCAACATGGTTTGTCTCGATCAGTTCCCTGATGTACTGCATCCGCTGTTCATCACGCACAATGTTGCGCGCGTCATATCTGTATGCAAATTTTAAGATTCGGAAAAATATGGCATGAAATGTGCCGAAACTGACAGATGACGGTCCCCCGCCGCACAGACTCTCATATCGCTCTTTCATCTCCGTGGCCGCCGCCTTCGTAAAGGTGATGACCAGGATACTGGACGGATTTACTCTGCATTCCTCCGTCAAATACTTAATCCGGTGGGTTATGGTAAATGTCTTTCCCGAACCCGGACCGGCCAGCACCAGCATGGGACCCTTATCGTGAGTCACCGCCGCCTTCTGTGCACCTTCAAATATTACTTCTGAACTCATCGGTTTTCCCTTCTCTCAGAGGGAATTAGAGCGCGTCTGAAACGTCTGATCAGACACGCTCAAAACCCTTATATCTTCTCTTTACTGACGGCTCAACAGCTCGATTCCCGTCTGAATCCTAGCAATGGATTCTTCCCTGCCAAGCACTTCCATAATCTCCGTAGCGCCTGCCGGTGTCATCTGCCTGCCGGAAACCGCCGTACGGATCGGCCACATAACAAAGCCGGTCTTATAGCCCTTTTCCGCCACATACGCTGACAGCGCCGCATATAAGGCGTCGTTGCTGAAGTCCTCCTGTGCTTCCAGGATCGGCAGAACTTCTGTGAGAACCGTCAATGCGGTCTCCTTATTCGTCTTCATCTTCTTATGAACGTACATCTCCGGATCGTACTCAGGAAGCGCCTCAAAGAAGTCGATATGGTCTGCAATATCCGGGAAAATCTCGATTCTCGTCTTCACCATGGCGGCGATCTTCTCTAAATCGAGATCCTTCGTGATGACCTTCCTGATATGAGGCTCCGCCATCTCAAAGAACCGGTCAAACTCCATGGCCTTCATATATTCGCCGTTCATCCATTTTAACTTCGTCATATCGAATACGGCCGGAGACTTGCTGATATTATGGTAATCGAATTCCTTTATTAACTCTGCCAGAGAGAAAATCTCACGGTTGTCCACCGGAGACCATCCCAGCAGTGCCACGTAGTTCACTACAGCCTCGGAGATGAAACCCTGCTCGATCAGATCCTCGTAGGACGCATGTCCGCTCCTCTTGCTCAGCTTCTTATGCTCTTCGTTCGTAATCAGCGGGCAGTGCACGTATACCGGAACGTCCCAGCCGAAAGCGGCGTAGAGACGGTTGTACTTCGGTGAGGAGGAAAGGTATTCATTGCCGCGGACCACATGGGTGATTCCCATCAAATGGTCATCGACTACATTGGCAAAATTATACGTTGGGTATCCATCCGACTTAATCAGTACCATATCGTCCAGCTCTGAGTTGTCCACGGTGATGTCACCGTAAATCTCATCGTGGAACGTGGTAGTTCCCTCGGTTGGATTGTTCTGGCGGATGACGTAAGGCATGCCGGCTGCCAGATTGGCCTCCACTTCTTCCCTGGATAAGGAGAGGCAATGCTTGTCGTAGGTCATAATCTCCTGGCCTTCCACCGTCTGCTTTAAAGAATCCAGACGCTCCTGCGTACAGAAGCAGTAATACGCCTCGCCCTTTTCCACCAGCAGCTTCGCATACTCCAGGTAAATACCGGAAGCCTGACGCTCGCTCTGAACGTAAGGACCCACGCCGCCATCCTTGTCCGGGCCTTCATCATGAACCAGTCCGGTCTCCTCAAGCGTTCTATAGATAATCTCGACAGCACCTTCCACATACCGTTCCTGGTCCGTATCTTCGATACGGAGAAGAAACTCTCCGTCTTCATGCTTTGCAATTAAAAATGCGTACAACGCGGTCCTTAAATTGCCGACATGCATGCGTCCCGTAGGGCTCGGTGCGTATCTCGTTCTTACTTTGCTCATTTTGGCACACTCCTAAATTATTATTTTACGCGTACCCTATTATATAACGAAGTACTGGAAAAAACAATCATTTCATCGAAATTTGGCAGGAAATCACCGGTTCCTCCGCCGTATATGGAACCGGCGGGAATCCGTAATAATCCTAAGAATAATTATGGCTGTGAATAAAAGGATCGCAGTTGTACACAGCTCCTGGTAAGCCGTCCCCAACTTTTTCTTCCCTTACGGAATCGGCGGGAACACAGAGATAATCCCCAGAATAACCGCTGCGATAATAATAATCGCCGCCAGACGCCTGTCCTTTAAAATCAGAGGATTCCTCCAGCCGTTTTCACCCTCCTCATCTTCCGAGTCTCCGTCATCGTCCAAATCCCCCTCCGCTTCCGAATCCTCAGCAGCCACATAATCCTCATCGACCTCCGCGTCCTCCTTCATGCTCTCCCACTCCTTCAGATATCCCTGGGCAGCCAAAAGATCGGAGGCGCGCACATAGATCTTTTCCCCGAAAATCGAGTAGCCCATGTAGACCCTCATATATTCGCCGCTTTCCTCATCCATGGAGTACGATGGAATTCCATGATTCTCCAATATTCCCTGCAGAAGCTTCGCTTCTATGTGATCGCTGACCGTCGTCAGCAGCTCCACATCGACACCCTCAGACGCAAATTCCACATTACCTTTTTTCCCCTCCTCTTTTTTGACGAGCGGGGTCTGGCAGTCCGTGCATACCTCTCTTCCATCGAAAAACTCCGCGCCGCAATTGGGACACTTCATCGTCATAGCACATACCTCCCTTTCCGGGCCACTTTCGGCATACAGGCGGCCATTCTTTTCATCCATTATACCATAAAATCCCTGTGTGTAAAAACTGTTTACATTTGTCTCCGCATCGTGTAAAATACTTTATATCCTACTAAACAGATAAGAATGATAGGAAGGAGAACGACACCATGAAAATCTCTACAAAGGGACGGTATGCCCTTCGTATGATGCTGGAATTCGCTCTGCATCCGGGTGAATGTACGAAAATCAACCAGGTGGCCGAACGCCAGCAGATATCAGACAAATACTTGGAACAGATTGTGACGATTTTAAGCCGCGCAGGCTATGTCAAGAGCATGAGAGGCGCCCAGGGCGGCTATTATCTGACGAAGGAGCCTGCCGATTATACGGTTGGCATGATCCTGCGTCTCACCGAGGGCAGCCTTGCCCCTGTAGCGTGTATGGAGGACGAATTAAACCAGTGTGTGCGTTCCGGCCACTGCGCTACCCTAACCGTGTGGAAACAGCTGGATCAGGCGATTAACGGGGTTGTGGACAGCATTACGCTCGCCGATCTGGTGGAAGAACAGAAGAAACTGGATGGTGACAGTCATGATTCATGAATTCTCACGGAGTGAACTCCTTCTGGGAAAGGACTCCATGGAAAAGCTGGCAGGCTCCTGTGTCGCCGTCTTCGGCGTCGGCGGAGTGGGATCCCACTGCATCGAGGCCCTGGCCAGAGGAGGCGTCGGCCGTCTCGTCCTGATCGACAACGACACCGTCTCGATCACCAACATTAACCGGCAGAGCATCGCTTATCACAGCACCGTCGGCATGTACAAGACTCAGGTCATGAAGACGCGGATTCTGGACATGAATCCACAGGCGGAAGTCTTTGCATTTGAGACCTTTGTCCTGCCCGATAACATAGAAAATCTGTTTGAACAGATTCCCTGTAAAGTCAACTACATTATCGATGCCATCGACACCGTCACAGCCAAGCTGGCCCTGGCCCAATACGCCATTGACCACGAAATCCCTTTCATTGCCTCTATGGGAACCGGCAACAAGCTTCACCCGGAACTGTTTGAAATCACGGATTTATCGAAAACCTCGGTCTGTCCGCTCTGCAAAGTCATGCGCCGGGAACTGAAAAAACGGGGCATCACTTCTCTGAAAGTCCTGTACTCCAGGGAAGAACCGCTGAAGCCGCTGGAAACCAGCACAGAAGTCACCTCGAAGCGCGCCGTGCCAGGCAGCGTCTCTTTCGTTCCCCCAGTCGCAGGTCTCCTCATCGCAGGGGAAGTGATACGCGGGCTGACAGGGAAGAATTAGATGCAGGACAGTAAATTCTGCTGCAAACAAATATGCAAAACCCAAAAACGGAAGCATTTAAGGGCCGCTCATTATATCCCGGCCTCTCAAACGCTTCCATTTCTTATACATCTTTTATCTACTTTATCTACCCGTGAAGCCTCTGCTCAGCGCCATATCGCCTCTCTAAAACTTTGCAATATACCCCTGAATAAAGATTACCAGCACGATCAGAGGCAGGACAAATGTCACATATCCTCTCACCCATCTCGGGAACTTAATTCCCTTTCCTTCGTTGGCTTCCTTCATAAAATTCTCAAATCCCCAGCCGTATCTTGTGGTACAGAAGGCCAGATAGATGAGACTTCCCAGCGGAAGCAGGTTGTTGCTGATAATAAAGTCCTCTAAATCCAGGACATTGCTGCCTTCGCCGAATGGCATGAAGCCGCTCCACAGATTGAATCCCAGCACACACGGCAGGGAAAGCAAAATCACTGCAGCCGCGTTGCACAGTACGGCCTTTTTGATGGTGCAGCCCGTCAAATCCGTGGCAAATGACACGATATTCTGGAACACGGCGATAACCGTGGATACAGCCGCAAATGACATAAACAGGAAGAACAGCGATCCCACCAGTCTTCCGCCCGCCATATTATTAAATACATTCGGCAGTGTCACAAAGATCAGCTTCGGTCCCTGGCCCGGTTCAATACTGAACGCAAAGCATGCAGGGAAAATGATCAGTCCGGCCATAAAGGCTACGAAGGTATCGAGAATCGTAACGGAAATCGCCTCGCCCATCAGGCTGCGCTCCTTGCCGATATAGCTTCCGAAAATCGCCAGGGCGCCGATTCCCAGACTCAGCGTAAAGAACGCCTGTCCCATGGCTGCGAAGATTACTTCTCCCAGTCCGGCTTCCTGAATCTTTCCGAAGTCAGGCTTTAAATAGAATTCCAGTCCCGGTCCGCTGTTGTCCATCATGACCGAGTGTACCGCCAGAATCACCATCAGAACCAGCAGGCAGACCATCATCACCTTGGTGATCTTTTCCACACCGCCCTGCAGCCCCTTCGCGCAGACCGCGAAGCATCCGATTACCACAAGTATCATAAATACAGCCATCAGAACCGGATTTGCCAGCATTCCCTCGAATTGCGCGCCGACACCGGCAGCATCCAGACCCGTAAAATCACCTTTTGCCATCTTGAAGAAATATAAGATCATCCAACCGGCGACCGTGGTGTAAAACATCATCAGGATGTAATTTCCTGCCATGCCCAGATATTTGGCGTAATGCCACTTCGTTCCTTTTGGCTCCAGCACATCATAGGACAGCGCCACACTTCTCTGGCTTGCCCGTCCCACTGCAAATTCCATGACTACGATCGGAAGACCCAGTATCACTAAGAATACCGCGTAAATTAATACGAATGCCGCGCCGCCGTACTGGCCTACGATGTATGGAAAACGCCATACATTGCCGAGTCCGATTGCGCATCCCGCTGAAATAAGAATAAAGCCCAGCCGGGATGAAAATTTTTCTCTCCCCATACTCTTTCTCTCCTGGTTGTTTAAATTCGATCCGCCGGATCAGCCAAAATAAGCTTCCTTCTGACCAAAACGGCAAAGATTCTGTACCATTATAGCACAGAATCTCTGTTGTGGCTACTTCATATTATACTGTATACGATACCGTTTCTAACGCCTGATGGAAGCCGCCATCCGGTGGTACGTATGGCGCACTCCGCGGATCACCTTTCCATATTCCAGGATATTTTCAGGCAGTGCCATGCCGCCGTATCCGGCGTCTCCCAGGTGATGCATATCCGTTCCCGTCATCTTGCACATCAGCGCAATCTCCCGGATGGTAGCCGGATCTGAGCCCTCCTGGGAGGTTCCTATCGCCGTCAGCGTCAGAGCCCCCAGCTCATGAGCACAGGAGACCAGCCCCCGGATATACTCCATGGTAATTCCCGGGACCGTCCCCGGAGCCGGCATAAGAATTACATCAGCTCCCGCTTCGCGAAACAGCTTCACATCCTCCCGCGTGATGATCTTCTCTCCCGCCTCAGAGAGAATTCCCGCCGCGTGCATCTTTCCGGCCACCAGGACAATGCTGTCACCGAATTCCTTCCGGTAAACCGCCAGCGTCTCCTCGATGGCCCGGTTGGTGACACCGACACCCGGATTCCCTGTCAGGACGATGAAATCGACCCCCATATCGACCGCCTTCCTCGCATTTTCCAGCGTTCCCAGACGGCCACCCGTGATTCCCCACATGGAGTCCGCCTCCACCGAGCTTTCCACGCCCTGTTCCTTTGGCTCCAGGTTGATACCCACAGGGCGCCCGGTCAGCTCCTTCACCTTCCGGATCAGATTCCCTTTGTCAACAGGCGGAAGACCGTTGATTACTGGGTCATCCACATCAAAGATATTTAACAGAATCACATCGGCGCCCATGGCCGCGGCCAGCTCCGCATTGCTCACATCTCCCAGCATAGGCTGCAAACTTCCGATGGTCTCACAGACCAGAACACGGCCCTCGCTGGAGGCAATGGATTCCACCAGTTCTTTTCCGTTCATTTTCTCAAAATCCGATGCATTGCAATTTAAAAAACGTTTCACTGCTTTTTCTCCTTTCCCGTTGGAAATGATTGGTTCCCGTGTTTCACCGTATATTTCCCGCTGCTGAAATTCCTTCCGTGAAACAGAAGCGCAACAAACACGATACCGAGGCAGACCATCTGATATCTCATCTCCAGTTGAAGCGCCCCCAGTGCCAGACAGGCGGCAGCGTCCACGAGAAACAGCGCCCCCTTTATATTTAACACTTGATACTATTATAAAGGAAGAATCCCCATAATACAATTATTTTGCATAGCCTGTTTCATATACTGCAACAGCCAGCAACTATTCCTAAAACGAAAAAGAGTCCGGCAAGCCGGACTCTCGCGCCGGAGCGCGGCCGCTTCAGCAGTCATACTTCATTCATGCACTTTATTCCATACGAACTGCTTGGTCCAGCTCAATTCCCGCCAATAATACAATCCCAATACCATGGGTATCATTCAGTGTCCATCCAAGCGTATCCCGGTAGTAATCGCCGGAGAAGGAGTAGAAGGAGCCGCGGCAGATTCCATATACATTGCCAAAACGGTCTAGCGCTGTCTGTTTTAAGCCTTCCCACGCCTTCATGGCCGATGCCAGGAGTTTTTTGCCTAAAGCGTCTTTTACCCAGCCAAATCTGACCGCCCGGCTGAAGCCGTATATAAACATGGCGGTACAGGAAGCCTCCTCATAAGATTCCGGGAGCGTCAGCACCTGATGCCACAATCCTCTGCTTCCCTGCAAGGCCACGTATCCCTCGCAAAGGCTTGTAAAGAATTCCAGGATACTGCCTCTGTCTTTATGGTCCTGAGGCAGATATTCCAACAACTCTGATATGGAAAACAGCGCCCATCCATTGCCTCTTCCCCACGGTACCTGTGTGGCCGCTTCCACATGAAAATCGTATACATGGCTCATGATCTTATACTCCGGCATATACAGATATTTCTTAAACATCAGCACCTGATTCGCCGCGTCATCCAGGTACTTTGCGTCTCCGGTCATTTTTGCGTACCGGCATAAAAACGGAATACTCATATAGAGATCATCGACCCACATGGTCGTATGGCCCTCTCCCAGGCGGCAGAAGGCCCCATCTTCCCTGCGGGACTGTCCGCTATGGATATAGCTGCCGATCCGGTCGGCCGTCATTTTGACATTCCTGTCCATTTTGTCTTTGTAAAATTCCAGCATGGCAGAGCCGAAGGAACCACAGGTATCCAGCGAGTCCAGAACCACAAGCTGGTTATTGATCTCCGGGTAACCATACGTCTTTGCATCCCACAGACTGTATTCATGCATGGCAGCACACTCATGGATATGTTTTCTTACATATTCCGTAATGTCCGGCCTGTCTAAAACCCGGGCGGCCTGGGTCAGGCCGTAGAGCGTTACACCTAAAGGATAATTCCAGCGGCCAAAACAGGGATTCTCGAGATAGGGGCGAACCACCGTATGTTCAGCTGCTTTCCAGTAGCATTTCTCAGAATCGCCGAACAAGCCGTAAAAGCCCGGAAGCTTCCAGTCAGGCTTTGCATCAAACAGTCCCAGGTAAAGGCAGGGCCCCTTCACGCCATCTGCCCCAGGATTCATGATCTTCAGCTTTGTACGATCTTCATACTCTGCTGAAAACCTGACAGTCCAGCTGCTCTCCTCCGGACAGCGAGAACAGGCCAGCAGATCGTGGTTTCCAGCAGTTACTGTAATGCCACCGGACTCGATCCTTCTTCCATCCAAATAAAATTCTGCGCCGGAACAGTTAAAGACAACCTTCTGTTTTCCCGGCAGATTCTGTCGGATTTTACTCCATATACAGGCCCACCTTCCTGGCCGGCGGCCAAAGACAGCCTCCAGATCACCGGGAGATTCCATTGTCTCATGCGTCTGAGCAGGATACCAGCAAAGCCCTGTATCCGCCTCGTTTCCATTTAGATCAATGTCCGAGACATTGACTTTTGGGCCGTCAAACGGCTGGCTGTATACCAATCCGCCCTGTCCTTCTCTTTCTGCAAAAGGCGTCAGAAACGGAATCCAGCTCCAGACGGACAGCTCCGGTTCTAAATGGCAGCCGAAACCGGAGGTTCGCTTACAGCAGCGAAGCATCAGCGAATTCCAGCCAGCTCCGCAGGGCAATACAACGGAGGTCACCTTCTGCTCATTATTTTCTTCATAAGGAGTGGATTCCCACAGCAGGCTGCCATTAAAATACACCTCTGCCTGACTGTAACACCGTATCAGGAGTGTTCTGTTTTCGGAACCGCTGCAGTAAAACTTAGCGGCAATTAATGCATACTGACCCATCAAAGCCTCCGGCAGCTTAGCATTCAAATCCAGATTATAGCTTCCGTCTGCATCAGGAAGAAAGGAATCATCACGAAATGCCCGGAATCGGAAAGAGCCGGCCGGGTTCTGTCCTATGTACCTCCCCGCAACGGTACTCAAAATATCATGAAGCGGCGCATTGCCAGATTTCATACTGATATTGCTGTCAAAATACGTATTAAATGTCTCCATCGCTTTCCCTCTCTCCGAATACTAATAAATTCTCTTTGCAAAAACATCGTGAAGACGCTCTATGGATACCTTCGGTTTTCTGTCCTCCGTTAAAAGCCCGTTTACCTCCTGCATGACATCCGTCAGCTGGGTATAGCAGAAGCCGTTGAAATGGCCGCTGCGGATTAAGAATTCCGTAATCGGCTCCAGGATTCCAAGAAACTGTTCCTCATCCTTTACTCTTCCGTAATATCCCCAGGAGCCTTCCGCTCCGTCTCCTTCAAAGGCAATGCCTCCGTACTCGGTTAAGATAACCGGCTGTCCCTGATAGCTGTTTCCTTCTGCAAACAAGCGGCGGGACTCGCAATACGTCTTTAATACGTTCTCCATATCATCATACTTTTTCTCCGTTTGCGGGAAAAGAGCGTAATCGTGAAGGGCACAGATATCCGTGTCACTTACCTGCTCCCAGCCATCATTGGCGCTTACGAGGCGGACCGGGTCCATGGCTTTTAACAGGTACGTCAGCATACGGCAGTAATTCTGCTGCTGTAAATTCCCTCTTATGGATCGGACTCCCCAGCTCTCATTGACCGGGACCCAGGTCACGATACAGGGATGGTTATAGTCACGTTTAACAAATTCCATCAATTCCCTGGAAGAGGCTTCCATCGCATTGTCATTGAATTCGTAGGCGCTCGGCAGCTCGCCCCATACCAGAAGCCCCATCTTATCCGCCCAGTAATAGTATCTCGGATCTTCGATCTTCTGATGTTTTCTGGCGCCGTTAAAGCCCATCGCCTTTGTCAGACGGATATCCTCCTGGATGGCCTCGTCACTTGGCGGCGTCAGTATGGATTCCGGCCAGTAGCCCTGGTCCAGTACCAGACGCTGGTAATAAGGGCTGCCGTTTAAGCTGATGATTCCATTTTCCCATTCAATACTTCTCATTCCGAAGTACGCCGCCACCTCGTCGGCACACCCGTCTTTACCGGTTATTTTCACAATTAAGGTAATCAGATTCGGCTCTTCCGGAGTCCAGAGCAGCTCTCCCCGCCTTATATCATAGTCCGGGAATGCCAGGCTTAACTTGCCGTAGCCATGACGGCAGGGAATCGTCTGCCTGCATAGAAATACGTTGCCATTCTCCAGATAAGCCGTAACCTCTGCTTCCACCTCTTCATCACAGGAGACAAACACTTCACAGAGAGCCGTCAAATCGCTTAACTGCGGTGTTGCCTTCACTCTTTTTAAATAGCATGCTCCTGCGTACTCCAGCCAGACACTCTGCCAGATACCGGTAACAGGGGTATACCAGCAGCCGAATTTCTCGCCGGTCCATGTCTGTTTTCCTCTCGGTTTGTCACTGTTTGTATCGTCCACGGCCTTTACCGTTACTTCATTGATTCCTTCTTTTACAAGTTCTGTAATGTCAAGTTCAAAAGAAGTATAACCGCCTGCATGGCCGCCTGCATAGACACCGTTAATCCATACGGAGGCCTCGGAATCCACTGCGCCAAATTTCAGCAGAAGACGTTTTCCTGTAAGCCTTTCAGCTTCCACAAGGAATTCACGGCGGTACCATACCACATCATGGTCCTCCGTCTCTCCAATGGTGCTCATGGTGGACTGATAGCAGAATGGAACTGTAATACTCCGGTCGAACACCGGCTGATCAAAGGAAAACTGCCAGGTCCCGTTTAAAGGACTCCACTCATTTCTCACAAAATCCGGACGCGGAAATTCCGGGCGCAAAACTGCATTCATCTCTGTACCCACGTTTTTATCTCCTCTTTGCATACATAATTTTTGCTGCTTTTCACTCCGCAGAGCATACGCGCTATCCCTTTAATCCCTCCGTGCTGATACCATTTACCAGATATTTCTGAAAGAATACAAATATAAGGAAAATCGGGATAATAGACAGCGTAGCCATGGCGAACATGGCGCCCCAGTCAGTAATTGAGGTCGGGTCTGCAAACATTTTAAGAGCCATCGTTACCGGATACATGCTCGGCTTGTTTAAATACAGAAGTGACCCCATGAAATCATCCCATTTCCACATGAAGGAGAAGATAGCGCAGGTCACAAGAGCCGGTACGATTAGCGGTATGATAATGCGGATAAAAATATCCAGGTAGCCGCATCCGTCAATTTTAGCAGCCTCATCGAGATCCTTTGGAATTCCATATATAAACTGAATAATCAGAAATATAAAGAAAGATCCGCCAAAAAAGCTGGGTACGATCAGGGGCAGGAATGTGCCTACCCAGCCCAATTTGTTGAAAATAATATACTGCGGAATCATAATAACCTGGAATGGAAGCATCATGGTAACTAGCATGCAGATAAACCAGAAATTACGTCCCTTAAACTTCAGTCTTGCAAATCCAAATGCAATAAATGCCGAGGAAAAGACAGCGCCGATGGTTCCCACGGCAGCGATAAAGAAGGAATTTTTAAAGAATGTGGCAAAGCTGATCTTCGCAAATCCGCGCCAGCCGTTTGCATAATTTTCAAAATGGAATTCCTTTGGAATCAGGCTGCTTGCACTGCTGAATATCTCATTGTTTTCTTTCAAGGAGCTCATAACCATCCACAGCAGCGGATAAATCATCGTAAGTCCGCCTAAAATAACCAGAATTGTGGTTATCACCTGTCCGGCGCTGACTTTTTCCTGTGTCCTTACGGAACTGTTATGTTTCATGCGCATCACCCTTCCTTCGATTCATTATAAACCCACCTGGTTGACGACTGAAAGATCAGAGCCGTCAGAATACCAATTACCACGAGCATAAACCAGGCCATGGCGCTGGCGTATCCCATCTCATGAAACTCGAAGGCCCTCTGATACTGGTAAACACAGTAGAAACGGGTTGAATCCCTGGGGCCGCCGCCAGTAATCACGAAGCTCTGTGTAAAGGCCATAAACGCATTAATCGTCTGCTGCACCAGATTAAAGAAGAGAACCGGCGTCAGCATGGGAAGCGTAATGCTTATAAATTGTCTGAACCTGGAGCCGCCGTCTACGGTAGCCGCCTCATAAAGACTGGCCGGAATCTGCTTTAAGCCCGCAAGAAAGATCAGCATGGAAGAACCGAACTGCCATACGGCGAGGATAATCAGGGTCCAGATGGCTGTATCCTTTCTTCCCAGCCACGAGGTGTCGCCCGGCAGCCCCACCAGAGCCATAAGAGCATTTATGACACCGTCGCTGGCAAACAGTCTTCTCCATAAAACGGCTACGGCGATACTTCCGCCCATGATGGAAGGCAGGTAGTAGACCCCTCTCATAAAGCCTGTAAAACGAGTATTTTTTAAGAACAGCATGGCAACGGCCAGTGCCATAATAAGCTTTAGAGGAACCGATACTGCTGCGTAGAAGAATGTGACTCCGAAGGTTTTCCAAACCTTCGGGTCAGCCGTAAACATTCTTATGTAATTTTGGAGTCCAATAAATTTCGGACTTCCCAAAACATCGTATTCTGTAAAAGAAAGATATAAAGAAATCAGAATGGGAACCGCGGAGAATGCCAAAAAACCGATAATAAATGGCATAATAAACAGATATCCCGCTACTGCTTCCCTTCTCACTGCGGAGTTCATCCGCTTTTTATTTTTCATCACTGCGCCACCTCCTGGCCGCCATCACCTTTGCATGAGTCCGAATTATTCTGCCGCACCCTTTTGAAGCAGTTCAGTCGCCTGCTCATAGAAGCTATGAGCCGCTTCTTCCGGAGTAATCTCCTGGTAACGCACTGCATCTGCCAGATCGCTGATCATTTTGCCAATTTCCGCCGATGCAGGAGGGAACGGAGGATCGATTTCCGTAGCTACTTTTGCAACCTCTGCCACATAAGCATTGATTCTTCCAGTGCACTCATCTACTACTCCATTAACAGCTTCTGTCACAACACTGGAGATCGGCACGCCTCTCTCTCCCTTTAATGCTTCTGTGTTAGCCTCTACAGAGTTTGTCAGGAAGTTGATGACATCTGCCGCAATTTCCGGATTCTCAGAGTCTTTCGTCACACTATAAAACTGAGACGGCTTAACGAAGATCGGCTGTGAAACTGCATCTGCTTCTGTCGGGTACATATAAATATCGTACTGTACATCATCTTCGCACTGGGCAATGGTATTGACAATCATGTTGGAGTTAGTCAGCTGGCACCACTCTTTTCCTGCTGCAAAGTTGCTTAACTGATTGGTAGATGATTCTGCCATGACCTCCGGGGAAACATGGAAGCCCTCATCAAGCGTCTCCTTCAGTCTGGTGTAATAACGAAGGGCTACCGTATCATCCGGCATTCCGAGTGCTGTTCCGTCTTTCGTAAACATAGTCTGTCCAAGGGCTCTTGCCATAAACAGCATGGACTGTTCATCGTTGCTTGGAATCGCGATCTGCTGGCCGGTTATTTCATAAATCGTTTTTGCAGCTGCAAAGAACTCTTCATAGGTTGGCTGTTTGGGAAGTGTTACACCAGCTTCTTCCATTACTGCGGTATTAACTAACAGCGCTTTTGCATTGGTTCCTGCTACAATGGCGTAGGTACCTCCATCGATCTCACCACTCTTCATAATACTGTCTGGTACGTTAGTGGTATCAATCACACCGCTTTCAATATATTGATTCAAGTCTACTAACTGCCCTTTTTCCTGATACTGGCTTAAGAATGCATAATCCATTTGAATAATATCCGGAAGATTTCCTCCTGCCGCCTGTGTGGCCAGTTTATCCCAGTAACCATTCCAGTCAGAGAACTCCACTTCAAATTTTACTTCCGGATGCTCTGCTTCATACATCTCAAGAGCCTTAACGGTTCCGTCATTTCTGGTCTGATTTCCCCACCAGCATACACGGATTACGGTCTGTCCCTCCGCTGCTGCCCCTTTCGTTGTTTCAGCATTTCCTGCTGTCGTCCCTTTTGCGGATCCTTCTGCCGCTTTTTCTGAATCCTTAGAACCACACCCTGCCAACATGCCCGCTGCAAGGACACTCATCATAGCAAGTGCTGCTACACGCTTCCAAACTTTCATAATTGTCAACCTCTCTCCTTCATGATTTTGATTTTCATTGCTGGTAAAATCATATCACGCTTTTTCATACATTTTAATCAATTTTCTTTACCAGTTTTGTTCAATTTCATTACCTTTTACACAAACAGCCTGTACTTTCAGCCGAAATCATGCTATATTACAAACCTAACACAGGATATAATCCGGCATTTTATACAGGGGATACTGCTTATGAAGCTTCAACATTTTACATATTCGTTTAACGATCTAAAACTAAAACACAGACTGATACTTATTATTATCGTTGTGGCCGCTACCATTACCGGTTTTACTTTATTTGGGTTCAGTTATGTCATCAACCAGTATAACAAACTTCTGTATGGCCAGACCGCCAACTCGCTTTCCTTCGTCTCTGACGAATTCATGTATCAGCTGGAAAGTATTGAAACAGTCTCCTCCTATATCGCTTACGGTTCCGCCTTTCAGGAAAACCTGGATGTCTGCAGCACCTCCAAATCGTCGCCGCTTCCTGCGCAAAAGGCAAAAAATGAAATTATCGCTATCTTTAACCAGTATTATACGTCTGACATGGTTCATCTAACTACCTTTACACCTAATGGAAAGAATATCTGGTGGGGGAAAACAAGCTATTCTGAATCGGAGGAAGCCACTGGGCGTCTGATGGAGGCATGTGATAATGCCAACGGGCGCCTGGTCTGGCGTCCTTCCGAAAAAGGTGCCCGCCTTCTCTGCGCCCGCAAAATACTAAAGGTAAAAAATTTAAGTTTAAAACCCATGGGATACTTAATTATTGAAATTGACTTACAGGATACGGTACAGGACATCTTAAAGTCCCGCTATTCCAACGGTCAGCATTTTGATTTATTCATCAGCAGCGGTGAACAGCTGATCTATCCGGCCGACAATGAAAGCTATCTCCGTCATTACCAGAAGCTTTTCTCGGATACCCAGCCCTACGCCATTAAAAATATTAACGGCAGGCGCATGTTTATAACCTTTGCAAAACTGCCGGTTGAAAACGGAACGTGGCGAATCTCCCTGGCTGTTCCCTATGATAATATTTTTCATTCTATTAACCGGTTGATTCCTGTGTTCGTGTTTTCTCTGATTCTGTCGATTTCTATTGCTACATTTCTGGCCGGACGCATTGTAAAAAATATTTCCTATCAGTTCAACATGCTGGTGGAAAAAATGGAGCGGATTAAAAAAGAGGGAATTATGAAACCACAGACTGCACTGACGCCATCCACCAACAGTCAGGACGAGATGACCATTTTAAACGCATCCTTTGATCAGATGGTTGTAGAGTTAAAAAAGCTGATTGAGGACAGCTATGTAAACGAACTTCTCATCACCCAGGCAAAGCTTAAGGCACTGGAGCAGCAGGTAAATCCCCATTTTCTCTACAATACCTTAAACAGTATTAACTGGCTGGCTAAGAGAGCGGGGTCAAAAGATATATCCACCATTGCCCAGTCCCTGGGAAGCATGCTTCAGAGCACATTGAATAACCAGGAAAATATGATTTCCATTGAAAAAGAGCTGGAAATCGTATCCTGCTACGTCAAGATCCAGCAGATCCGGTTTGACGACCTGGTAGTAGAAATGAACATCGATCCGTCCGCACTGGAATCAGAGCTTCCAAAGATGACCATCCAGCCTTTGGTGGAGAATGCCATTCTCCATTCTCAGGAGGAACCGCAGGATGAATACGTGATCCGTCTTTCCGTTACGGAGGAAAACAACACGTTCATAAAGGTGCAGGTGGAAAACAGCGGTTCCTTCATCGATAACCGGATTCTGGAGCATCTAAAGGATCAGACGGTGAAACCGAAAGGAAATGGAATCGGCCTCCTGAATATCGATTCCCGCCTCCGCATCCTGTTCGGAGACGATTGCCACTTAAATTTTGATAACAGAAATAATATGGCCATTGTGTCATTTTCAATTCCCAGGAAGGCAGAAGCCTCCTCTTCTGACCTATCATGAAAGGAGTATTACTATGCATAAATTACTAATTGCAGACGACGAAAAACTTATCCGTGAAGCCATTGTGGAATTAATCGACTGGGAGGCCCTGGATATCCAGATTACCGCAAGCTGTAAAAATGGCATGGAAACCCTGGATGCAATCATGGATACGGCGCCGGACATTGTAATGACCGACATCCGCATGCCCGGCTTGGACGGACTGGACTTAATCGAGAAGCTCCAAAGCCTGGATTCTCATATTCAATTCATTATTCTCACCGGATACCCGGAATTCGACTACGCACGCCGCGCAATAAAATACGGTGTTCGTGAATACTTATTAAAGCCCATCAGTGAGGAGGCGATCATAGAGGCTGTAAACCACGTAAAAAAGTCTCTCCCGGTCTACAGTAACCCCGGTATTGCCGATCTTGTATCCCGTCTTTTAGTCTGCCGCCAGGAAGGGAATACAGAACAGGCCCGGCTGCTGTTAGACCACTTTTTTACTCATTTTGCCACACCGGCAGAGCTGCGCCCTGTCGGCCTCAATCTGCTAATGGAGCTTCATACCCAATTCCTGCCGCCTTCCGCCGAAGACCTGTCTCATTTTACGGAACAGATACTGAGCGAACAGAATGTGATGAATTTGAGAGACATTATCAGCAGACAGATTATAAGCCTTCTGTTTACCGACAACAAACAGAAATCAGCTTTTGCGAAAACGTCTCTTGCCGATACAGTGAAGGCTTATGTGTCCGCTCACTTAGACGATGAAAATCTTTCATTAAAATACATTGCTGAAAATCTGCTGTACATCAATGTCAGCTATCTGAGCCGAACCTTTACGAAGCAGTCCGGTGAGAAATTTTCCAATTACATAAACCGAAGCCGCATCGAGAAAGCCCAGAGACTTCTGCGCCAGAGCGGCGCTGATCACATTCACGTCATCGCGGAAGCTGTGGGATTCGGCAGCAATCCACAGTATTTCAGCCAGGTATTTAAAAAATATACAGGCTCTACGCCGTCACAATTTGCAGAAAATAAATAGGCTGCTCCCGCCGTACTTCACCCGACGCCGCGCAAAAGCCCCGAAACCTTTTTCGGTCCGGGGCTCTATCATATCATGTTCCTGTATTATGTTCTTGTATCGTACTCCTATTATATTATTCCACCGTCATATATGTCCCCAGCCCATCAAACTGGCTGCCATAGTTGACTGCCTCCTCATACTGGTTAGACTGCAGCGCCAGATTCACGGTATTGCAGATGCATCTCTGCAATGCTCCAGGCTCCAGAGTTCCCTCCTTCAGCTCCTGACGGATATTGTCATGGTCTGCTTTCACGCCCGGCATTACCATATCATTGCCTGCCCGCATACAGCCCGCAGCCGTGCATACGCCTGCGGTGGATGCTGTGGTGGTGGTCCAGTCTGTCATGATTGCGCCTGCAAAGCCCCACTCGTCTCTGGCGGCCTTTGTGCAGATATCGTAGGAATTTGCTGCATGGACACCGTTGATCTGGTTGTAGGACGTCATAATCGACATGGGCTGTGAATTCTTCACTGCAATTTCAAATCCCTTTAAATAAATCTCGCGCATCGCTCTCTCTGAAAGGACAGAATCAGACCCCATACGGTTATCCTCCTGATTGTTGCAGGCAAAATGCTTGATCGTAGTTCCGCATCCCGGAATTTTCTGAACGCCGAGAGTGATTGCGGACGCCATCATACCGGACAGAAGCGGATCCTCAGAATAGTATTCGAAGTTCCGGCCGCAGAGCGGATTCCGGTGAATATTCATGCCAGGCGCCAGCCACAGCGTCACGTTAAACAGTTCCATCTCACGGCCGATCATCTCCCCAACTTCCTTCAGAAGACTGACATCCCATGTCTGTGCCAGAAGCGTACCGACCGGGATTGCGGTACAGTACTGATAGTAGGTTGTGCCTTCCGCCTCTTCCGGATCGGCAAAGAAGCCGCCCTCAAAGGCCTGGAGGAACCCGCCTTTTTTGATCATACCGTCCACTACCTGATACGTCTTATGGAGCCTTAAACCGGCAGGTCCGTCTGCCAGTACCATGCTGGCCACGTTCCATGGGGAATCTATTGCAGCGGAGGATGTCTCAGCCGCAGCTCCCGGCACCGTAAGTCCTGCGGAGCCAAGGGCGCTTTCCTGGCCTTTTCCAGGATCGCCTGTGGCAAGTGCAATCAGCTGTTCCTCGGATAAGGTGCTCACGATCTCTCCGGCTTTTCCTTCCGTCACGCCTAAGTGTTCCGGATACACGGCCGTTTCTGTCACGATCTGGTCCGCACAGACCGATATGCCAGGAAGCTTTAAGGATTCCGCCAGACTCTTCCACGCTTCCTCTTTTGCCTTCATCTTGCCGGCATCCGGCACCAGTTCCGTTAAGTCTTCTTTTCTCTCACAGATCGTTTCGCAC
Source organism: Hungatella hominis (assembly GCF_014288005.1). NCBI lineage: Bacteria > Bacillati > Bacillota > Clostridia > Lachnospirales > Lachnospiraceae > Hungatella > Hungatella hominis. Next base: position 137,440 of record NZ_JACOPB010000004.1, read on the forward strand.
TGCACCATCACGGCGTCCGCGTCGAGACAGATCGTAGCGGATAAGCTGGAGGCTTCCAGGGAACTCCCCACCCAGACGCCATATGTACCCGCCTCCAGGATCCATGCCGCCTTATCTTCATGATAGGAGGCCAGCTGATACAGCGGGAAGGTAATCGTTAAATCCTGGGTCTCGTCAGGAGATAAAAGCGCGGTCTTTCCGAATCCGGCCAGACGGCGGAACTCTTTTGGCATATCATTCTGCGGACAGGATACGTAGACTTCCACAACTTCCTTTCCGACATACGTATGTCCGATATTCTTCACGGAAGCCGTAACCGAGATTTTCGGCTGGTCTGTATCCAGACCGGAAGCGCTGATTCCGGTTCCCACAACGGAAAATTCCGTATAGGACAATCCGAAGCCGAAACCGTAGCGAACCGGCACATCGAAGGTATCGAAATAACGGTATCCGACGAAAATTCCCTCTTCGTACTTCTCCGTCTCTATGTTGCCGTTCTTATGGCTGAAGGTCTGGGCATTGGGGTAATCTGCGTAGGTATAAGCCCAGGAATCCGTCATTTTTCCGCTTGGATTTACGGTGCCGGAAATAATATCTGCAAACGCCGAACCGCCTTCCTGACCGGCCTGCATGAACTGCACGATGGATTTTATATTTACAAACTCCTCAGTAAAGGCCAGGTCAATCAGACCTCCCGTATTGATAACGAGAACTACGTTGTCATAGGAAGCAGAAACCTGTGCCAGAAGCGCTTTTTCTTCTTCTGTGATGAAGTAATCCCCTTCCGTATCGTGACGATCCGCATTTTCCCCCGCAATACGGCTGAGCACAAATACCGCGGTATCGGCTCCATCGGCCTTTGCAGCCTCCTCGTCGATCGTATTGCCGCATGGAACGACAAACGGTGTGGTGGAGTACGCCTGGAAAAAGTTGCCGTTATACTGTTTCAGTTTATCCAGGACCGCCTCTTTCCAGGCCTGTCTTGCATCCGCGTAAATGGTCTCATAAGAGGAGAGCCATGCATCGCTTGTCACTTCATAGCCTGCGGCCTTTAACCCCTGATAAATGGAAACACAGTCCCGCTCATTGACATCGCCGGAGCCGGTGCCCCCTTTTATGGTCTTAACTGCCCCTGCTCCGTAAAGCCCGATTTTCCCCTTTGCAGCGAGCGGCAGCAGATGGCCGTCATTTTTTAAAAGTACAAATCCTTCGGAAGCCGCTCTGCGGGCGATCTCCCTGTTTTCCTGCTCTCTTTTCGTTACTGCGTCTGATGTGGAACCGGTAAATGTCCTGTTTTTTAACTTCATATCTGACCTCCAAATGATATCTGTCTGTTTTTCTCTATTATGCACGATTGCCTCAACGGCCGCTAGATACTTTTTTAACCTTTTATAGGTTGATATTGATATAATTGCAAACTTTTAGTAGAATAAAAACAGATATTCCTGTCACTATTGATATACAGCAGAGAAAGGAACGCAGGATGGACCACATCATTCACGAAGAAGTTTCCGAGAACATCAATCTGCCGGCGAAACTGGAACTCGTCCATTGTATGCCCATGACCATACCGGCTCACTGGCACGAATACTTAGAGATCCTGTGCCTGATCGATGGGCGGCTGACGGCAGTCATTCAGGCCGAAACGTATCAGCCGGAGCCGGGAAGCCTGCTGGTCATCAATTCCAACGAACTTCATATGACACAGACAGCAGGCCTTACCACCTATGTGCTGCTTCAGATTTCGGCGGAGCAGATGAGGCGCTTTTTCCCCAATTTTGAGGCGCTCCATTTCCAGACACTGATCACGAAAGTGATCCAAAGCCCGGATCAAAAGGAGATGTTCATCCATTTGAACGCCATGGTGAGCGAATACGAAAGACAGACGGACGGCTATCAGCTTCTGGTAACCGCACATCTCTATGAGTTTCTCTATTATCTCTACCGCTGCTGTTCCCATTGGAACGAGTCCGGAAGCGATGACGATTCCAGCCGGGATATGAAGCGGATTGCCGGAATTATGGACTATGTCCGCCGGAATTTCCGCAGGCCGCTGACGCTTAACGATGCCGCCGCTTCCCAGGGCCTAAGCCGGGAGTATTTCTGCCGCCTGTTTAAGAAATATACGGGCCAGACATTTCTGGCATACGTAAATTCTGTGCGCACCATGAATTTTTACGAAGAGCTCCTGAAATCAGATGAAAGCATTACGCAGCTGATGGTACAGAACGGCCTTACGAATTACAAGGTCTTCATGCGGGTTTTTAAGGAAATGTATGGGACAACTCCGCAGAAGATACGGAAATCTGCAGCAAAATCCGCAGCAAAAAATGCCGCAGAATCACTTTTTACTCCGTGATTTGCGGCATTTTATATTTACTGATTTATGATGTATTATGCGATGGTCTCCGCATACTTCCTGATGTTGGAGGCATTGGCGATCTTCTTTACCTGGCCATCGCTCACGACTACCAGGGTAGGCGCCTGCATGATGCCAAGCTGCTCCGCCAGCTCTGCGTTCTCCTCTGCATCCACCACCTCATAATCCACATCCTTTAAGAACTGCTTTGCCATCTTGCAGTTTGGACACGTCTTGGTCGTGAAGAGGTAGGAACCAGCCGGAATCTCTGCGTTGTGAACGGCTTCCTTCACCGTCTCCGTACTCTTGTTTCCCTTCTTCAGTACTGATCCGGTGATGTCGTAGGTGGTACGGTTCTTGTATTCTTGAGTCTTGCCCTCGTTCCAGTTCTGTACCGGTCTGTAGTAGCCGGTGATACGGCTGTAGATCTCAGCGCGCTTTCCGCAGATCGGGCAGACGCTGTGTTCGCCGATGAGATAGCCATGCTCTGCACAGATGGAATACGTCGGTGACAGCGTGTAATACGGAAGCTTGTAGTTCTCCGCAATGGTGCGCACCAGTCTCGCCGCGGCCGCCCAGTCAGGAAGCTTCTCACCCAGGAAGGCATGGAATACGGTTCCCGAGGTGTATAAGGTCTGCAGCTCATCCTGAATATCCAGAGCATCGAATATATCTGCCGTATAATCGACAGGCAGATGAGAGCTGTTGGTATAGTAAGGCGTATCCCCTTCGGCTCCGGCCGTCTTAATATCCGGATATCTCTTCCTGTCATGCTTGGCCAGACGGTAGGTCGTGGACTCCGCCGGTGTGGCCTCCAGATTGTATAAGTCGCCATATTTCTCCTGATAATCAGAAAGGCGCTCTCTCATATGGTTTAATACGTTCTTTGTAAATTCCTGTGTCTGTATACTTGTCATGTCTTCGCCCAGCCATCTGGCATTGAGGCCAACCTCGTTCATGCCGATTAAGCCGATGGTGGAGAAATGGTTTTCAAAGGTTCCCAGATATCTCCTGGTATAAGGGTACAGTCCCTGGTTCAGCAGCTTGGTGATCACTTCCCGCTTCGTCTTTAAGGACCTTGCGGAAACGTCCATCATATGGTCCAAACGGCTGTAGAAATCGGCCTCGTCCTTTGCCAGGTAAGCGATTCTCGGCATATTGATGGTTACGACGCCCACCGATCCGGTACTCTCGCCTGATCCGAAGAACCCGCCCGTCTTCCTGCGCAGCTCCCGGAGATCGAGGCGCAGACGGCAGCACATACTTCTGACATCGCTGGGTTCCATATCGCTGTTTATGTAATTGGAGAAGTAAGGCGTACCGTACTTGGAGGTCATCTCAAACAGCAGTCTGTTGTTCTCAGTATCAGACCAGTCAAAGTCCTTGGTGATGGAATAGGTCGGAATCGGATACTGGAATCCGCGTCCGTTGGCGTCTCCCTCGATCATCGTCTCAATGAAGGCCTTGTTAATCATGTCCATCTCTGTCTTACAGTCTTTGTACTTGAAGTCCGCTTCCTTACCGCCTACAATAGCCGGAAGCTCTGCCATATCGCCCGGCACGGTCCAGTCCAGCGTGATGTTGGAGAACGGCGCCTGAGTACCCCAGCGGCTTGGCGTATTAACGCCGTAGATGAAGGACTCGATGCACTTCTTCACCTCCGGGTAGGTTAAGTTATCTATCTTTACAAAAGGAGCAAGGTAGGTATCGAAAGAGGAAAATGCCTGAGCGCCTGCCCATTCATTCTGCATTATGCCTAAAAAGTTAACCATCTGGTTGCAGAGCACGGATAAATGCTTTGCAGGGGAGGATGTGATCTTGCCCGGAATGCCGCCCAGACCTTCCATGAGAAGCTGCTTTAAGGACCAGCCCGCGCAGTAGCCTGTCAGCATGGACAAATCGTGGATATGGATATCCGCATTCCTGTGGGCATCCGCGATCTCCTGATCGTATATCTCGGACAGCCAGTAGTTTGCCGTAACCGCGCCGGAATTGCTTAAGATCAGGCCGCCTACGGAATAGGTAACGGTCGAGTTTTCCTTGACACGCCAGTCCTCCACCTTCACATAGCTGTTCACCACATCCTTATAATCCAGAATGGTATTCTTCATGTTACGGATTTTTTCTCTTTGTTTTCTGTATAAAATATAGGCCTTTGCCACATCCGTGTAACCGGTCTGCTCCAGGACGTGCTCAACGCTGTCCTGAATCTGCTCAACCGTTACCTGGCCGTCTCTCATCTTTTCCTGAAAGTCCGCCGTAACACGGAGGGACAACAGCTCCAGAATCTCATTGTTAAAATCCTTCTTTGTAGCCTTAAATGCCTTCTTTATCGCTTCCGTTATCTTATTCAGACTGAATTCAGCGACCTCCCCATCTCTTTTCAATACTGATATCATTTATACCTGACTCCTTTCCTTTTACAACCCTGACACCGCCTTAACCGGTGCATTGTTTATTATAGCAGAAGAGAAACAAAAACACAATATCTGGTTTCGCAAAAAACATTAAAACCATATATTGTGTCTTATTATGTTTTCTTATAAGCTTCGAGTCACTTATTGCAAAACTGCGAACTGTCTGTCAGTATAGCACACCTTACACAGTTTCTCAACCACCAATTCGACCGGTGTGCTCCGCAGCCGTACATTTATGCTTTTTACCATTTTATATCAGGTTTGCATACATCTCTGCAGGCACATAGGCGCTGACAAAAATACCGTCGTCCCGGTACTCTTCCTTCAGAAGCTGGCCGTATTTCCGGATCAGCTGTATCTTTCCGGCATCCTGATAGGGGTATATCCGCTCCAGGAATACTTTCCGGCTCCTCAAAATACTCTCCAGCAGATTCAGGAGCTCGTCCAGTCCCTCCCCGGTCTTTGCCGAAATCTTCACCTGGTAATCGGAAGATAAGTCGCGGGGGATCCTCATCTCACCTGCCGCGTCTATCTTATTAAAGACTGTGATCACTTCCTTGTCGTGAACGCCCAAATCCTTCAGCGTCTCATAGACCACATACATCTGCATATCCATCTGGGGATTGGAACAGTCCACCACATGAAGAATGATGTCCGAGTACTTTGCCTCCTCCAGTGTGCTCTTAAACGCCTCGATCAGATTATGGGGCAGCTTCCGTATAAATCCGACCGTGTCAGTCAGAAGAATCTGCTCCCCGCCGGGAAGCTCTAAGTTTCTCGTCGTCGGATCCAGCGTGGCAAAGAGTTTGTCCTCCGCCAGAATTCCGGCGTCCGTAAGCGTGTTGAGCAGCGTGGACTTTCCCGCGTTGGTGTAACCCACAATGGCTGCCACCGGAGTATGGTTCCTTGTCCGCTGCTGCCTGGCCACGTCCCTGTGGCGCTTCACATCCTCCAGTTCCGCTTTCAGCTGGCCGATCCGGTCGTGAATCAGGCGACGGTCCACCTCCAGCTTCTTCTCGCCGGGACCTCTCGTTCCAATTCCGCCGCCCAGACGGGAGAGCGAATTTCTCAGTCCCACCAGTCTGGCCGCCCGGTACTTCAGCTGGGCCAGCTCCACCTGGATCTTACCTTCCCTGGTCGTCGCCCTGGAAGCGAAAATGTCGAGAATTACCATGGTACGGTCCATCACCTTCGTATCCAGTGCATCCTCCAGATTCCGAAGCTGTGCGGGCGACAGCTCGTCGTCGCAGACAATGCCAGTGGCATTCAGCTCCCAGACGCGCTCCTTCACCTCTTCGATCTTTCCCTTGCCCAGATACGTCCCCGGATGAATCCGTTCCCGGTTCTGGATGATCTTGTCCACCGTGACGGCTCCCGCCGTCTCCACAAGCTCCTCCAGCTCCTCTAAGGAGGCTGCTGCCAGGCTTTCCTCTTCCGTGCTCACGGCCACGAGAATGACCCGCTCTTCGATTTCCTTTAACTCCACTAAATCAGCCATTGATCTCCTAATCCATTACCTTGTCTTTAAAAACTCCAGTTCCCGCGCGGCTTCTTCGTCCGAGCTGTTTCCTGCCACATACTGCTCCATCAGCTCCCGCGCCTTGTCAAAGTCTCCCTTGTACTCGTATGCAACCGCCTGATTGTAGATCAGGTCCGGCACCGAGGCGGCGTCCGGCTTTAATAATCCCTGGGCGAAATAGGTAATAGCCGTCTCATAATCCTTTTCCCCGAATTTGCAGAGACCCATCCGGTTGTACAGCTCGGCATTTTCGATTCCTTCCGCCTGGGCGCTCTCATAGAGCGTCATGGCCTCGGCAGAGGCTCCCTGGTTCTCAAGCGCTGCTCCGGCCGCGAGAATCGCCTCCGCCCTGCCCGGAGCATTCTTCTCTGTATCCAGTTCGGCCGCACGCTTATAATCGTCCAGCGCCCCGCTTAAGTCTCCTGTCTGCGCTTTGGAGACGCAGCGCATGTTCAAATATTCCGGCCGCTCCTTATCCACCTGGATCAGGATACCGTAGGTATCCGAGGCAGCCTGGTAATCTGCGGCGCGGTATTCCGCCTCCGCACGGTACTTCAGTACGTCGATATCGAATGCGCCCACCAGCGCGTTGGAGGCATTAATCGCCTCGTCGAAAGAAGCGATCGCACTCTCATAATCCCCAGCATTCAGCGCTTCTATTCCCGCATCGCGGTACGTATATTTATTTTCACTCTTTCCGCATCCTACGGTTAAGCTCATGCATACGCCTGCCGTCAGGAGGAGAAGCTTTAATCTGGAGCCCATTTTTACTCTGGAACATGTTTTCATTTTAAATTCTCCATCCGGGGAGGTTACTGCTTTCCGGTACTTCCGTGGCCTCCGCGGTCCTCATGGTCAAGCCTGTCCGTTTCCTCAAATGACAGCTCCGGCTGGTGCTTCATGATGCGGAACTGGCAGATTCTGTCATTGACGTGAATCACCGTGTCACGAAGGGCATAAGCTGGGAAAAACCACTGGTCATTGTCCCCGCAGTACGTCTCATCGATGACTCCCATGCTGTTCGTCTGGATCACACCGTAATTCTTAAACGTGCTGCTTCTCGGCACCACATGGGCCTCATAGCCGGCCGGCAGCTCCATGGCGATTCCAAGCGGAATCAACTGAAACTCTCCCGCCTTCAGTTCAATCTCTTCCGCCGCGCGTAAATCGATCCAGTCGGATTTGCCTCCAATGTAGCATAAACGCTCGATTTTATCTGTAAAATATTTTATTCTGATCTTCTCTGTCACTGTATGTCCTCCTGATTGTGAGCACGGAACGGCTGTCTCTCAGCCGCCTGCGTGCGGTAATTATTCTGTGTTTCCACCGTCCTCACGGGTTACAGCCGCTTCCGCGATCCCATCTCCCAACTCGGTGAGCGGGATTTCCTCCAGAAGCGCCTCATCTTCGGGGAGCAGCTCTCCGCTTCCCTTTAATTCCTCCTCCACCTCCATGCGGATCTCGGCAGCGGTTTCGGGGTCCGGAGTGGGGAGGTTCTGAGTCGAGCCAATTCCGAACCTGCGAAGGAACTCTTCCGTCGTGGCAAACAGTGCTGGGCGGCCCGGAGCGTCGAGGCGGCCCACCTCGTATACCAGGTTGTATTCCACCAGCCTGTTCACCGCGTGATCGGACTTGACGCCGCGGATCTTCTCGATCTCCATCTTCGTGACCGGCTGCTTATAGGCGATGATCGACAGCGTCTCCAGCACCACATCCGTCAGCACCTGTTTTTTCGGGGTGGCAGCCACACGGATGAGATTCTCATAATACTCCGGCCTGGTGCACATCTGGTAGCTGCTCTCCAGTTCGATAATCTGCATCCCCTTCCGTCCGGCTTCATACTGCTTCATGAGCCGTTTTACGACGGATCTTGCCGTCTCCTCGTCCTGTCCGATCGCGGCTGCCAGCTGTCTCACCTCGACGGAATTACCCATGGTAAATAAGACCGCTTCGATCACGGCCTCATACTCCCGCTCTTCATTCGTAATCTCTCTCAGTTCCTCAATCGGCAGCGACTCCTGCGCTTCCCACTTCTTCTTCATCTTTTTTATACCCTTCGATATCTTCCTCTAACTCCGATAAGTCCAGATCCTCTTCCTCGCCTTCCGGCTCCAGCGTCTCAATAAACATATCGTCGAATAAATGCTCCTGGGTCAGATGAATCTTACCGATCTTCATCAGCTCCAGAAGCGCAAGAAACGTCACCACGACCTCCGTCTTGTCCGCCTGCCTTTCGAGCATTCCCCGGAAAGAGAATTTGCGGTGCAGCCTGGCATAACCCAGAACCGAGGCGATCTTGTCCTCCAGACTCACCGGTTCTCTCGTAATATTACCGAACCGGCTCCTCACAGGGTCGATCCTGTCCTCTGTCCTTTTCATCACAGACTTGAAAATCTCCTGAAGCTTTGCCAGCGTCAGGCCGTCCAACAGGCCATCCAAGTCCACCGGCGGCTCATACTTTGCCACCTCCGGAGGCACCGTAGGCCCCTTAAAAAGCAGGCGATCCGCGCCGACCTCTTTCTCCTTCAGTTCAAACGCCATGTATTTGTAATACTTATATTCCAGAAGACGCGCCACCAGTTCAGCCCTCGGATCTTCCTCCTCGCCGTCCTCATTCACTTCTCTCGGCAGGAGCATGCGGGATTTGATGTCGATGAGCGTCGCCGCCATCACCAGGAATTCACTGACAATGTTTAAATCCTCGGTCTCCATGTGGCTCACGTAATCGAGATACTGCTCCGTAATCGTCACAATAGGAATGTCATAAATATTCAATTTATTCTTTTCAATCAGATGGAGCAGCAAGTCCAGAGGACCCTCAAAATTCTCCAGCTTATAGGATATTCCCATAGTTTCCTCCCGGCATCAGAAAGTAAGCGCTACCGATTAGTATATCAAATCCATCGGCTTCTGTAAATATTTAACCTGTTTTTCTCTTTAAATCCACCACCACAAGCTGCGGTTTGTTGTTCAGCCTGATATTGATGGAATGCGTTCCCAGGCCGCGGCTCACGATCATGTACTTCCCGCTCTCCTCAAATGTTCCGGCGCACCACGGCAGAAAGAACTGAAACTGAGGGGTCATGACCCCGCCCAGATACGGAAGGCGTATGGTTCCCCCATGAAAATGGCCGGCCAGAGTCAAATCGGCGCCCCATTTCCGGCAGGAATCGAAAAAGAGGGGCGAATGGCAGAGTAGGATTAAAAACCGCTCCTGTTCAGCCGGTCCCGCCAGCCGTCCAATCTCCTCCGGCCGCAGATGGTCGGGATGGAACTTCTTATAATACCGTTCCGCCAGATCGATTCCGGTGACGGCGATATCATCCCGGAACTCCATAGTCCTGTTGGAAAGGTAACGGACTCCCATTTTCTTTATCTCCCTCACATAGATGTCATACTGCATCCCGAAATTCTTCCGTTCCCGGTTCATCCTTGTCTCATGGTTTCCATTGCCGTAATAGACGGGGCAGCGTTTCGTCAGTTCCCCAATCAGTTCCAGGGATACCCGCAGATCCGCGCTTTCCCTGCTGACCATCATGTCGCCCCCGATCAGGATCACGTCGGGTTTTACCTCATCGACCGCATGGAGCAGGCGTTTATTATGATCTCCAAACTCATGATCATGTAAATCAGAGAGAAACACCATCCGGCAGTCTCTCGTAATCTTTTCAGTCAGAATCTCCGTCCTCTCTACGGAAAGCTGCTCCCTCTCATACTGCGAGCGAAGCAAAAGTCCCGCTCCTGCAGCGGCGGACAGCACACCGGCGGCAAGCCACATATCATTCTTCCTCATCTTTCACCAGTCTTCCACTTCATTTTATTTAATATTATTTCATTTTATTTCTTTTGACAGCTTTTGATTTTGTATCATCATACACTGAAAAAGTATGCCGCGTCAAGGCAAAGCATACTTAAGCTTTCGCGTTTATCCGAACAGGCTTTCCTGAATGGGCTTTCCTGAATGGGCTTTCCGTGAAACGAAAAAAGCCGCTGTACCGTTTTGTGGTACAGCAGCCTATTGGGAACCGGATTATGCCAGATGATGCTTCAGTAGCCGAATGCAAAGACAATTGCATGCTTCGCAGTCTCTGTCTGGACCGCGGCCAGACCGTCGTAACCGCCCGCCGCTGGTCAGGCCCTTGATGATAAATCCGGCACTGATAACCGGCAGCACGTTTCCTCCAATCCCAATCAGGAAAAAGCCCAGGGTATTGCAGAATGCTCCGATGATCGCAGAGCTCTGCGGGTATACGAATATGAACTTCTTTTATCGGAAATTCAAAGAAATGTATGGTATGAGCCCGAAGCAGTACAGGGGCCGATAGCCCCCGCATCGTTACCAGATCAAAAAGTCTTTATTCAAAAGGCGGAGAATTCCTTCCACCAAAAAGTAATCTCCATAGATAACAGGCACCTCCCGGTCGGCGGCCCGGTCGTATCTGGCGGAGCCATGGGAGACAATCGAATCCTTTTTGGGGTCCCACTCACAGTACTCATCTGTAACCGCCTTTAAGCAGCGGATAGCCGACTTCACGTACAGATTTTTTTCCAGCGGCTTTACGTGTCCGGCCAGTTCCAAAAGTCCGCACGCGGCGCAGACTCCCGCCGTCGTATCCAGGTAGCACGGCTCCTCCGGCGCCCGGAAATCGATCAGCGGCACATATCCGTTTATCGCCGCGTTGGCGCAGAAATAGTGAGCCACCCGCTTCGATGCGTCCAAATACGCTGTATTTCCGGTATATCGGTAGGCCAACGCCATGCCATAGACGGCCCATGCCTGCCCCCGGCTCCAGGAGGAACCGCTCTCATAGCCCTGACCGCCCGGATTTCCCAGATATTCTCCGGTCTCCGGGTCAAATTCCACCAGATGGTTGCAGGAGCCATCCGGCCGGATGATGTATTTCAGCGCCATGTCGGTATGGTTCACTGCGATCTGACGGAGTGCGCTGTCATGAAGCTCTCCCGCTGCCCAATAGAGAAGCGGCAGATTCATGAGGCAGTCCACAATTGCGATTCCGGACCGCTCCCCGTTCCACGCCCTTAAGTATCCGGCCTTTGGATTGTAGCGGCCTGCCAGAATTCCCGCCGCGTGAAGGCCTCTCGTTCTGGAAGCCTCGCTGCCGGTCAGCCGGTAGTCGGCCACAGCGGTATGCAGCCAGAGGAAGCCCACATCGTGATCCAGTTTTATATAGGAAGCGAGAGCCTCATCCAGCCGCACCTCGATTCCCTCCGCGGCCTTTCTGTAACATTCCTTTCCTGCCGCATGATACATCTGCCACAGAATTCCGCTGTAGAACCCATTTGTCCAGGCCGCAAGCTCCTTCTTTCCCATATCTTCGTAGACGCCGTTTACAGGAACATAGGGCATCATGGAGCCGAGACGGAGACACTGGGCCTCCAGCTTCCGTTCTAATTTCCACCAGATTTCCTCCGCCCAGATATGGGTCTCACCATCAATCTCCCAGAGCATAACAGTTTCCTCCTCCGATCACAATCTTCCGATCCGTAAATTCTGTTTCCACCAGTGTCCCGATCTCCATTTTTCCTGCCGTAACCGCGAAACGGACTGCCGGTATACAGACATTGGGGAAAATGAGATTCATATTGGGCAGAGCCGTAATGACAACGCCGTCTCCGTCTCCATGTTCGGCTTCGATCCGGCTTTTGCCATGATCATCGGATACCTCCGCAGCTCCTCTTCCCTCCGTCTTTTTCGTCTCTTCCATACAGTTGGGATAGGAAAAACCGCAGTCATAGGCCACGCAGGATATGGTGCTGGTTATCTTATGTCTGCGCTTATGACCGCCTTTCACTGGCAGAAGCCACGTCTCCACTTCGATGCCCTCCACCGGGCTCCATCTGGAATAAACACCGTTCTCCGAAACACGGTATTCCAGACACGCCCTCCGGACGTAGTACATACCATGCGCGTAAAAAGCCAGCATGCTGTCGGTTCCCGCCTGCTCCAGCTGATGAAAGGAGCGGGATACGCAGAATCCAAATACGGACGAATAGGCAAACTTGGCGTATTTTTCCGCCGCAAACGGATGCTCCATCACCGGATACTGGCCTGCGGTCAGGGCCACAACCTCGTGTTTCCGGTGACACAGCACCATGTCGCATTCCTTCACCGCAAGAACCTCCGAAAGCTTCGGAAGCGGCTCGCTTTCTGCCTTCCAGAACGGATGGCTGTCAGGCAGGGCCAGGCATACGAAGGTCTTAAACGACCAGTAGGGCGAGCCAGGGGCATTGTAGCTCTCCGACATCAGCAGATTCGGATACGTATAACCGACGGTGAGGACACCTCCATTGTCAAAGACCGGCTGCGCCATCCAGTATTCCATGTGGCGTTCCAGAATCCCCTTCATCACCCCCCATGAAATGCACTCCACACCGGCCAGGGCGCAGGCGCTGAAGAACGCTGCCTGCGCGAAGCGGTAGGTTAAGGAACGGCCAAAGGGAAGCGCCTTCCCCTCATCATCAAACCAATAGAGAAAGGTCTCTGCAAATTTCGCCGCCCGGCACTTGAACCGTTCTGCAGTGCCCGGATCGTCCTGTCCCATGAAAGCCGCATAGAGAAGGCAGTAAAAATGAATTCCAAAGGATGTGTAGTAATCCTTTTGCGGCCGTTTTCCATCGGAATACCAGCCATTTCCAATATAAAAGGATTCGTACCGGTCCATGGCATCCTTTACCTGTTCCTCACTCCACTTCCTCCCCACGCTGCGCAGCGCCAGGTTGGTGATCACCTTAAAGTACTGCCAGTTGTTGTCTGCCTGGGAGTACCGGTTGATCTGATACAGCCAGTCCGCCAGACGGTTCTTTTCCTTCTCTTCCAGCGGATCCCACAATTTTTCCGGTACCATCAGGATCCCGTAGCTGATCGCAGCCATTTCGACCATCCGCTGATCCTTGTCGTGTAAATCCCCCCAGTATGCCTCCGACTCCGGGTCCGTGCCCGCAGAGAGGCCTTTCCGGTAAACCGGCAGAAGACTTTCATCCGTGCCTCCGCCGGCCCAGTACGAAACCAGCCCCCACAAAACCCTTGAAAATCCCTCCATGCCGGTGATCTGGCTGCCGTATCCAGCCGCGGCCGCCCCCAGCTCCAGATGGGCGCAGTCTTTGCTGTAGTGTGGTTTGAGCGGTTCTGCCATATTTAACAGCAGTCCCTGATAATACGCCTTGTCTCTCATTTTCTTTCTCCTCCTTCACTCTATAAAAATGGAGGCTGCTGCAAAACGCCGCCATCCGTACCAGCTGCAGAAATTTCTGTTTCTGCCTCCAGTATCGATTACATGCAGTTTTACAACATCCTCCTATAGTACCGTTACACGATCTCTTTAACAGACGTATCTGTTCTGTCTCTCCTGGTCTATTTTGCTTTCAGTTCTTCCAAGATTTCCTGATACTGCTCCACCAGTTCCTTTGCCGCCTCTTCTGGCGTAATGTCCTTGTAGACGACCTCCTGAATCAGATCTTTTCGGATCACTTCCAGCTCTGTATTACCGCTGATCATATTATTGGTATAGGAATCCGGCTCTGATATCTCGACGCCTTTCTTCTGAATTTCACTCACTACGCCCGCGGCAATCAAAATATCATCAGACTGCCTGGTTGGGCAGTAACCGACATCGGTCTTACAGAGAGCAATCGATTCCGGATCATTCATCAGGAAATCCAGGAATTTAGCCGCCTCTTCTTTGTTTGACGAGTTATCGTTGATTGCAAAGCCTCTGTCTCCGCTGTAGGCGACGCCGCTGCATTTTGCATCACTGGTAACAGGCATTGAAATTACATCCAGAGGACTCTCGATGGAAGCAATATACTTAGGCGCGCTTCCGGTATAGTCAACGATCATTCCGATCTTCCCGTTAATCCATTTGTTGTTCTGGTCGGCCTGTCCCGCAAAGGTTGCCGCTTCCCCAAACGGTTCCAGCGTATTGGTCTCATATAATTCCACTACATTTTGAAACGCTTCCGCAGCTTCCGCTTCCGTAAAATTCATGGTATAAGTTGCTTCGTCGATCAGCGGTTTCCCTGTTTTCTGTGCCAGATAAGGCTGTACAAACAACCGGTTCAGCATGTCAGCATCTGCGGTCATCAGATAGGCATCCTCATCCCGCTCATGAACCGATTTCCCTAATTCCTTTATTTCATCCCATGTGTAGTTCTTGCTTAAATCGATTCCATAGGTCTTAGAAAAATCTGTATTTACATAGGTAACGGAGCCTCCTACCGTACAGGGGAACATGTTAGGCTCTCCGTTGTAAGTACCCGCAATCTCCAGAAGGCGGTCCTTCAGCGTACTCAAATCCACAGGCAGCGTCGATAAATCCGCCAGATAGTGTTTCGCCCCCTGAATATCCGGCAGCCATTCCTTACTAAGCTGTATGATATCCGGCGCTGTATTGCTGGAGAGTGTCGTCATGATTTTTTCATAGTACCCGTCGTATCCCTGATATTCCGCCTCCACGCTCACATTGGGATTCTTTTTTTCATAGGCCTCGATCACCGCCAGGAGCGCCTGATGCCTGCTGTCACTCCCCCACCAGGAAAAGCGAAGTGTCACGGGTTCTTTGCTGGCTTCTGTGGTTCCAGCTGCCGTACTGTCATTGGCGCCTGCTGCCGCGGTACTGCTTTCCGCCGCCGTCGTGTCTGTCTTCTTATCTCCTGCTCCCGATCCGCATCCCATCAAGGACACCGCCGCCATGGAAGCGGCCATCACCAGTGCAGCGCGTTTCATTAACTGTTTCTTCATAATAATATTTCCTCCTTCATCGTTTTCCCTTTACCTGTATTCTATCACAAATCCATTTTTCCAAGCCCCTTCTCAGATTGCAGGTGCCTATCATAAGATTCTATCTTCATATTATAAGCCTATCATTTTATTACTTCACAGGAAAACTCGTCCTGTGAAATAATAACGTGCTTATCCCTTGATGCCTCCGGCTGTGATTCCTTCCACAAAGTATTTCTGTGCGAAGAAATACAGCAGCACCGGCGGAATCAGCGACAGAAAAGACATGGCCAGTATCTGGTTCCACGGTGTAGATGCGCCCTGGCTGTCGATCGACATCTTTAAGGCCAGCGACAGCGTATAGTTCTTCACGCTGCTGATATACACCAGATTGTTGAAGTAGTCGTTCCATCTCCAGAGCGTCTGAAAAATAATAACGGAGAAAATGGAGGGCTTCATCAGCGGCGCCAGAATTCTCACATATACCATCAGCGGATTGCAGCCGTCCATATAGGCCGATTCGTCCAGCTCTCTCGGGATTCCCCTCAAAAACTGTATCTGCATAAAAATCAGGAACGGATAGCATGCCAGGACCGCCGGAACCCAGAACGGCAGGTAGGTGTCAACCCAGCCAAACTTATTGAACACCACGTACCGCGGGATCATGATAACCGCGTCCGGCAGCATCAGTGTGGAGATCATCAGCATGAACAGCAGCTTCTTCATCGGAAACTTAAATCGCGCAAAGCCGTATGCAACAATTCCGGTAGAAATGGCGGTCAGTGCAACCGTCGGAATAACAAGCTTAAATGTATTTAAATAGAATGTCAAATAGGAAAATTGTCCGCTTCCCTTCCAGCCTTCTCTGTATGCCGAAAAAGAGAAGTGCTCCGGAAGCAGGGTCATCTTTCCAAACAGCTCCTTATTGTCCTTAAATGTGGCGAAAAACAGCCAGAACAGCGGATAAATCATAGCTGCGCCCACGACAATCAGGATCACGTAGGCGATCAGATTATTCTTTTTACTTCTCATCAGTCCATTCCTCCATCGTTATAGAATACCCACGCGCTTGACGAGCGGAATACCAGGAGCGTAATCAAAAGGATTGCCACAAACATCACCCAGGAGGATGCGGAAGCATATCCCATTTTCAAATTCTGGAAGGCGTCCTCGTATATCTTGACTCCCATCAGGTACGTTCCGTGGTTCGGTCCGCCGTTGGTGATAATGAAGGCGGAGGTGAATTCCTGCAGCGCATGTATGATCTGCATGATCAGGTTAAAGAACACGACGGGTGTCAGCATCGGAAATGTAATATTCCAGAACTGGACCCATTTGTTCGCCCCGTCCACCGAAGCCGCCTCATAAAGCTCTGTCGGAACGTTCTTAAGCCCTGCGAGAAACAGCACCATGGATGAGCCGAACTGCCAGATCACCAGAAGGCTGATGGTTACGAGCGCGATGTCCGGATCTCCCAGCCAGTCGACAGCCGGAATATGTACGGCGCCCAGCATCTTGTTTAACATGCCTTCCTTCATAAACATGAATCTCCAGAGTATGGAGATGGCCACGCTTCCCCCCATGATTGACGGCAGATAGTAAACCGTCCGGAACAGGTTGATCCCCTTCAGGCGCATATTTAAGATCATCGCTACGATGAGCGCCATGACGAGTTTCATCGGCACCGACATCAGTGCGTACTTAAAGGTCAGAAAGAACGACTTCAGGAAGTACTTATCTTTCGTAAACAGCCTGATGTAATTGTCAAATCCGACCCATTTTCCTTCCGATAATATGGAGAAATTCGTAAACGAGTAATACAGTGACATGATTAACGGGTAAGCCTGTAAAATAAGGAATCCCAGAAGCCATGGCAGAATGAAGAGCAGCCCCCATCTCCAGTTCTTCGGATACTTTCTCACGGCAGTGCCCCCTGCGGTTTTTGGTTTCAGTGACGACATGATACTTTCCTCCTTTGCTGATTTCCGGTTGTCATTCGCAGCCTGCCGCAAGCCTTTGCTGCCGGGTCTGGCTCCATCGGTTTACGCTCCGGTTCCTGTGACTTTGCAGGGCATTAGCAGTTCTTAACGCGCAGAATTTTTCGTTCAGGGGAAATGACCACTTGTCTGAGCGAAGCGAGTTTGGGCATTTTCCCTGGTTTTTAGAAAAATACTGCACGTTTAGAACTGCTTATGCCCGAAACCGGAACTGGAACCGGAGCGTAAACCGGAGGAGCCAGACCCGGCAGCGAAGGCTTGCGGCAGGCTGCGAATGGCAACAGTTTCCATTCCCTTCGGAACATAACTCATGGACTGTATTCTATCATGCCCGCTTATTTTTGTGCCCCTGTGCCGATTGTGAACGCCTATCATTTCAATCTATCATTATTTTATCCGCCTATCTCTATTTTAGGGAAAATTGATTTCATGGTTATACCTTTGACTGTGGCAACTTTCCCATGATATACTGGAATCACTTAATTCTGGGGGAGGAAATACCATGTATGAACTACTGATCGTAGATGACGAGGCCAGTTCCCGCGATATCCTCGCGTCCTGTTTTCCGTGGGACGAGCAGGGCTTTCACGTATGCGGGCAGAAAGACAGCGGCCAGGAAGCGCTGGACTATCTAAAGGATCATTCCGTCCACGTAATCCTGACCGACATCAGCATGCCCGGCATGGACGGGATCGAGCTGGCAAAGAGTGTTTCGGAGCTGGAAGGTGCCCGGCCTATGGTCGTCTTTTTAAGCGCCTACGATAACTTTAAATACGCACAGAACGCGATCCGGTACGGCGTCCGGTATTACGTTTTAAAACCGACTAATTTTTCAGAGCTGAAGGAGATCTTCGGAACCATCCGACATGAGCTGGATGCCAAATATAATGTAAGCTCTGACGATACCCAGGACTACTCCACCGATGAAATCATCCAGAAGGTCTTAAGCTACTTAAGTCAGAATTACAGGGAGGGCTCCCTGTCCTCACTGGCCGAATCCCTGTATTTAAACCCCTCTTATTTAAGCCAGCTGATCAAACAGAAGACCTCCAAAACCTTTTCCGATCTGCTGGGCGAGGCGCGGATGAAGCAGGCCGCTTTGTTCCTCAAGGATCCTGACACCAAGATCTACAACATCAGCAACATGATCGGCTATGTGAATCCCAACAACTTCGCACGGGCCTTCAAGGCCTACTGGGGCGTCACCCCGACCGAGTACAGAAGCCATGAAAAATAAATCAATCCTTGAAGGTCTGGAACGGAAATACCATTCCACCACAATCCGTTTTTTCATCAGAAGCCTGCTGGTCAACAGTCTTCTGATGCTGATCCCTCTTCTGCTCATCGGCCTGTACAGCATATTCCGGACAACGAATGAGAGTACCAGTGAGGCCGAAAAGAAGGCCTCGGTAATCTTAAACCAGGCCGATGACATTCTGGAGACCTTTTATACCCACGTGGACAACGCATACCTGTTCTTCGCGTCCAATCCCAGGGTGACGCTGCAGTTAAAGAACGCGTTTGATGAGAAATCGCTGACGCTGGATTCCATCAAGTCCGTCGAGAACATTTCGCTGAACTTTCAGAACCTGATTTACACCGACGGCTATTTGAGGAATATCTATGTCTATTATAAAAATGACTACAGCCGGATCTTCGTGCCCTTAAGTTCAAAGCTCATCTCCTTTCCTCCTGACAAGGAAAAGGACGTCTTAAACTCCTACGGTCACGCAGGCGAAGAGGACGTCTGGATGGAGTTTTCCGATGATCCGCTGCTGTATACAGAATACCGGACTCCCAGCCTGTTGGTCTACCGGAAACTGTACCGCCGAACCACCGATATCCAGAACGGACTGGTCATCTTCAGCTTCAGCGCGGACAAGCTGAAGAGTGAGCTGTCCGGCCTGCTGGAATTTCCGGATCAGAAGCTCTTTCTGATGGATGCCTCCAGCCGCCTGGTCTGGCCTTCAACAGAGGAATTTCCGGAAGACGACCTTCTGGATCTTGCGGCGCAGATGGCCTCCCTTCCGGCCACCTCCCCTGCGGACGCCGTCAACCTGGACTATAAATCGTATACTGCTACGTACCTGCCGTCACCGAGATCCTACGGATTTTCGTATCTTCTGCTGACCCCCAGGAATGAAATCTACCGGACGACCATCAGTCTGACCAGCATGTACATCATCATCACGCTGGCGGCGATCGCGGTAGCCTGCATGATCGCATTTTTCAAGACACGGCACGATTACAAATACCTCGATAAGATTATCAGCGTATTCAGCACACCGGATACCGCAGTCAATCAGATCCGTCAGCCAAAGAAAGGCAGCTCCAGCCCATTTGAATACATCTTGTTCAACGTAATCCGCCTCTTCATCGAGCAGGACTACTTAAAAATGCAGGATTCCGAAAAAGCAGCCAAGCTCCAGCTCTCCAAAATGCAGGCGCTTCAGCACCAGATCAATCCCCACTTCCTGCATAATACGTTAAACAATATTTACTGGGAATCCGTCAAACTGACCGGCTCGGAGAACCGGTGCAGCCAGATGATATCGTATCTTTCCGCGATCATGCGCTACTCGCTCAGTGATCCCCAGGATAACGTAAAGATCCAGGAGGAGATCAACTATTTAAAGAAATACCTTGAAATTATGAAGCTCCGCTACACCGACCGCTTCGATGTCAAGTTTTCCCTCGCGCCGGACTGCTCTATCTACCCGGTCAAAAAAATGATTCTGCAGCCCCTCGTCGAGAACGCGATCTACCATGGAATTAAAGAAAAGAAGGAAAAGGGTCTGATCTCCATCTCCATTCACAGAAAAAAGGACCGTATCTACTTCACCATTTATGACACAGGAAGGGGCATTCCGGCCGATCAGCTGGCTTCGATCAGAGCAGGCCTAAAAGAGACCAGCCGAAACTCCAATCAGCATATCGGACTGGCGAACACCAATTCCCGTCTGGTCTTATCCTACGGTGAAGGCTCCGTTCTGCATATGAACAGCCGCTGTGGAAAGTTTACCGTAATCTGGTTTTCCATACCGGTACCTGACGAAACATAAAAGAAGAAGGCATGCCGCGGTTACCCACACATGCCTTCTCCTCTATTCCTGAACCTCTTATCCGGCCTCCATCCGCCTGCTACTGAATGGACACCCGTTTAATCTCACTCCTGGACTTAAAAAGCCCTGCCAGCCGTATCACATCGTAATTCACCGGAAGCTTCAGCTGCATGGTCATCACGCAGGAGGACGCCTCTTCTGCCAGCTGTATATTGTCAGATTTGCACGACTCGTTCCGCAGCGTCTGTTCGATGAACCGCAGGATGTCCTCTCCCGGATTCTCACGAAATTCGATCTCCAGCTCTTTGTCTTCCTCGTATCTTCCTGTGAAATACCCTTTTCTTCCGAGAAACAGCTCCACAATCATCACGATCATCGTCGAGACGGCTCCCAGCACATACATTCCTGCGCCCATGGCCATACCGACGCCCACCGTCGCCCAGATTCCGGCTGATGTTGTGATGCCGTTTACATTATTATTTCTAAAAATGATGATTCCCGAACCGATGAAGCCCACCGCCGTCACAATACCCGCGGCCACACGGGATGGGTCGAGCTTAACATAGTCTCCCAGCACGTCGTTAAAACCGTACTTGGAGATGATCATCATCGCGGCCGCAGCGACCGCGATAATCACATGGGTTCTCGTTCCCGCCGTCTTCTTCCTGCTCTGTCTTTCATAACCAATTAGTCCGCCGCATAACGCGGCGGACACCAGCCTCAGCACATAGATAAGCTGTTCCATGACAAATTCGTTCAAATTATCACCTCTGTCCGGATCGTCCTGTATGGCGGATTGTCTTCTACTTCACCCATACGCCGGCCGCGTCCAGCGTATATCCATCCGGAGTCACCGTATTCTTCATCATCGCCCCATCGGCGCCCAGGTAAAACCATTGGCCGTCGGACTCCACCCAGGTACTGGAAGCCATAGCGCCGCCGGACTTGAAGTAATACCACGCGTCGTTAGAATAATGGCGCCAGCCCGTAGCCATGGTCCCGTCGGAATCGAACCAGTAATCAGCACCGTTTATCGTCATCCACTCATTGGCGGCGCGGTTTCCGTCGTTCTTTACAAAGTACCACTTTGCCCCCTCCTGCTGCCACTTTGCAGTCTGGGAGCCTCCGCTCTTCAGCGCAAAACCGTAGTCCAGCAGAGCCGAGGTATCCGTATACTGTGTAGACTTGCTCTTCATGATAACCGCGATCAGACGCACACCGTCCCGCTCCGCACATGTCACCAGCGTGTTGCCCGCCAGTGAAGTATATCCGGTCTTTCCTCCGATAACGCCCTGGTAGTATCTGGCGTCATTGGGATACAGCATCTTGTGGCCCAGGGATATCGTGCGGGCCGCCGCCTTCTGCGTCGCCGGAATCTGGTAGCTTAAGGTCGATGCGATCTTGCTTACCGTACCATTCTGAAATGCCGCCCGTGCGATCAGCGCCATATCATGAGGCGTCGTATAGTGGTTGGAATTGTTGAGGCCGTTCGGATTGACAAAATTCGTGTTCGTACAGCCCAGCTCCTTCGCCCTGGCATTCATCATGTCCGCAAACTTGCTGATACTCCCCGCCGTATGCTCGGCCAGACCGTTGGCCACCTCGTTGGCAGATTTTAAAAGGAGACCGTAGAGACTCTGACGCACCGTCAGCTTGTCCCCTTCCACCAGTCCCAGTGTAACGGCGCCGGACTCCAGATTCGTAACCGCCGTCTTGGAAAATGTAACCGTATCGTCGAGACTGCACTTTTCCGCTACCAGAAGAGCTGTCATCAGCTTCGTGATGCTGGCCGGGTAAAACTTCGTCTCTGCCTCCTTCGAATAAAGCAGGTTTCCCGTGGCCGCATCCATGAGCACCGCGCCCTGAGCCTGGATCTCCGGCTGTTTTAATGTGTTCACCACACTGCCGCCGGTCCCGCTTCCCTGGGTGGCCCCTGGGCCTGCGGAAGTACCCGGCCCTGTCGAGGTTCCCGATCCAGTGGAAGTTCCCGTTCCTGTCGAGGTTCCTGTTCCCGTCGAATTCCCTGTTCCCGTCGAATTCCCTGTTCCCGTCGAAGCTCCCGGGCCGCTCTGGGTATTATCCCCGCCCGGTCCTGCTGTCTCCGGCCCTGAAATTCCGTTATCCGATCCGCCGCTTATGGGCGGGACGATCGGAATATCACCGAAGGCCGGTACGGAAGCCAGAAGGCTTAAGCTGATTGCAATGCTCCATATTCTGTTAAAGCGTTTTACCATGTCTGTTTCTCCCCGTGTCATCCTGTATTCTGTATTATGTACAATAACCTTTATCCTGTATCGGCACACAGCACGGTCCGCTGTCCCGCCTTAGACCGGACAACTGCCAGGTAAAATCTTATATGCCGATTTTTATCTGTAGTATTTCCTTGTTTCAATCCACGCTCGATAATTTCACAGAGTGCGACTACATCTTATAGATGCGCGGCTTGACTTCATGTCAGCGAGGGATACCGATTTTTCTCTGCCCGCCACTGCCGTTAAGCTTGTTTTTGGCGTTTCATCCCTCCACCTGTAGAGGTGGGGGAATTCTCGCTTGTTTCCTTAAACAGTATAGCACAAAATTGCACGGATACGGATTAAAATTTTCTTACAATAAGAGCGCACGCCCGGCGGAGGCCGGAACCGGATAATCCGGTCCCTGTCTGCGCCAGGCGTGCTCATTTAATGCCTTATCTTTTTTTACTTTCTGCCTTATGGGCATTCTTCCACATGGCCCAAATCACGCTGGCCACACAAATGGAAGAAAAGCAGCCGCTCACAAGTCCGAATAACAGAGGCAGGGAGAATTCAAAAATGGACTGGATCCCAAAATGCCACGATGCAATCACCAGGATCAGTACGCTGATACACGTCGTCAGCGAGGTGTGCAGCGACCGTCCAAGACTCTGTGATACGCTGGTATCCACCAGCTCGTCGATATTTTTACACTTATGAAGATTCATGTTCTCTCTGATCCGGTCATAGATGACGATCGTATCGTTGATGGAGTAACCGATGATGGTCAGCACCACTGCCACAAACGCGTCATTCAGCGGAATCGCAAAGATCAGGAACGCGCACAGCACGATCAGCACATCGTGGATCAGCGCGATCACCGCAGATACTCCCGCAGAAAGGCCCGAAAGGATGGAAAACCGGATCCAAACATACACCGTTATCAGCACCGCGGCCAGAACCATGGCGATCACGGCGTTGTGGAGCGTCTTCTGCCCCATATACGGCTGAACCGCATACGTCTCCGACAGGGTCGCCGTAAAGCCATCCTGATAGCCGTTTAAGATCTGCGTCACGTATTCCTGGCTCTCCGGGCTGATGCCTTCCTGCCCTGCAAAGGTCAAAACCATAAACTGTTTTCCAAGGCCATCCTCTTTTGTCAGGCGGACATTTACATTTCTTCCGGTCTCGCCGGATACCTTGGCAGCAACGGCGTCGGAATTCACATCGGCCGCACCCTCTATCTCATACTTTAACGTCGTTCCGCCCGTAAACTGGGTGTCCAGGCTCACTCCGTTCTTCATAAATCCCAGCACGCCGGCCAGGAGCATACAGATGGAGATGGCAAACCATATGTATTTCCGTTTCATGATCGGATAAATCTTCTGGTTCTTCTTCACCTTATACCACTTCAAATCGTGGAATCTGCCTTCCCGTATGATGGAAAGAAGCACAGTCCTGGAGAACCAAACGCCCACCACCAGGTTGATGATCAGGCCCACGAGCAGCGTATAGCCGAAGCTCAGCATGGTGCCTGAACCGAAGAACATCAGGATTATCGCCACGATAGCGCTCGTCAAGTTTCCATCCAGCACGGAAGAGAATGCCCTCTTGTATCCTCGTTTGACCGCCTCGGTCAGCGAAACGCCGTTTCCAAGCTCCTCACCGATACGCTCGCTGATGATAATGTTGGCATCCACCGCCATACCTATGGTCAGTATGATACCGGCGATACCGGGCAGTGTCAGCGTATACTGCGGGATCGAGATCGCCAGCAGCTGTATGGAGGTCTGAAGAATCAGGCCAAAGCATGCCACCATTCCCGGCAGGCGGTACATGGCGATCATGAAAATACAGATACAGAAGAACGCTACCACACCTGAAAATACCATGATATTCAAGGCATTAGAGCCCAGGCTCGGGCTGATGGTGCTGAAGTTCTTCGTCTCCATGGCGTACGGCAGGGCACCCGCATTGATCTTGTCCGATAAGCTCTTTGCGGACGCATACGACTCCATGCCGTTGATCACGGCGTTGCCGCCCGTAATCTTGTCCTGAACCACCGGATTGGAGATCAGCTCCTCATCCATGTAGATTCCCATGGGTTGGCCTACCAGTTTACCGGTGGCATCGGCAAATTTGTCCGCGCCGTCCTTTGTAAACTGCAGCTCCACCTCATATTTTTTAATTCCGGTCTGGTCCGAATACTCTACGGGCCGGCTGGTGGAGATGTCCCTTCCCTCCAGCATTACAGTGCCGCTCTCATCCCGGAAGGTCAAATTGGCCATGTCGCCCAGTTCCGCGATGGCAGCCTCCGGCTTAAAATCCTTTTCGTCGGATTTCCACGGAAAACGGACGATTACATAACCCTTTTCATTATCCGTTGTCACCTCGCGGTCCGTGATATTCTTATCATCCAGTCTCGTCTCGATTATATTCCTGGCCGCTTCGATCTCATTCGGCGCGGGATTCCGGTCTAAGCCCACTGGCTCGAATACGGCCTCAACGCCGCCCCGGATATCGATTCCAAATCTCATGTCCCCCGCGCCCTTAATGTCTTTTCCAAGGCCGAAGCATGCGGTATAAACCGCAAGGATGACGATTACCGTCAGGATTCCAAGTGTTTTCTTTCCTGGTTTCATAGTGCTCTCCTTTTCGTCTCATCGTAGTCTTCTTATCGACATTCATTATAGACTGTTATGAGAGAAAATGGTGCTAAGAAACCATTAAGATTTTCCCCGGTCCCTCCACCAGCGCTCTTCTTCCAGTTCCTTCCGGATCTCCTGTATGAATAAAAGCAGCACAACGATGGATATGGACCCCATGATCCCCATCAGAATCTTCACTGACACATCACCTCTTTACAATTTCATAATATTTTTTAGAAGTAACCCCATAGATCACCCCGTAAAAGACAGCAAACAGCAGTACCGCCCCGGCCGTGGACACGGCAAACAGCCCGACATTCCGCAGATTCATCAGTGCCAGCAGCCTTGCGATCATCGGAAATGCGAAACAGATATGGACAGCGGCCGTAACCAGAGGCAGAAAGAACATGGTGAGCACCTGGGAACGGATGGCGCTCTTGATCTCGCGGGCCGACAGCCCCACATTCTGCATGATTTCAAACCGCTTCTTATCCTCGTAGCCCTCGGAAATCTGCTTGTAATAGATAATCAGCACCGTCGCCATCACGAACAGCGTTCCCAGAAACAGTCCCACGAAGAACAGCCCTCCGTACAGGGAGAAAAAGGACCCCCGCTCCATGGCTGCGGATTCGAGGCGGCAGGTCAAGCCCAGACCATTTAACCGTTCCTCCAGATCTTTGTACAGTCTGGCAGAACCCTCTTTACCGTCTCCGGCGTCGAAGGCCACATAGTAAATGGGTCTGGATTTCGCCTCCCCATAGGCCTCGGCCTGCTTTTTCTCCATCTCCTCCAGCTGGGAAAAATTCGGCAGGACGATATGAAGGCTTCCCACGGACCCCATGGCGTCCATACCGTCCTCTACAGTCTGGCCTTTTAAGCCGGCGACATCGTACCGTCTTCCGAAGATGGAAAATGTATCCCGGTCGTAACGCATCCCATCCGCAAGCACCATCACCTGGTCATCACGCAGGCTGACTTTTTGCCCTGAAATCCGGTTATAATCCTCCAGAGTCATGAAGAAGAGATAGTCCAGGCTGTTGTAGTCCGCCAGATTCTCCTCCCTTACCTCGTAGCCGTCTCCCGTATCCACCGCGGCAAAGCTGACATAGCGGTAGCTGACAAGCCCTTTTGCGGTCTCCCCCGCATCCTTTAAGGCACTCTCCACAATCCCGTCGGTCTTCGCGGCCGTGTCGTCGGAATAATCGTACACCGTCACCACATAATCCCGTTTAAAACGGTTTCTCATCACATCGTCCAGTCCCACATAGAGGGAAACCGTGGAAGAAAGCATAACTAAAACCGCTGTGGACAGAAGGCAGATCACAGACAGACCGGCCGCATTCTGTTTCATCCGGTATATCATACCTGAGACGGAGATGAAGTGGCGCGTCTGATAATAATAGCCTTTATTCTTCTTCAGCAGCTTCAGCAGCGTAACACTTCCCGCGGTAAACAAGAGGCCGGTACCGGCAATCACGAACAGTACCGCGATGAAGAAGGCAAAAATGATCATCGCTGTCCGCTCCGTCGAGACAGCAATCCAGTACCCCGCTGCCAGAGAAATGACACCCAACACAGCCAGAAGCCACGGCGCCTTCGGCTCCCGCTCCCCCGCCTGCTTTCCCGCCAGCATTTCCACCGGCCTCGCCTTTACGACCTGCCATATATTATAGAAGAGAATCACCAGAAATATGACGCCAAAGAGCTTCACACACGCAAAAGCCGCCTCCGGGACAAAACTGAAATCCCAGGAAATATCCAGTTTCATCAGGCGGTACAGCAGCAGCGCAAAGACCCGGTACAGCAGAAAACCGAGCAGAATCCCGGACACCAGGCTCACCGCCGCCGTAAGCAGCGTCTCGATCGCCATGATCCGGGCCAGATGCTTTTTCCCCATGCCCAGGACCTGAAACAACCCGAATTCCTGCTTTCTCCGTTTCACCAGAAAGCTGTTGGTGTAAATGAGAAACATTACGGAGAACACGGCCATGACCACGCAGCCAAGCATCAGAATAAATGCCATGGAGCCGCCTCCCCGCATACGGGCAAAGCCCGGATTTCCCGTCAGGGAAGAGATAATATAATACATCATCACGGAGCCGATGCAGGTCAGAAGATACGGAACCGTGACGGCTGAATTTTTCTTTAAATTCTGAATGGCCAGCCTTGTGTAAAACAGGTTATTCATCGCGGCCACCTCCCGCCTCTAAGACGGCCAGAGTATCGGAAATCCGCTGATACATCTTCTCCTCCGTCATTTCGCCGCGGTAGAGCTGATGGAACACCTCCCCATCCTTGATAAACAGCACCCGTTTTGCATGGCTGGCCGCCTTGACGCTGTGGGTTACCATCAGGATTGTCTGCCCCTCCCGGTTGATTCCTCCGAACAGATCGAGAAGCTGGTCGGAAGCCCGGGAATCCAGCGCGCCCGTAGGCTCATCCGCCAGAATGATCGCCGGGTCCATCACCAGGGCCCTGGCAACCGCCGCCCTCTGCTTCTGGCCGCCCGAGACCTCATACGGAAATTTCTTCATAAGCTCCTTAATACCCAGTTTTCCCACGATGGGGTCTGCCTTCTGTTTCATTTCCCCGTAGTTCTTCTTTGCCAGAACCATGGGCAGATAGATATTGTCCTCCAGAGAAAACGTATCCAGCAGATTAAAATCCTGAAACACGAAGCCTAAGTGGTCTCTGCGGAACGCGGCCAGCTCTCCCTCCGGAATCGTTTTCATATCTCTTCCGTTTAAGAGGACGGCGCCTCCGGTAGGTTTGTCAAGAGCGGCTAAAATGTTTAATAGTGTGGTTTTCCCCGATCCTGACTCTCCCATGATCGCGACGTATTCTTCCTTTTCCACCGTAAAACTGACTCCGTTCAGTGCATTTATCTGATTTCCTCCGAAACGGGTGGTATAGACCTTTTTTAATTGATTCACTTCAAGCAATGGCATAATGCTGCCTCCTTTCCTATGACAGCAGTATATCAGACGGGAAAGAGCGGCCGCCATCGATGAGGCTTACATTTTTCTGCGTATCCTTACAAAAATGTAAGGGAAGCTTAAAGACTGGGACCGCATTCCGGTGGTATACTGAAATCACAAACAGATCGTTATCCATGCAGCAGAAGGAGGTATTTCCATGTACAGCAGTTTTGAACAGCGCGCACGCCAGAGGGGCGTCTACACCATTCAGGAATTTGAAAACACCCATGGACGCCCTGGCAAATCCCGCACGCCCATATCCGGATATAACCCCAAAAAAGCCATGAAACAGGCGGAAAAAGCGTATTTGGAATCCATGGGAATCTATAAGAAATCCCTGTTTCAAAGGATTAAGGGGCTATTTATTTCATAGGCCAGTTTCAGAAGCCTCTCTATTCCGGTATAAATTTCGTCATATCCAGGAGCAGCTTCACTTTCGTCCCCACTCCTGGTTCCGATTCGATCACCATCTCGTGCGCCAGACGGGTCATGACCTTTTTGCACAGATAGAGGCCGATTCCCGTCGATCCCTGACCCGCTCGGCCGTTACAGCCCGTATACCCGTTCTCGAACACCCTGGGGATGTCCTCCGGGGTGATTCCTCTTCCCGTGTCTTCAATCACCAGCGTCCGTATGACTTCCCCCGCCTTACGTCTTGCCGAGCTCCGTTCGGAGGGACTTTCCGTCTCCTGATAGACCGAGATTCTGCCGCTCTCCGTGTACTTTAACGCATTGGACAGAAGCTGTTCTATGACGAACAGAAGCCATTTTTCATCGGTCCGCACCAGACAGGCTGCGGGTCTGTAATCGAGTGCGATCTTTTTCCGGATAAATACCGGAGCATACTTGTGAATGGCTTTTTTGACGATAGTGTCCAGCGAGCATTCCCGGATGACCAGATCGGCGGAAGGGCTGTCCGCCCGCAGGTACTGAAGCACCATTTCCACATACTGTTCGATCTTAAAAAGCTCATTGGACAGCTGGCTGTGGTCCGTTTCTCCGCCAGGGTGTGTTTGAAGAATCAGGTTCATGGCCGCGATGGGGGTCTTTACCTGGTGAACCCACATGGTATAATAGTCCTTCATCTCCGTCCGCTTCTCCTCTTCCTCCCGAAGCAGCCGGTCCCTCTCCTCATAGGAAGAGGCGAGAAGCCTCCGGTACAGAAGCTCCAGCTGATCGGAGGTCTCCTCAAAGGGTTCCGCATAGCCCGTCTTCTGGGCCGCCATTCGCTCTAAGTCCCCGCATTTTTTGCAGTAACGGGAAAAGCTTCGGACGGACAGAAGGAGCCCCGGCACCGCTCCCAGAATCCAGGCGTAGAGTACAGCCTCCACGGGAAGGCGGTACAGCCAGAATACGGCCGCACACAGGATTCCACCGCAGACGCCCGCCGTAATTACCGTACGGTTTCTTTTTAAATAGAGGCCTGTCAGAGACAGCAGCTTCCTTCCCTTCATTTTACCATGTACCCCATGCCTTTCTTCGTGACAATGAAATCCTCAAGGCCAACGCCGTCCAGTTTCTTCCGGAGCCGGTTCACATTGACGGTCAGCGTATTGTCGTCCACATAGCTGTCCGTCTCCCACAGCCTCGTCATCACCTCTTCCCTGGAGACGGTACGCCCCGCCTGTTCCATGAGAAGCTTTAGAATCCGGAATTCATTCTTGGTCAGTTCCACTTTCGTCTCCTGATGAGTCAGAGTGGCGTCATTGATGTTTAAGACTGCTCCGCCGTGTTCGATCAGGTGGTGATCCCCTGCAAAATCATACGTCCGCCTGAGCATAGCCTGGACCTTGGCCGTCATCACATTCAGATCGAAGGGCTTTGCTATAAAATCATCGCCTCCCATGGAAACCGCCATAATAATATTCATGTTGTCGGACGCCGAGGACAGAAAGATCACGGGCACATTGGAAAGCTTTCGAATCTCTCCGCACCAGTAACAGCCATTAAAGTATGGCAGCAGGATGTCCATCAGGACGAGATGCGGTTCGAAGGCCGCAAATTCGGCCAGCACATGCTTCAAATCCTTCACACAGGCCGCCTCATAGCCCCACTCCCGCAGGTGATTCTGCACGGTTCTGCCGATTACCTCATCATCCTCGACAATCAGTATCTTATACATTGGCCGCCTCCTCATTTACTTTCGTTCCCTATTCTACCAGCCAAATCTTAATTTTTTCTTTAAATATTTCAGAAGCTTTGCTAAGGAACTGTTCTGTTTTAAAACCGTATGGATTTTTAATGAAAATGTAAAGAAGTCCGGAACCGGAAGTGGTATACTGAAACTAAGAAGAAAGGGGGTTTTGACCATGATTACCATATTTAACCGCAAAGAGCTGTACTCCGGTTTTTCCATGATGGAATGCTCCCGTATCGGACGGATTCTGAAAAAGAATAAGATTCCTTATATCATAAAGGAATGCGATTTGAATCCGATCAGACCGGGATTCATTTCCACATCCGCCCCCATGATACAGACAAAGCCCATAAGAGAATACTATTTATACGTAGATAAAAAAGATCACGGGGAAGCCAGCTTTCTGCTCACCTGTGAAGAGGGCTGCGTCTAACCTCCCCATCCCCGGAACGTACTGCATGAATCACGCAGTGCCTGATAACGCCTTTCATACAAAAGGCCGGGAAACCAAAGTATGCTTCTTTGGTTTCCCGGCCCTCTCTCTGCCCCCCGGCAGCGGTCTTTTGCCTCGTCATTCCAGCTGTTCGCGGTACTCCTTCTGCATCTCTTCCAGACGGTCCAGCGCCGTATTTAAAATATAGGCGTGGTCGAAAGCCAGCGCTTCCGTGTCATTCACATCAATCGCAGGCAGCAGTTCCGCATGTGTATCCTTCTTCCACATGAGTCCCATGTGGGTATATCCTTCCGTAATCCGGTATCCGATGAAAATATGGCGTTCCTCGTTCTCCACAGTCAGGGCGTATGTCGCACCATCTGCCAGATCCGACAACTTCTTTTTCTTAACCTGAAACCACACGGCTTCCTTCGCATCGTCTCCTGCGACCGGATTCAGTTCGTCCTTCGGCACAACCGCCATATACGATACAGAGATAATCCGCGTCCGCGGGTCACGTTTTACACTGCCCCATGTATAGAGCTGTTCCATGCAGACACCGGTAATCCCGGTCTCCTCCTCCAGTTCTCTGGCCGCGGCTTCCTCCAGCGATTCGTCCATATTCACGAATCCGCCCGGCATAGCCCACTGGCCGATACACGGATGGTTCCGTCTGCGGATCAGCAGAAGCTCCGGGTCCTCATCCTCTGCCTCCGGATCGACTGCAAAAATCAGCATATCCACAGTCACCGACGGCCGCTCATAATTTCCGGGCCTGTACTGTGCTAAGAACTCTTTCTCGGTCAGCCCATCTTCATTCTTCAGTTCCATAGGAATTCCTCCTCCCCGGTCCCAGCGGCCCGGCTTTAAAAAATAACAGAATTAAGCGCTCCCAAAACGCCCACACTGGCCAGTCCCATAATGACTCCGGCAAGAAGTACGCCTCCCATAACTGCGAGGATACTGGATTTGAAGTCGATGTCGAGAAGGCTGGCTGCCAGCGTACCGGTCCACGCGCCCGTACCTGGAAGCGGAATTCCTACGAACAGCAGCAGAGCGACAAACAGCCCTTTGCCTGCCTTCGCCTGCAGCTTCTCGCCGCCGTGCTTTCCTTTTTCCAGACACCATGTGAAAAATCCGCCGATCACGGGCTTGTCCGCTCCCCATTCTAAAACCTTTCTGGCAAATAAATAGATGATCGGAACCGGGAGCATGTTTCCGATAATGGCGATGATATACGACTCTAAAAGAGGCAGGCCCATCACCTGGGAATAAGGAATGGCGCCGCGAAGCTCAATGAGCGGTACCATGGAAATAAAAAAAACCATTATATAACTTTGTAACATCCTGATATTCCTTTCCTATAAAAAGTCTGCCATTATACTATACACAAAGATCGGGATCCTTACAACCTTTTTAGAAAAAGATAATAAATTTATGCGGAAAATTAATACGGGAAACCGCTGATTCAGCAGTTCCCCGTAGAGACGTATTTCAGATTTACCGCTTATTTGTACCCCAGTCCCGGCAGGATATTTTTCGGATAATCCAAGAACAGCATATCCGCCTTGTCGTCCAAATAGTGGCGGTTCGGATGGATAATCACCAGCCACCGCCCGGTAAAATATTTCACATAGTTTCCGAATACCTCGGAATCCAGCGTCGTTCCGAGAAGTAGAAGGACCTCTGCCTTCGATATCTCATTGGAGGTCTTCGTCATCAGGCGGCTGTCCACCATCTCACCGAACAGCGATACCTGCGGGCGGATCGGGATATCGCACTTGTCGCAGAGAAGTATCTTTTTCGCATCCCGTACCTGCTCCATGGTGTATTCCCTGCCGCAGTGCGGGCATTTATTCTCATAGATCGTCCCGTGAAGATTCACCACGTTTTTACAGCCGGCCCTCTGAGCCTTTGCATAAATGTTGCTGGTAATAAGACACTGCAGCTTCCCGGCCCGTTCCATCGCTGCCAGTGACGGACCGGAATCCGTGTCCTCCGGCGGATTCTCCAGCATCTCTTTCTTATAAAATTCAAAGAAAAACTCGGGCCGTGTATTATAGAAGGCGCTGGAAAAGATCTCTTCCGCAGAATATCCGTACTTCGTCTCGATATCATATGCTTTATCGGGATTCTTTACCCCTTTAAAGCCGCCCTCCTCCATCATGCCGGAGCCGCAGATGGCCACCGTGTACCTGCTCTCATCAAGAATTTCCCTCAGTTTTGTAATCTTACCTTCCATAATAAAACCCTCCCTTCAAAGCTTCTTGTACTGCTCTGTTTTATGATAATATTATACTATGAAATAACAGTATTTTCCATGTTATATTCTATTTATTTTCTCTTTTTTCTTCTCACGCTTTATTCGTGCGGCAAATTCCTGTTTTCTATACAATTGCACAGTGTATTCGATCCCTGAAAATGCAAAATGCCGATTCCATGGACTAATTTGATCTTATCCTTGGAAATCGGCATTTTGCATCGGCACATTTGACCTCTTACATCGGTTTTCTCTTCGTATTCGGTCCCATACCTTCCCGGCGTGAATTATGGGTCTGATTCTGGTTTTCCGTCTTTACCTTCTCGGTAATGCTGTTGAAGGTCTCGTTCGATTTCTTCTGCGCCAGTTTTTCCTGCTGGTCCTTGTCCATTTTTATCACCTCACGGATAGTATGAGCCGGACAGGAGCATTGTACTCATGACCGCAGAAATGGGAGCTTAAACTTTCGTAATAAAAATCTTAACATTTCGTTAACCCCCTTGTACTCTCCAAACTGGTGTGATATAATCCACGGAAGTTGGTAATATATATCAATAGTATCAGAATCTGACAACTCACACCTAACAACAGAAGGGGTTGATCTTATATGAAAAATCTGCTTCACAAGTACAGGCACGCATGGGTTTTATGCTACGCTTTCATCTACATTCCCTGGTTCGTTTATTTAGAGAAGACGGTGACGAGCAATTATCACATCATGCACGTCGGGCTCGATGATTATATTCCGTTCAACGAATACTTCATAATTCCTTACATGCTCTGGTTCGCCTATGTGGCGGGCGCAGTCCTTTATCTGTTCTTTACAAATGTTAAAGATTATTACAAGCTTTGTACCATGCTGTTCACCGGAATGACCATCAGCCTTCTGGTATGCACCATATTTCCGAACGGTACGGACTTCCGGCCGGTCATTAACCCGGATAAGAATATCTGCTCCGCCATCGTAGCGTGGCTCTATTCCACTGACACGTGCACCAATGTATTTCCAAGCATTCACGTATATAATTCCGTCTGCGTCCATATCGCAGTCAGCCACAGTGAACGGCTTAAGAAGTATCGGTCCGTACAGATTGGTTCCTTTGTCTTAATGGTTTCCATCTGTCTGGCTACGGTTTTCTTAAAACAGCACTCCGCGTTCGACGGACTGGGAGCGGTCATGATGGCATACGTCATGTTCCAGTTTATCTACACGGACGGTTACGTCACCAGCAGAAAGAAAGTCACGCAGAAAGCTATCAGTTAATACGAAACGGTCACCCGGCGCCAGCCGTTCGGGCCGCCATAACAATCAAGAGCCTCCCGTCGATCCGATCGGCTGGAGGCTCTTTTTCACTTTATATTTCTGCAAATCAGTTGAAACCGAAGAATTTCTGTGTAATCTTGTATCCTGCAATGGAAAACTTACGGCCGCTCTTGCCCGGAAGGTTCGTTCCCTGTCCCAGGAATCCCCATCTCAGCCGGAGATACAGCGTGAGATTCAGCTTGCGCAGATACTGCCACAGCTCCTTCTTCTTCGCCATGTTCTCCTCTGTCCCGGACTTGATCGCCAGTATGGAAGAAACCGTCATCATAATCTCGAGATAGCGCACCATGTAGCGGCGGAGCTTGCGTTTCTTCAGCTTCGTCACGTCGCAGTAGCCAAGCATCAGCTTCGTCACGCGGATCTGCTGGTCGATTCGGCCGATCATGACCTCCTCGTTCACCGACTGGTCTTCTCTTCCGATAAAATACCGGTAAAAATTCACATTTAAGTAGTACATGGTCTTTACATGAGGAAGAGGCTGGTATACGAAAATATTATCCACATAGAATGTATGTTTTGGAAGCTCTAATCCGCATTCACGCAGAAGTTCCGTGCGGTAAATGACGGAATGCATCAGAATATACTGGCCCAGCATGAAGACCTTCACATCATCCCAGGTAAATAACTCGTTCTGCGGAAGCGCCGTCCGGTAGTTCATAACCTTTTTTCGCTTTGCGCCCTGTTTCTCATAGACAAAGTTGCTGATCAACATGTCCAGAGTCTCCTCGCCGCATACAAACCGGCGAAGGGTCGAGAGTATCTCCTGATAGGCCGCCTCATCCACCCAGTCATCACTGTCCACAACTTTATAATAAATGCCCTCGGCATTGCGAAGCCCTGTATTAACTGCCTCACCGTGTCCGCCATTTTCCTGATGGATGGCCCGGCAGATACCCGGATACTTTCTTTCGTATTCATCTGCTATCTCCGCCGTACGGTCCTTCGTGGAGCCGTCGTCGACAATCAGAATCTCCACCTCGTCGCCTCCCGGCAGAAGCGATTCGATGCAGTGCCTCATATAGGCCTCTGAATTATAGCATGGAATTGCAATGGATAATAACTTCACACTTCTTCCTCCTTTATATTCGTCTTACGTTCTATTCTGATCAAACAAAAAACCGAGAGAACAACTGCCAGCGCAAGAGCGGTATAAAACGCATACACTGACCTTTTCTCCGCCAGAATCCCAAGTCCTGTATTCACAATAACAATCGATGTAACATTTGCTGCAGCATGAAATACCCAGGGAGCGGCCAGCGTCTGAAAACGCTCATAAAGCCATGCCATGACCAGCCCCAGAAGAAATGCATAGACTCCCTGAAGCAGATTGCCATGGTAAAGCCCAAACAGTACGGCCGATATCAGGGCGGCCGGACAGAACGCCATCCGGTCTCTTAACGGAGCGAACATCAGCCCCCGGAATATCATCTCCTCTGCCGCAGGTATCACCAGCCCTGGCCCGAGTATCTGAATCAGAAACGGAGGGGAGTAAAGTGCTTCCCCGACCTCTTTGAAACCGGGAGACCACTCCGGCAGCGGTGTTAAACTAATCATATTATTGACAGATAAACATATTCCAATTCCCAAAAGGATAAGGATGGGAAGGCAGCTCCGAAACCGAAATGGTATGGGCGGCATCACGCCCCGTCTGGCCTGATCGAACTGGTAAGGCCAGTAATAGAGTACCGGAAACGTAACCGCGGCACCCAGCAGAGTGCACATCAGAGCCTGTAACGGCAGAGTCAGCGCGATGACACCCGTCACCAGACTATAAAACACAAGCGGAAGTATCAGGTACAGAACCACCATCAATCTCTAACCTCTCTTTACCTATATTAATATGAACATTATATCATTTCTTAGCAATATATCCAGCCCCAATTTTCTAAATTATTCCTTATCATTTCCTGATTTTTATGTCCGGTTCCCACCGCAGCGCCGGTATGACAAGGGCCGGCGGGCGCTGTAAACAGTGACGGCAGCCCGGCACACAATCCTGTGAAAATAAGAACTGGTTGCTTTTTCTTTGTCCAGATAATATAATATCCTTATACTTTTTTGATTAAATTACATCGAACTGAGAGGTAACTGATATGGCAAAGAAACGTATTGTTATGGCATTGGGTCACAATGCCCTGGGAACAAATCTTCCGGAACAGAAAGAAGCGGTGACTGAAACGGCGAAAGTAATCGCGGATTTTATCCAGGCCGGATGGCAGGTTGCTTTAACGCACAGCAACGCTCCGCAGGTCGGAATGATTCACACGGCTATGAATGAATTCGGAAAACAGCATGACGGTTATACCTCTGCTCCCATGTCCGTCTGCTCAGCCATGAGCCAGGGATATATCGGATATGATTTACAGAATGGAATCCGCGCAGAACTGGTAAAACGCGGTATCTATAAACCAGTAGCCACCATCCTCACCCAGATGATGGTAGATCCATACGACGACTCCTTCTACACACCCATGAAGCCGGTCGGCCGCTTCATGACGGCCGGGGAGGCAAAGGAAGAGGAAGAAAAGGGAAA
The DNA here is from genome assembly GCF_014288005.1 of Hungatella hominis. NCBI lineage: Bacteria > Bacillati > Bacillota > Clostridia > Lachnospirales > Lachnospiraceae > Hungatella > Hungatella hominis. The sequence goes on from NZ_JACOPB010000004.1 coordinate 174,075, forward strand.
TTACGTGGAAGAGATTCCCGGAAAGGGATTCCGCAGAGTGATCGCGTCACCAAAGCCGGTTTCTATCGTGGAGATCGACGTGATCAAGGCTGTCATGGATGCGGATCAGATCGTCATCGCCTGCGGCGGCGGCGGAATTCCGGTTATGGAACAGGGCTATAACTTAAAGGGCGCCAGCGCGGTCATTGAAAAAGACAGGGCGGCGGGACTTTTAGCCAAGGAGATCGACGCCGATGTCCTTATGATCTTGACCAGTGTCGACAACGTCACCATTAATTACGGCACGCCGGATGAGCGTCCGATCTCACACATGAGCATCGAAGAGGCTGAGAGCTATATCAATGAAGGGCAGTTTGAATTTGCCTCCATGCTGCCGAAGATTGAAGCGTCCGTGGACTTCGTCACACACGGCAAGGGCCGCAGCGCCATCATCACCTCTCTTTCCAAGGCGAAGGCGAGTCTGGCAGGCAAGGCCGGTACGACAATCGAGTAAAAGAAAACCCGTTACATTTATGAAGAAATCCCTCCATCTTTACAGGTGGAGGGATTCATCGTCATAGACCAGAGAATGGAAACAATCGTTTTATTTCAGGAGGCTTTATGAAAGTTGATTATCATATGCATACGCTGTGTTCAGACGGAATCTGCGAAGTGGAAACTGTCGTTGACATGGCGGTAAACTGCGGAATTCTCGCCATGGCGGTCACGGATCATGACACGCTGTCGGGCATCGGCAGGGCCAGACAGCGCTGCCTGGGCCGTATCCGCTACGTTACCGGCACGGAAATTACGTGTGCGGAACAGCTCTGGGGAAGTCTCCCCACTTCCCAGTCCATCCACCTGCTTGGTTACGGGTTCGATGAGACCGATCCGGTGCTGTGCTCGCTGCTCTCCGCCCGGAAAGAGCGGACGGAAGCCGTCTACCAGGAACTGGCAGAGGCTGTAACCGCGTCAGGATATCCGATTCGTATCCCGGCTGTCCCCATGAGCTGCGGAAATGTCCTTCAGCTTCGAGATGTCATGGCGCACGTCAGGGCAGCTTACCCTGCGGTCAGCGAGGAGGCCGCGGAACTGGTCGATTCCTATGCGAAAGCCCTGACAGAAGCCAATATCACCGTGGAAGACGGCATCGCGGCCATCCACCATGCGGGAGGAAAAGCCGTCTGGGCCCATCCTTATAACTGCTACCGCCATTTTCAGAAACAGTCCCTCCATGCACAGGAGGTGTCCATCATGCTGAAGGAGCTGGCGCTCCTGGGAATCGATGGCATAGAAACCGAATATCCCGCATTTTCCGACTCTGAAAAAAGCTTTTTAAACGGACTCGCCGCTGAATATGGACTGTTTACGACTGCCGGCAGTGATTTTCATGGTTCCGAAAACAGGAACCATATGGGGATGGAGACAGATCAAAACTCCTTTTTATTATAGACCGACACGCTGATGAAGTACGAGAGCACCATCATCACAACAGTTCCCAGAGCTCCCGCGATGATGACGGCAGTCACTGTGCTGTCACTTACAGCAATATCATCCCCATACGCAGACGCAAGCGCTACGATTAAAAAGACTGCCACTCCAATTAAAACGCTGGGAATCATTCTGGCCTTCTCCACACCCAGCCAGTACGTAAGCGGGATGGAGATCGAATTATAAAAGAATGCCAGGGCAACGCCGGTCAGCCAGTTAATCAGCAGCTCAAACAGAAATTCCGGTCCCATTCTCATGCCTTTTATGGCTGTCGCGGCGGCCACAGCCGCCACTGCTATAATCCCAAAGAAAGCAGCAATGCAGACCGAGTACAGATACTTCTCCAGTACCATCTTCCAGCGGGGGATCGGCATAGTCAGAGCATACGTCTCCCACTTTGTCTGCCTGTCGTAGGAAAACAGATTCAGTACATTCATTCCAGCTATCATGATAAACATGGGAATCAGGAACATTCCCGTCTTTTTACCTCCAAGAAAAACAACTGACCACACCACAAGGATAAACAGCATTGACTTTATACTCTGGCGCATGATATACATATCTTTGATTAGTAATCCTGTCATTTTCGATCCCTCCTAACGGAATACAGCATGATTTCCTCGATGTTCGTCCGGTCCACCACAAGCTCCGGATATCTTCTTTTCACAATATCTCTCCCATGAATCAGTGCTTCCACTCCATAAGGATTCCGCCTGACTCCCACGATACGGACACCGGACAGCCCGGCGAACGCTTCTTCCCCGCATCGCAGAATTCCCATATCCTCCAGAAGCTGATCTTTCTCCTCAGAGAACAGGATACTTCCATTGTGGATCATTGTAATATAATCCGCTACCTTGTCGAGGTCACTCGTTATGTGGGAGGCAATCAGTACAGAGTGTTCTCCATCCTCAATAAACTCAAAGAAGAGATCGAGAATCTCATCCCGCGCCACCGGGTCTAACCCGCTGGTCGCCTCATCCAGAATCAAAAGTTTCGGATGATGGCTCAGTGCGGCCGCGATCGCCAGCTTCATGGTCATTCCTCTTGAATATTCCTTAACCTTTTTCTTCTCCGGAAGAGCGAACCTGGAAAGATAGGAGGAAAACAGCTCCTCATCCCAATTTTTATAGATTCTTTTCATAATTCCCGATATCTGAACGGCGTTGAGAAAATCATGGAACTGGCTTTCACTGAAGACCGCGCCGATCTCCTCTTTAATGTCCTGCTCCCGCTCCCTGATATCCATGCCCAGAATCTCGACTTCACCTGCGTCACGCTTCACAATATCCAGCATGGCCTTGATTGTCGTGGATTTTCCGGATCCATTTTCCCCAATCAGCCCCATTATACTTCCCTTGGGAATATTGAGGCTGATGTTATTTAATGAAAAATCCGGATACTGCTTGCTTAAATTTTGTATTCTGACTGCATATTCCATAATTATTCCCTCACTCTCCGTCATAGAGCATCTTTAATACATCGCACAGTTCTTCACAGGTAATGCCGCTTCTCCTGGCAATGTCCACGGCCTTCGTCAAATACTCTTCCGCGATCCTTAAGTTTCCTTCCCGTATCACCTCCGTGTTTCTTGCCGCCACGAAGCTGCCTTTTCCGGTTATCGTCTCTATAAACCCTTCCTGCTCCAGATCGTTATACGCCCGCTTCGTCGTAATAACGCTGATCCGCAGATCCTTAGCCAGAGTTCTCATACTGGGCAGGGCGTCCCCCGCCTTCAGATGGCCGCTGATAATCAGATTCTTTATCTGAGATGTGATCTGCTCATATATTGGTTTACCGCTGGAATTGCTGATGATGATATTCACTGCACCGCCTCCAAATCTGTTATCCCTATCCCGCATTCATTGTAATCATTGTATATAGTTTATATATACACTATATCATCCCATCACACATCTGTCAACAGCCATTTCCCGCCGCAGAAATAAAACCTAAAAATGCGAATAGAGACAGACCATTCCCCAATATATTAAACCAAACGGACTCAGGTGATGCTATGGATAAGAAAAAACAACTCTTCCGTCTGGTAAAGGTGCTGCTTTTATTTGCCCTGGCCTTTATGGCCGGCCGATTCGGCGCCATGATGACGGATGGAAAACAGGCGGTAGAAACGGCGGCTGACGGGAACTGGGGCTTAAGCTTCCAGCAGGAGGGTCAGCCCCCAGTAGCCAATGCTACCGCCGATTACCTAAAGAAATTCAACGCATACTATGCAGAAAACACACCAGAAAAAGTGCTCTATTTAACGTTTGATGCAGGCTACGAGAACGGCAACACCCCTGCGATTCTGGACGCGTTAAAGAAGCACAATGCACCGGCCACCTTTTTTGTGGTTGGAAACTACATAGAGACCGCACCGGATCTCGTAAAGCGAATGGTGGCGGAAGGCCATATCGTAGGCAATCACACATACCACCACCCCGATATGTCAAAAATATCATCTAAGGAAGCGTTTGAGAAAGAGCTGGGAGATTTAGAGAAGCTGTTTACTGAGACCACCGGACAGACCATGAAAAAATACTATCGTCCGCCCCAGGGAAAGTATAGCGAAACCAATTTGCAGATGGCAAAAGACATGGGATACAGCACATTTTTCTGGAGCCTCGCCTATGTAGACTGGTACCAGGATAAACAGCCGTCCAAAGAGGAAGCCTTCAAAAAACTTCTGGGACGCATCCACCCCGGTGCCGTCGTCCTCCTTCACAGCACCTCCAGCACCAACGCCCAGATTCTTGATGAACTACTGACAAAATGGGAAGAGATGGGATATACATTTAAATCACTGGATCAGCTTGTGACAGAATAAGAGGCAGAAATCACACAGGCTTAGTGGATGGGGATACGCGGACTTTTGCGCGGGGTATCGAGGAAACGGAAGCGTGGCTCCAGTACACAGCGAAACATTTCCCTCCCTGCCACCCGCTCTCCCTTTTCCTCAATCCTCCACGCATAAAGTCCGCGTATCTTTACCCACAAATCCCCCTGCTCACTTCCTTCTCCGGCAAATCACAGTAACCGGCTCCGCCGCTCCTAACTGTCTGCTCCTGGCATCCGGCTGGCTCGTTCCTATACTGAATTCATAAACTGACGCATTTTCCACATATTCGCCTTCGGCGTTTACGCACTCATACGTATGGGCTCCCAGATCCAGTTGCACCCGCTTTTCTTCTCCCGGTTCCAGATCTATCCGCCTAAAGCCGCACAGACTCCAGTGCTCTGCCCGGTCCGGCGAATCTACGGGATTGACATAGACTTCGATCACCTCACGCGCACGCCGGTCTCCGGTGTTCCGCGCTGTGACATACGCTTTCTTTCCGTCTACTGCTCCGTCAGACAGCTCCGTCTTCCCATAGGTTAATCCAAAACCAAACGGATACAGCGGCTCTTCCCGGATATAACGGTACGTTCTGCCCTCCATGGAATAATCCTCAAACGCCGGCAGCGCGGATAAATCTTTATAAAAAGTCACAGGAAGTTTTCCCCCCGGAGCGCTCTTGCCGAAGATCAGCCGTGCAAACGCCGTGCCGCCTTCCGCTCCCGGATACCAGGCCTGAATCACCGCTTTGGCCTTTTCCTGGGCCAGCGATAAGTCGATGGCGCTTCCCGTCATATTGCAGACGATCACTGGTTTGTCCTGGGCCAGAAGTTCTTCCATCAACCTGCGCTGAGAGGCCGGAAGCTCCAGTCCCTCTTTGTCCCCGGAGGAATAGCTGTTGCCGGTATCACCCTCCTCGCCCTCCAGCGTTTCGTCCAGCCCGACGCAGAGAATCACCACATCGCTGTGCCTCGCAGCGATTCTCGCCTCTGACAGCCGGTCTCCCGGAAGTCCTAAATGTTCCACCCGGTCCTCAAAGAGATGGCAGCCCTGAGCGTACAGCACTGTGGTTCCCTCCGCCGCTTCATTCTGAATCCCTTCCAGGATCGTCGTGTAGTGGGACGAGGTTCCGTGGTAATTTCCGATCAGCGCGATCCGGCTGTCCGCATTGGGACCGATCACCGCGATCTTTTTTACAGTATCCGGATTCAAAGGCAGTATTCCGTTGTTTTTCAGTAAGACCATGCTCTTTTCAGCCGCTTCCACAGCCAGTCTGCGGTGCTCTTCACATTCCACCGTCTCGTACGGAATTGCATCGTACTCTGTCGTCTCGCCCATGCCCAGCAGGTACCGGGTCGTAAACAGCCTCACAACGGCCTGTTTAATCTCCGCCTCCGTAATCATCCCTTTCTCATACGCTTTTAGTACGTATAGATACGTATTTCCACAGTTTAAATCACAGCCCTTTGAGACGGCCAGAGCAGCTGATTCCTCTGCATTGTCCGTCACCATGTGGCTCTGGTGGAAGTCACGGATGGCCCAGCAGTCCGATACGAAATGGCCCTCAAATCCCCATTTTCCACGAAGAATCTCCTCAATCAGCAGTGTGCTGGCACAGCACGGCTCTCCCTCATAGCAGTTGTATGCTCCCATGACGGATTCCACGCCGCCTTCCTGCACACAGGCCTCAAATGCAGGCAGATACGTCTCCCATAAATCCCGTTTCGTTGTGGTGGCGTTAAATTCATGGCGAACCGCCTCCGGCCCGGAATGCACGGCAAAATGCTTTGCACAGGCGGCTGTCTTTAAGTGTTCGCCCTCTCCCTGAAGGCCCTTTACGAAAGCAACGCCAAGGCGGGAAGTCAGATACGGGTCCTCTCCGTAGGTCTCATGGCCTCTGCCCCATCTGGGATCCCGAAAGATATTCACATTCGGAGTCCAGTAGGTCAGTCCCTTATAGATGTCCGTGTCGCCTTCCTTCTGAAATTCATTGTATTTTGCCCTGCCTTCTGTCGATACGACCTCCGCCACACTGCGCATCGTCTCCTCGTCAAACATGGCCGCCAGCCCGATGGCCTGCGGAAACACGGTAGCAGTACCGCCTCTGGCCACGCCGTGCAGTCCCTCGTTCCACCAGTTGTAGGCCGATATCTGCAGCCTCGGTATCGCGGGCGCGTCGTAGCGCATCTGGGAGGCCATCTCCTCCACCGTCATCTGTTCCACCAGTTCCACTGCTTTCTGCCTTGCTTTCTGTCTGTCCATAGGTTCCTCCAAATTATCTTTATTCAAAATTCTTATCCTGGTAAAGCTATACCATATTTTTCTTTTCAAGCCTGCATGGCTGCGGTATAATTGCATCATGATTTCACCGTTTCCAGTGAAAGGAGGACGCAGTATGAGCCGTTTAAACTATACACTGCCGGATGAATACCACGGCAGGGAGTTGGAAGGATACGTGGAAAAAGTAGATTACTACTTAAATTCCAATATCCGCATCTGGCACAATGTCCAGAATGAGGGGTATGCCCTGCACCAGCACAGTGCCATCGAGATTCTTGTTCCGATCGAAAATGGAAACACCATTATCGTCAAGGACGTCACATACTATTTGGAGCCGGGCGACATTCTTTTTATCCCCGGACTCACACTTCATGAGATTATAAAGCCGGACTGGGGCGAGCGCTTCTTTTTTATGTTCAACATGGACCCTTTAACCAGCTTCCACGATTACAGCGCCCTGGAGCCGGTGCTGCTGGACCCCTGCCTTCTGACGAAACGGACGAACACAGGAATCTACGAACATATCTATTCCAGGCTTATGGAGATCAGCAATCTCTATTTTTCTCCCGGCGTCACCTTTCGGGAATACTCGATTTATGCTAATTTAATCGATATTCTGACCACGATCGGCCGGGAACATTACGACACCCTTTTCGCCGGCACAGATAATACCGCCGAGAAGAGTTACGATTATTACCAGAAATTCAACAGCCTGCTGGCCTATATCAACGATCACTATGCTGAACAGCTGACGCTGGAAAAGATGGCCGATTACACGGGATTTTCCAAATATCACTTCACCAGGCTGTTCAAACAGCACACGAACTCAACCTTTTACGATTATTTAAGCCGCAAACGGATCCAGGCGGCCCAGACGCTTCTGACGACCGGCGCCTCGATCACATCCATCGCATTTCAGACGGGATTTAACAACTCGACATCATTTACACGATGCTTTAAAAAGTATACGAATTACAGCCCCAGTGAATACCGCACGAAATTCATCGAGGACGTGCCGGAGAATATTCCGGTCTTCTAGACCGCGCTTTTATCGGCCATCTAGTACAGCGCTGCGTAAGTTTCAGTGAATTCTGTGCTTGATATTTGCGTCAGGGGCGCGTCCGCGAAGCGACGCGTAGCGGACCCTACGTCTAGCTTCGTGGGCGTGGTCCTGGCGTGAATAGCGAGTGCAGAATTCACCGGAACTCATGCAACGCCGTACTAATCACTGCCTTATCCCTTCACGCCGCCCAGGGCGACGCCGGCAATGATGTATTTTGACAGCAGTAAATACACAATGATCAGCGGAAGCACCGTCAGGGCCAGCCCCAGATAGACGGAACCGTATTCCGTCTTGTAGATATCGCCACGGAGAAGGCTTACCATAATCGGCATTGTGTATTTGTCTTTGTTCGTGAGGAGCACCAGCGGTGTGAACAAGTTGTTCCAGCTGGATACAAAGCTGAATATGGCCTGTGTGGCAATCGCCGGTTTCATGATCGGCATGGCGATCTTATTAAAGATATAGAACTCTCCCGCCCCGTCGATCCGGGCCGCCTGCACGATTTCCAGAGACAGCGACGGCAGCATATACTGCCTCATAAAGAACACCATGGCCGGGGAAGCGATCGCGGGCAGAATCAGCATCGACAGCTGATTTGTCATGTGGATCCGGTATACCATCTGGTAAAAACCGATCATCGTCACCTGGGCCGGAATCATCATAACCGCCATGATAAAGCTGAAAAATGGTCTGCGCAGCCGCCAGTCATACACCACCAGCCCGTAGGCAGTCATGGTGGAAAAATACACCGCGCAGCCTGTGGAAAATGCCGAGATGATCAGCGAGTTCATAAATCCCACCATCGGGTTGAAGCTCTTGCCCAGCAGTATGGACAGGTTGCGCATCATATAGCCGGAGGGGATCATCGAGATGGCATGCTGCTGGATCTGTGTCGTAGAACGCGTGGCGTTGACGATCATGATCCAGAAAGGAAGGATGCTCAGTATGGCAAGGCAGATGCAGACAACGTAAATAACGATTTTTAACGCGGTCGAAGTACGCTTCTTATATTTCATCAGCTTTTCCTCCCTTCTTTTAACGCTTTTCTGTATTCCCGCTCCTGTCTGCGCATCTGTTTATTCAGAAGCACCTCGTCCTTATCCCGCATCAGGAAAAACAGGACAGCAGAAGCTGCGCAGATGATTACAAACATAATCATGCTTGCCGCGGCGGCGCGGTTGTACATGTAACTGCCGCTGAACGCCTGATTATAGATGAAGACACTGGTGGTAAGCGTGGCATTGTCCGGCCCGCCCATTAAAAACAGCTTAGGAATATCGAACATCTGCAGACCGCCAATTAAGCTGGTAACCAGCGTGAACAGCAGAATGGTCTTCAAATTTGGAATGGTAATATAGAAAAATGTCTGAATCCGGTTTGCTCCATCCACCTCTGCGGATTCAAAAAGCTCCGGATTGATTCCCATAACGCCGGAAATCAGAATAATCATCGTATAGCCATACCACATCCAGAACTGGATAAATTCCACCGTTCCGCGGGCCACCGACTTGTCAACCAGAAAGTTGATGGGATCCTTTGAAATTCCCAGGCGCATAAAGATATCGTTGACCGGTCCCATCGGATATCCCAGCAGGGCGTTAAACAGGATAGCGATAGTCGCAGCCGTGATGATATTCGGCATGTAGAACAGCACCTTAAACAGCCCTTCCCCCTTAATGTGATACCGCTTGTCGGTAAACCACGCAGTCAGCAGGAGCGCCAGACCAATCTGGGGAACGAAGTTGAACAGCCATATATGGATGGTGTTGCCGAACGCCTTCTTAAATGACGGATTGGAAAGCACTGTTTTAAAGTTCTGAAACGGGTCCTCCAGGAAATTAAAATCCACGGCGCCCATTCCCTTAAAATCCGTAAACCCGATCACCCCGGTAAAGATAATGGGATACAGGGAAAAGATCAGAAATCCAAGTACAAACGGAGCACAGAATATGTAACCCCATTTCGCATATCTCAATCGTTTGCGTTTCATAGTTATAACCTCCCGGTAAAATGGGGGAGGACAGAAACTGCCGTCCTCCCCTTGCTGATGTTCTGTCTCTGGTACTTACTCCACAATGATATCCAGATTATCGGCTACCTGCTGTTTAAAGTCCGTGATCGCCTGTTCTCTGCTCTTATTACCGGCAGTGTATTCACGCACCTGACCACGCCAGTAGTTGTTGATGGTCTCATCGTACTGGGTTAAGTTTGTACCATTGGCGTACTTGTTGGCCGGAACGAAGACATCAAACATATTCTGACCGCCTAAGAAATCGACGGAGCCGTCCGATTTGCTCATAACCGCACCGGATGCAACCGCATCCTTTGTACCTGCGTCATTCATGGTTCCATTTGCCCACATATACTGCAGACTGTCTTCTGCGTCGTCCAGAGTGATCCAGTCAATGATATCCGCAACCGCGTCTTTCACTTTGGTGTCCTTATTAGCCAGTACCCAGGTGCCGCCCCAGAAGAAGCCGATGGGTGAATCACAGACAGCCCAGTCGCCAAATGTTCCTTCACCAACAGCAGTTCCGCCGCAGTTTGGCGCCATGGTATAGTTAATCAGCCACGCCGGTCCGAAGAAGCCGAGAATCGGTTTTGCGCCTTCTCCCTTCATATCGGCAAACCACGCATCCTGCCAGTCCTGTGTGTCATTGTGATAGCCGTTGTCCTTTAACTTCTTGGATAAATCCAGAAATGCCTCTCTCTTTGGATCGATGTTTAATTTTCCGTCCACAATCCAGCCTTTGTCCGAGCTGTTTTCCACTGCGTGCCAGATATCTCCGTCGCCGGATACAATGCCGTAGCCCTTGCCCTTCAGCTCTTCTGCCGCGTTAAAGAATTGTGTCCAGTCATTGGTGCCTGCGCCAAGCTTTGCACCAATTTCCTTCGGATCATCGGTTCCCCAGGTGTCCTTGGCGATGGAACGGCGATAGATAAACGCTCCGCCGGTTGCCTGGTAGCCCAGCGCCACCACTTTACCGTCAGGATTCGTTCCGATATCGACCGCATACTGTGCGATCTCAGAGGATTTAATCTTACCATCCGCGTCAATTCCCAGATCTTCGTATGGCGCGGCATAACGGCTGGCGTCACCCTGCGTATATTTCAGGACAAATGCGGCTTCCGCACAGTAGATATCCGGCGCGTCACTGCCGCCGGATGCCAGTGCCTGATCCAGCGCCGGCTGGTACGCGCCATCAGTAGTCGCAATAATTGTTGTTTTAATCTCATAATCAAAATCCGGATGCATTTCTTTGTACTTTTCAATCATCTTTGGCACTTCGTCGGTAAACGACCAGACATTAATTACTTTGGAACCGGAATCGGAAGAAGCTTCGGTTTTATCCGCTGCTTTTTCTGCCTCCGCACCGGCAGCCTTTTCTGTCGCACCGCCATCGGAAGCAGGCGCTTTTCCACAGCCCGTTAAAGAAGCCGCGATCATACAGCCACACAATAACCCAGCGATCATTTTTTTCATTGTAAATCCTCCTTTGATCATGGTTCGCAAGCTCATTCGTTCTAAGCCTGCAACGTTTTTGATGGATTCATTTTACCATATGTAAAAGGGGATTTTCTCTACATATGTTGCTTTTTACGCAACACAAATTGCGATGTATCTTTGTGTGTTGTGATAAATATTTATTCATTCTATTATTTTTTTTATGTATTTTTACCCATTTTGTAAAACAATCGTGGAACTAATCCGTGATTATTTTTGTTTTTGTTTATATTTATCTAATTAGCGGCATGCATACATCAGCAATATATGAATGGTTTGTTAGTCATATAATCCGTTTATTACCATAAACCAAAAATGCTGCAGGACCGATCCGCAATGATCTGTTCTGCAGCACTCCTCTTTCTTATTTCTTAAACAGTCTGATTCGATTTCCCCTCCATCGCATGAACCAGCTCCACGACCATTTCATGAGAAGGAACAGGGACTCCGTTTTTGTGACCGGAGCGTACTACCGAACCGCTGATGGCATCTACCTCCGTCTTTCTTCCATCACGAAGATCAGCGTATATGGAGGGATATCCCTGCCTGGCTCCTTCCAACAGACTGCGGAGACCTTCCAGCACCTTCTCCGGTTCGAAAACAATGCCCTCTGCCCGTGCTGTTTCTATCGCCTCTCTTACCAGCCGTTCTACCAGGCTCCATGCATGGGCATTGTCCAATAAATAGCCCTGGGACACCTGTAAAATTCCGGATACGACACTTACAGAAGTGTTCACAAACAGCTTGTCCCAGATCAAGCGTCGGATATCTTCAGATACACTGGTCTCTATACCGCACGCTGACATCTCTTCCCCCAGTGCATATATCGAAGTATTTCTGCCATGTACAAAGCCAATACAGGTAGCTCCTCCGCCTCCGTGGAGAACCGAAGTATTTCCTGTTAAAACGCTGTTATGGCGTGTCGTTCCGATGACCACATGAGATTCGTCCACAAATTCTTTCAGCAGTTCCTCATGCCCACATCCATTCTGAAGTGTAAGAAGAAGTGTATCCGGACCGAACAGTCCACGGTTCTGCTCCAGAACCTCTCTGGATACCAGTGATTTAGTAAAAAGCATAACCACATCGGGTGTCTCCCCCAAGTTTTCCCCCGACACAGCCGCCTGCGGAAAGAAATAATTTTCTACCCCGTCTTTTTCACGAATCAGGACTCCGTTCTTCTTCAAATCATCCGTTTTCTCCGCATGATGTCCATAAATACATACTTCGTTTCTCCTGCTGAGCAGTCCGCCGAACAACAGCCCCATGGCGCCTGCTCCTAACACAGCTATTTTCATACGGCATCTTCCTGCTGCTTTCCCATAGACTTTGATTTGCTCATACAGACCGTTACTGCATTCTGCACCGCGCTGCGCATCCCCCGCTCTTCCAGTTCCATAACCGCGTCAACCGTCGTTCCTCCCGGACTGCATACCATATCCTTCAGCTCTCCCGGATGTTTTCCCGTCTCCAGAACCATCCTGGCGCTGCCCGCCACAGCCTGGGCACAGAAGGTATAAGCCAGCCCTCGCGGCATACCCCCTGCAACCGCGGCATCCGCCATCGCCTCAATAAAAAGATAGACATAGGCGGGTGATGAGCCTGAAATCGCTGTGACAACATCAAACAGGCTCTCCGCCACCTCCTCCGCACGGCCAAAGCTTCGGAACACCGCCAGCACATCTTCCCTCTGGGCCTGGGACACCAGATTATTAGAACAGACAGCCGCCATACCCTCTCCCACCATGGCCGGTGTATTTGGCATAACACGAATAACTGGAATGTCACAATTTAAGCACTTCATCAGGACAGAGAGCGATAAACCGGCTGCAATAGATACGACCACACTTTCACGGCGGACCGTTTCCCTGATCTCTGCAATTACCGCTGGGCAGACATTCGGCTTTACTGCCAGAATCAGAATGTCTGCGAAGGCTGCTGTTTTACAGTTCTCATCGGTTATTCCAATCCCATATTCCGCCTTCAAAGCTTCCAGCCCCCTATGGTTTTTATCCGAAACCAGGATATCTCCTGGCTCTGCAATTCCCGCTTTCAGCATTCCTCCGATGATCGCCCTGCACATATTGCCGCCGCCAATGAATCCAAATTTCCGTTCCATTAGATCCCAACTCCCTTTCCTATGTAATTTACTTAATAGGTCATGTTCGGTGCCGTTACTGCAAAATAATTTTCATAGTTTTCATACAGGGTAACGCTCGCTCCCTCGCCCGCAAGATCGGTCAAAATAGTCTGTAGGGCATCGATATCGACTTTTCCATTGGTCTTTCCGTCCAGGTATTCCATGCAGTACTGAACACCGCCTCTTAAGGACATATTCGTAACAGACAGCGGCCAGCCGGTAAAGTGACCTGTCATGTTCTTCTCCGCCGCTTTTTCCACGATCTGCTTGTTCAGATAATCGTAATCACCCGCGTACTCTTCCGGGATCTCGATTCCCAGAGGATTGGCATAGAATGTAGGGGATGGATCCTTTATAATCAGATAATATCCTTCCTGGCGGTCTGCCAGTGTCTTGATAATTGGCTCTGTCTGAGAGAGGTTCGTTCCATAGAATGCAGTCATCTCACCGTACTCATCCAGCTTTTTCGGCACGTCCTCCAGAACAAACTGCTGTGTTCCTGTTGTACCTGCATCCGATGTCGGATCCGGTGTCGTTACGTCCACGAAGGCAATTCCCAGTTCTTCGCATTTCGCCTTTAAATTGTCATGATACGCCAGTTTCGTCGCAATCGCCAGATGGCGTGGGAAGGAATAGTGCAGAACGGTTTTCACGCCGAGTTCGTTAAGAATTTCCGCGTCCTGAACACCAGCAGTCGAAAAGTCTGTGTTAAATACAACGTCTGCCGCCTGTGCAATCACGTCATTATCGTCCATCGGAAGTCCAGCCCAGATAAATATATCATCGCGGACTTCACGGATCTTCTCAATCGCTGCCGCTGTTCCGCTTACAGACTGGGTAAAGATAATCGCCTTCATATCCGGATCAGATGCCAGGGATAATGCGGTGGAAATGGTTGTCTCCATCTCTGTTGCAAAGTTATCCGGGAACGTCACATGGACAACCGTGTCCGGATATTCTGCAACCAGGTCCTCTGCAACCCGGTACTCCTCTTCCGCCTGGGATACGGTGGTAGTCATAATTCCGATCTTATAACCGGCGTTTTCTGCCGCCTCCACCGTCTTTTCCAGAGTTTCATCCGTTGCCGCCTTCGCGGCCTCTGCCGTAGTTGTCGTCTCCGGTGTTCCGCTGCCTACTGTACTTCCGCATGCAGTCAGACCCAGGATCATTGTAAGTGCCAGTGCAGTTGAAATCACTTTTTTAAACATAATCTTCCTCCTTAATGTTGATTCCTTTTTTATTTTTGTTTTTTATTTATTTTCTTCTTTAGAATGTTTATCTGCAGCCTGTTTCAAACCATACAGCACCAAAGAGATCGTGATAACCGCATAACCTACAAACACTCGGAAATACTCTCCGATCTGTGCGTCGCCAAACAGCTGATTCCCCGCGAGCGGCGAGGTAAAGAACAGGATATGAAACAAAGCTGCTCCCAGAAACACATGGCCAATGCTGGCCTTTTTAATGGATGCACCACCTACCAAAAGAGCGGCAATCGCATACTGCCCAACCTGCTCATGGCTGCTGAATGTATTCATGTTGCCCATATTCTGTAAATAAATCACCTGACCGAGGGCTGCTATAATCGTAGAAAATGTAATAGAGAACAGACGGCAGCGTCCTACATTGATTCCGGAGACAATGGCAACATCCATGTTCTGCCCCGTCGTCCGGATATCCTGTCCGATCTTTGTCCTGGATATAAATGCGGTTAGAAGACAGAGCAGAGCAATGATCATCCCAACAACCATGGGAATCTGTGTTGCTGCACACGCCGATTGGAGAGGCGGAACCAGCCAAACCAGCGCGGCAGATATCGTAAGCACCACCGCAGCTGCCGCAGACTTACGGCTGCCTTTTACAGCTTCCAAAAGAGTCCCCCCGCATCTCTTTTTCTTTCGCAGTACCAAGACTGCAAGCACTGCCACTGCCGTAAGCGCTGCGTATATCAGAGACCAATCCAGCGTTATGCGCCAGATGTGATCCAAATAATTCTTAACATCATCATGAAATGCAATGGTATTTTTAAGGCCCACTCCGTTGGACAGCATCAGTTCCGCATCCTGAAACGGGATCACACGGCCCAGCAGGATCAAAAAAGTCAGATCAAACAAACCAATTGAAAAATAGCCCAGGATAATCCCCGTAATCATCTCCTGGCCAACAGCCCGGTTCATCAGTTTTCCGACTGCCAATCCAAACAGACCGCCCAGAATGCTGGCAATCACCGCTGCGAGGAGCATACCCGGCGCACCGCCGATATTCCAGTGGGTGATCATCACCAGAGCGATCTCCCCCGCCATCGCTCCCACTACAATACTGAAGTTCAGTCCCATTCCACAAAGGACAGGTAAAATCAGTGATAAAATTAAAACCGCATTCCTCGAAATACGGGCCACTGTCTCTTTCACAATATAGCCGAGAGGCTGGCCGGAGCAAAGAATGCTTCCAATACATAAAATGACGAATAGCAGCGTCACGGCATTCCTGCTCAATACATTTCGTACTCTTGCTTTCATCAGATTTTCCTCCCATCGATCTTTGTCAATGCGTAAAGGATAACTCCGTTACAGATAATGACCCTCGCAATTTCAGACAGGCTGCTTCCATCGTCGATGAGCTGCGCCGAGACAACCGGTGCTATCGTCAGAATCGCCTGATAAAGTACAACACCAATGATTACATGCCAGATATTGGCCTTCTTCAGGGTCGCACCTCCGACCAGGATCGCCGCAATAGCCGGAAATGCCATGTTACGAGGTGCAGTATACAGCTGATACATACCGATTCCCTGTGCGTAGATCACAATTCCTATGGCGCCGCAGATTGTGGATAATACAGTACCCATTACCCGCATCCTGTCATTATCGATTCCGATTGACTTTCCGAACATAGGATTCATACCGCTGACTTTCATCATAACTCCGGTTTTGCTCTTCTGAAATGCCCAGAATGCCAAACACCCCAGTCCAAATACAAGGAATAATCCCGTAGGAATCGTGACATTTCCGATCTTAAACGCCAGCAGATTGTTTAATACTTTATCGTAAAACCCATCCAGGGTAATCGTGCTGCGCACTCCATTTCCCATGGCCCATTTAATTCTCGGATCTGTAAAAAACGGAAACAGCATCCATCCCATACACATCAGTGAGACAATGGAAAAATTGATATACGTTCCCACCATCATCTCAGAACCACGCAGCCGGTTTAAGAGCAGACCATATAAGAACCCCACAACCGTTGCAAATACAGACCCCAGTACACATGCCGCGAGAATTCCCTTCATCCCCTGAATTCCCCATTCTACAGAAAGTACGCCGGCCAGCTGGCCGCAGAGAATTCCAAGCGGAAGTGCAAAATTCAAGCCGACACCACACTCTACCATAGGAAGCATGGCTAAAACAAAGAAGCTGTTAAGTCCGATACGGACCAACACATCTGAAACAATGGTTCCACTGTCCAGATGCAGTGTAAATGTAAGCAGAACGAGGACGGCCAGAAATACCATGATAATAAATCTGGAAAAGCCGATTGCCTGATACAGACGCTTAATCTGCTGCATGACTCCCCACCTCCTTCTGTTCCTTTCTGAATCCGTTTTCTTCCTTTTTGGCTCTGCCCTGTTCCTCCATTGCTTCGGCGGAACTGCTCATAAGCAGGCCAAATTTGTATTCTTCATCGTTGGGCTTTAAGATACCGGCCAGTTTTCCCTCGGTGACAATCGCAATGCGGTCGCAGACGGATCGCAGTTCGGCCAGTTCCGAGGAAGTCATAATGATTGTCATATGGCGTTCCCGGTTTAACTGCACCAGATAATTAAGAATCAGCTTCTTCGCCCCGATATCGATTCCTCTCGTCGGCTCTGAGATAAAGAGCACCTCCGGATTCATAGCCAGCGCCTTGGCAATCGATACCTTCTGCTGGTTTCCTCCGCTCAGCCGCTTGCAGGGCTGACTGCTGCTGGTACACCGGATATCGATCTCTTCGATCATCTTTTTTGCATATTCGGCCGCCGCCTTCTTGTTATAAAAGCGCATAAAACCAATGTGTTTCAAATACTCCTGATTCACCCGAAGGGCAGCGATTACTGTATTCATCTCTATGGAGGCGTCCAGATTCAAACCAACGCCTCTCCGGTCCTCCGACACAAACATAATCTTTTTCTTAAGGGTTGACAACGTATCCGCTACAGAAAGAGTCTCTCCACGGTACAGGACCTCGCCCGACGCAGGATACAGTCCCATGATACCATTGGCGATCCCCACCTTCCCATGGCCGGCCAGACCGCCGATTCCCAAGATTTCCCCTTCTCTCACCTCCAGGTCGATTCCTTTTACCAGCTCTCCCGGCATCTCCACATGAAAGTTTTTCATGGACAGAATAACCGGGCTATATAACTCGGACTCCGTTTTTGGCTCCTTCGTCACCAACTCCACCTTTCGTCCAATCATCATCTCTGACAGCTGAATCGCCGTCACGCCCTCCATATCGCACTGACTGACGAGCTCTCCGTTGCGCAGTACGACCGCGGTGTCCGCATATTGTATAGCCTCATCCAGACGGTGACTGATAAAGATAAAAGAGATTCCCTGATCCGCGACTGCGCGCACACAGTCCAGAAACTGTTTAGCCTCCCCTTCCGTCAGCACCGCTGTCGGCTCATCCAGAACGACCAGCTTTATATTTTTTTTATTCAGTTCTCTTGCGATCTCCACAAACTGCTTGTAACCGACGGACACATCCTCTACCGCTACTGTTTCACTCAGCCCCTCGAGTCCGAGAGAGTTAAGCGTCTTCCTTGCATCCGCTCTCATTGAGACCTTATCGACCGTCTCCAGCTTTCTGCTTATAATGCGACTGAACAGATTACCCTTCGTAATCTCCCGATTCAAGCGAATATTCTCCGCTATCTCATACCCATCGATCAGCATAAATTCCTGATGAACCATTCCAATTCCCAGTTCAGAAGCATCCGAGGGTTTCATGATCTTCACCGGCTTCCCTTCGAAGAGGACATCTCCTGAAAAACCGCCGGTAGAGTGGATCACGTCCATTCCGAAAAGTATATTCATAAGTGTCGATTTGCCTGCCCCGTTTTCACCGAGCAGTGCTAATATCTGCCCTTTTTTCAGACGGATACTGACATCCTTAAGTACCCGAACTCCGTAATATTCCTTTCCTATGTGATTCATTTCCAGAAGGTACTCATATCCCACTGCCTCGTCACCCCCATTCTCTCCTGATTATCATCGCAGACCGCTAAACGTATCCTTGTAATATTCCCCGCCCCTCATAACGACGAGAATCTTTTCCTGGTTCTGTAAAATTCTGATGTCCTCCAGAGGATCTCCGTCTACAATAAGAATATCTGCTTCCTTCCCCGTTTCTACAGAACCGGTTATAGAATCAATACCCAGCAGTTCTGCATTCGCACTGGTTGCCGCCCGGATACAGTCCATCGCGGTCATTCCCCAGCGGTTTAAGCACTCCAGTTCTCTCGCCGTCTCCCCGTGATTAATCAGCACACCTCCGCAGTCAGTTCCGATGCCAATCTTAATTCCCATCTCCAGAGCCTTGCGGAACATCTTTTCCTGGTTTACCAGAGCCTTTCTTGAATTCTCAATTGTGGAGCTGCCAAGACCGTACTTTGCGCCATCTGCCATCAGCTGGTAAACGATTGTGGTAGGTACCCAGAATGTTCCATGAGCTTTCATCAACTCCAGAGTCTCTTCATTAATCATCATTCCATGTTCGATGGAAGCCACGCCGTTCTCGATACAGTATTTGGCTGACTTCGCGGTATGGCAGTGAGCCGCTACCTTTTTACCTGAATTTGCGGCTTCCTCACACAGAGCCTCAATCTCCTTTTGGGAAAACTCGTCTCTGGGCTTACCAAGGAAAGGATCATACAAACCGGAGGTAACATAAATCTTAATTAGGTCCGCGCCTGCCGCTACTTCCGTGCGGATCGCTCTCCTGCATTCGGCTTCTCCATCTACACAGTGTCCGGAACCGCCTGCATCCGGTCTGGACCACTGATACTCTGTAGACATGGAAGCATGGCCGCCCGTCTGATTAATCGCCTTTCCTGAAGCGATGATCCTGGGTCCGGGAAGCAGTTTCTGATTGATTACATTCCTGACCGCAATCACGCAGTCACCAATGTCCGCCACATCGCGCACGGTTGTGATACCGGCACGGATCGTCTCCAGCGCATTCCAGTAAGAACGCATCGTGCGGGTTGGAAGATTATACTGAGCAACTTCGTTAATAACATTGTTGGAGGCGGTTGTCTCCAGATGTGTATGCGCATCCATCAGTCCCGGCATCAGCGTACGTCCGCCGCAGTCAACAATCTCTGTGCCCTCCAAAATCTCCACCCCGGACGCAGCCCCCACATTCACAATGGTACTGCCGTCCACCACAACTGTACCATCCGGAATATAACCGCCCCTGCCGTCAATTACTCTTGCATGTGTAAATGCTTTCATAGCCCCTTACCTCGTACTTTCCCGTCTATTTCACAGAGAATATGCAATCGATATCCTTATATTCGATATATATTCCGTCAAAATTATAGTGAATTAAACGAATTTATAGTTTGCAATCGATTTCAGTTTATGCTATGATTATAGTCGTAGCAATCCTACTTTGTCAAGTATTAAAAAAAATTTATATAATGCCTTTACATTTTTTCCTTATTTTGGATATAATCTACAATAGCGGGGGAGTTCTGTAAACTGACGGAGAAGGGATTGGAATTTCCAATGAGATACGATAACTATAAAAAGAGAGAGTGCATCGCCTATGACAATCTATGATATTGCAAAAGAAGCCGGCGTTTCCGCCAGCAGTGTGTCCCGTGTTATCAATAACAAAACAGGGGTTAATCCGGAAGTAAGAAAAAAAGTGCAGAAGCTTTTAAAGAAGTACCACTATACCCCCGACGCCGCAGCCCGAGGCCTGGTCAGCCAGTCTTCCCGCATTATCGGAATTCTGATCGCGGATATCCGTAACATCCATCATACTGATGGGGCTTACTATATTGAGCGCAAGCTGGCCGCCCTTAACTACTGCTGCGTTATCTTAAATACCGGTGACGATGATGAATCGCGCGCCCAGGCAATCTCTATTCTGGAGCAGCGCCGTGTGGAGGGAGCAGTGCTGATCGGCTCCTCCTTTCAGACAGAATCCGTTGCACAAGCCATCAAGCGCCATCTGAGCAAGGTGCCGATCGTCATGATCAATGCCTTCTTAGATGCGCCGAATATTTACGGAGTTCTGTCCGATGAATTGCATGGAGTGGAAGCCTGTGTAAACCTTCTGGCGGAAAAAGGGCGAAAACGCCTGGCATTTGTCCGCGACTGCCATACGCCAAGCTGCGAATTAAAGGTGGAAGGATTTCGCAGAGGCATACGTCTTCTCGACCAGACAGAGCCCTGGATTTACGATTCCCACGGCACCACGGCAGCGGACGGAAAGAGAGCCACTCTGGAAGTTTTAAAGGATCACCCGGATGTGGATGGAATCATTTATTCTGTCGATTTAATCGCTACCGGAGGCATACGGGCGCTGTATGACCTGGGTATTGCTATCCCGGATCAGGTATCCGTCATTGGTGTCGATAACTCCATCTATGGTGAAATCTGCATTCCCACGCTTACGTCACTGGATAACAAAACCTTTGACTCCAGCATTGCCGCCTGCCGGATCTTGATCGACTGCCTGGAAAACCGTACTACGACACGACAGATGATTCTTCCCTCCGCCATCGTTGTCAGGGAATCGACT
Source organism: Hungatella hominis (assembly GCF_014288005.1). NCBI lineage: Bacteria > Bacillati > Bacillota > Clostridia > Lachnospirales > Lachnospiraceae > Hungatella > Hungatella hominis. Next base: position 195,163 of record NZ_JACOPB010000004.1, read on the forward strand.
CCCTGATTCTGCGTTTCAGAAAATTAATTTTAGGGATTGCCTTTCTTGAAAAAATCTGATATAGTGTGATTGCAATCGATTTCACTGTGTAACCCGAAGACTTGTTTTCTGAAAGAAGGTATTCACAATGATTTTTTCGAGTTTAAATTCCACAAATGATTTTTCTCTCTGTCCATCAGCGATCAGACGCGCTGTTGAATATTTAAAAACAACCGACTTTTTCCATATGGAACCGGGAGACTACCCGCTTGAGGGAAATCTCATGTATGTCAAAGTATTTGATCAGACCTCCATTCCGTTTGAAGATACCCGCCCTGAAATACATCACCACTATGCAGATGTACAGTACTGGCCGGAGGGTGAAGATCTTGCAGGCATCACCCCGAATCCGGGTACTTATGCGGTAGCGGAGGCTCACGAGAGCGACGACCTCTATTTCCTGGAGGATATTCAGAACGAAAGCTTTATCCACTGTCTCCCTGGCTGCATTGCCGTCTATTTCCCATGGGATGTTCACCGCCCCAGTGTGGCTTATGAAGGGAAACCCATTACATACCGCAAAGTAGTCGTCAAAGTACATATGGATTTAATGAAAGACTCGATTTAAATAGTCCATTGGTTGTTCCAGAAAAGAGGACCCACAGAGGCAAAAGCCTCTCTGCGGGTCCCCTTTAAGTATTTCACTGACAAACATGTATAAATAAACTCTCCCCGCTCGCACCGTCATATTCCGTTCTGCTCAAACCATTCACGGAATTCCAGTGCGTCCTCTAGCGCATGATGCCACCCAAACCGCTTCAAATCCACCCGGTTCTCGTCGTCAACGATTACGCCCTCCGCTTCCAGAAGCTTCTTCTGCGTATCCGGAGTTCGAAAGGAAGCCGCCCCGCTTAGATATCCGGAGGCATTCACCACGCGATGTGCAGGCAGATCCTTTCCCCCCAGGCGGCGGTTCAGTGCATACCCCACCTGCCTCGAATTCCTGGGTTTCCCGCATAACAGGGCGATCTGGCCATAGGTGGCCGCTTTTCCATATGGAATATGATTCATGACGAATCTGACACGCTCATAAAAATCCATAGTACCTCTTCCATCATAAGCCAATCATCTGCTCGATTGCGGCCTGGGGCTTCACGCCCACGGAGGTGGCAACCGCCTTTCCTTCCTTCATCAGAATCAGCGCCGGAATGCTCATAATATGAAACTTCTCAGCCAGCTCCCTCTGCTCTTCCACATTGACCTTTCCCACCTTGATATGGGGATTTTCCTCGGCAATTTTATCTACAACAGGGGAAAGCTTTTTACACGGCCCGCACCATGGCGCCCAGAAATCGAGAAGCACCGGCTTTCCTGAAGTAACGACTTCCTCATGATAATTATTATTTGTGATTGAAAATACAGACATTTTATTTGTACTCCTTTTATTCATTGATTGATGATATAAGAATACACGAAAACGAACTGCTTTACAGTGACTTTGTTACACACGTTATTTGTTCCGGGTGCATACCGATACATTTCCGGCCAGCTACCGCAGACTATCCGCCGCCAACTCCGTGAGCCTCTTCTCATTCAGAAGCTCGATTCCTCCGCGGGTCAGCTTAACCAGGCCATCCGCCTGAAATGCCCTCAGCATCCGGGTGATAACCTCCCTGGCCGTCCCCATGTGGCGGGCGATCTGGTCGTGGGTGATAGAAAGCTTCCGGCTCTCATCAAGCCCGCTCTCCTCCAGCAAAAATGCCGCAAGACGGCTGTCGATCTTCTTGTTCAGCACCTGGTCCATCAGCCACATCACATCGGAAAAACGCGCCGCCATCAGCTCATTGGTAAAATTGGCAACCGCCGCGCTTTTGTCCATCAGATCTCTGTAGACATCGACTGGGATATGAAGAATCTCCGTGACCTGCTCTGCTTCCACGATTACATCGAACAGGATACTCTTCACCATACAGGGCGCTGAAAATATACATAAATCCCGTTCCAGCAGCCGGTACAGTGTCAGTTCCCTGCCCTCATCCGATATGGTATAGACCCGCAGCTGTCCGTCCAGCGTCAGAATCAGCCCGGTGCACTCATCAGATCCGTGGTGAAGCACCTGCCCTTTTTCAAACCGGCGTCTCTGCACGCTTCCAGCCAGTGTCCTCTGCTCTGCTTCCGTCAATTTTTTCCAAAATGGAAGGTATTCTCCCAACTCCATGAACATTCCCTCTTTCTGCTTCCACTATCCATTATATTACCTTTTACCGAAAAATGACCTCGTCGTTGCAGTCGAACAGGCGGAAAAATTCGGAATACTCCATACGGCCCGCCTTTAATTCTTCTGCCAGAAGAAGAAGTGTCACGGAATCTATCGCGCCGCCGCAGAGTCCGGAGCGCATGTGGATATTTTCCAGACGATCTTTAAAGCCTCCGGTAAAGGATCCCGACACAAAAGCAAACCGGTAATCAGTCACGCCTTCATCAAATACTTTCCACCAGCGGTTCGGATTGATCTTCTCGTTCCGCTCCTTATTTTCCTCCAAATAGCGGTACATCTCGTCCGCCTGCTTGATCGGAAGGGAGTATCCTTTTCCATACGCCTTATTGTCGATAATCATGCCGTCTTTTCCATAGTAAATGCAGACATCCGGCTTCCTGGTATCTCCCAGTCTTCCTCCCAGGAAATCCAGTTCCCTGGTGAGAAGCTCCGCCGTCTGAATCTCATAGTCGCGGTCTGATGTGCCATCGAAGCCCAGATCGATTAAAAGCAGATACTCGTGGCTTACATGGGCCAGCCGCTCTCTGACGCTGTCCTTTACGACAGCCATATCGGATTTTACAGAAATCCGGCCCGCATCGTCCGCCGGAATCTCCAGGCCTGCGATATCGTCCATGATCTTATACGTCTTTCCGGTACGCTTCACATTTAAGCCGATGTTCTCAAAACCACGGATATCATCCTTAATGGTCTCCACCGTCTCTTCCAGTCCCATCGTCTCCAGATAGGCCTTCACCTGCTCCGGCGAACGATAATCCTTCAGAAGGTACTGGATAATACGGGTCCTCCGGTTCCTTAAGTAATCCCGGTCTGCCGCCTTCGTTGCCAGCATATCCCACATCACCCGCTTCGGTATCCGGGCAAACTTCGAGACACCTGTTGTATGCTTAAACACGGTTCTCCCCTTTAACGTAAGCCGGTAGGACTGGGGTATGGTTCCCTCATACCGCCTGGTTCCGGCATCCTCTGCCGCCGTCTTCGCCGCCTGTTCCACCCAGCCCATCTGTTTCAGCCAGCTGCAGATGGTTCGGACGTATTTATCACTGGTTCCCTCTGTATCCTGAAGAAGCTTTGCCCTGTCCTCCTCCGCCGTTTCGGAGAGTCCCTGCAGGATCATATGCTGCGGAATCGAGGTAAAACCGGCCTCACCGATAAAGCCCAGTTTGGCTCCTATTTCAAACTTTGTCAGATGGTCGCCCGCTGCCAGCAGCGAAAGCACCCGGCAGACAGGAGGATAGGAAAGAAATGCCGTTGTAAGCGCCTCCTCCTCTTCTTTGCTCCCTGCTTCCGCCTCCGCATAGGAACGTCCCAGATCGGACAATGAACAGGTATCGCCATTTCTGTCATAATTCAAAAAACCGATGCTGACCGCCCAGCGCAGAAATGAATCTGCCGGCCAGTCACTCTGATACTCTTTTCTCTGCCCGGGCAGCACCGCCTGTATGATGCCAGAACACGGAGCATTACTTCTCGTATATCCCTTCGGTGTCCCTTTCCCTTTCAGATGGGCGTACGGCACGATGACCGGATCAGCCTCCAGCTCCTCTATAAATTCCGCTTTGCCATCTTCATCTGAAATGAGCCGGACCAGTTTGTCCTCTATTAACCGTCTGTTGACGGGAGACCCCGGCACAAAGACCGATACCACATTTTTTAAATTCTCCAGCTTATAGGCCTCCTGTACCCAGCCAAATGTTCTGACAGCCACTCGGAACACCTCCTTTTCATCTTTCGTCTGCATTACCCACAACCGAGAGCTCCGCCGCCTTCTCCGCATGAATCAGGGCCGTATCAAACAGCGGCACCTCCGTGTCCCCGTCCTTTACCAGAAGGCCAATCTCTGTACAGCCAAGGATCACTCCCTGGGCGCCCCTCTCTTTTAAATGGGCGATGATCGTTAAATATGCCTCTTTTGATGTCTCAGACAGGATACCCCGGCACAGCTCCTCGTAGATCACCCGGTTCACGGTTTCGATCTCTGCCGCCTCCGGAATGAGCACCTCCACGCCGTACTCTGCCAGTTTTCCCTTATAGAAATCCTGAGTCATGGTATATTTCGTTCCCAACAGTCCCACACGCTCCATGTTCTCTGCCTTCAGCCTCAGAGCGGCCGCCTCCGCAATATGCAGGACGGGAATCTCGATCTTACTCTGAATCTGAGGCGCTACCTTGTGCATGGTATTCGTGCAGATTACGATAAAATCAGCCCCCGCCTTCTGCAGGCTTTTGGCCGCCTCTCCCAGTATTTCTCCGCTTCTCTCCCACTCTCCCGCGGCCTGGCACTCTTCGATCTCCTGAAAATCCACGCTGTAGAGAATGCATCTGGCGGAGTGGAGACCTCCCAGCCTCTCTTTCACCGCCTCATTGATAACCTGATAATAAGTAACCGTGCTTTCCCAACTCATTCCGCCGATCAGGCCGATTGTCTTCATCTCTTCTCTTCCTCCATTTTCTGGCACGACGGACAGTAATAGACCGCCCCGCCCAGATAAGTTTCCTTTACAATCTCTCCGCCGCATGCGGTACAGCCAGAAGCCAATGTATTCTTTGACATCAATGTCTGATAGCCCCCTGGATTTCCAAAGAAATCTTTTTCGGTGTCGCGCCCGCCCTGTTCCGTCATGGTTTGAAGCACCGTCTTTACCTGTTTCCACAGAACGTTCTTTTCACAGTCTGAAAGGCTGGAAACCTTGCGTTTCGGATGAATTCCCGCCTGAAACAGGATATCCTGGAGGCAGCCGTTGCCAAGCCCCGGCATCCGCTGCTCCGTAGCCAGAAACGCCTTGACGCTCATGGCCGGTTTCACAGAAGCCAGCAGTTCGTTAAAGTACCCTTCAACAAATTCCTCCATCAGCGGCGAAATGCTCTCGATACTCTTTCTGTAGTACTCATTGTCATAATCTCCCGAATGGCACGAAATACTGCCATACATGGCTACTGTAAATGCAATCGCAGACCCATCCGTAAATTCCAGGAGAAGCTGGTATTTCTTCGGACGAACCTCTTCCTTCCGAATAAAACGGGGATTTACTCCGTCATTGAAACACAGCCTGACGCCGCTGTCGAATTCCAGTTCCGAAAAGATACCAAAACCAGCCGCGTCAGTCACCGTATGACCGGCCAGAAATGCCTGATACTCCTCCGGCTCATGGTTAAACCAGCAGAATTTGTGGGGTGAGGAAGGGGGATATACCGCGGATACCGTCTTTCCTCTCACTGTCTCTCTCATCTGTTTTGCCAGGTTTATGGCCTCCGGCAGTTCAATCATCGCGTGTCCTCCATTCTGACGGCCTTAAACCGTTCCTTCAGCAGTCCCTTTATATATTCGGTATCATAAGTCAAAATCTCCTGTTTCTCATCTCTGGTGTTATATGCTTTCAAAATTATGTTCCCATTCTGAAAATCAGAAAACTCGATATCGTCGTAAATATCATACTCCCGATCCATTAGTTCGTGACCATTTATTCCCTCCGGCTCTGTAAAAGGATTCTCAAAGTCGAGAATCATGACATCAAATGGGCAGGCCCAGAAACAGCCTGTCACTGCCAGAAGGCCGGATTTACTGTCATATACTGCATCTGTCCAGATAAAACTCTCCTGAAAATCTTCCTGTTTATCCGGATAGACACATGCCGGTATATAACGGAACACCTCGCCCGTCTCCACACAGAAAATACTGTATCCATATAAATCCTCCCGAAATACCAGATACCGCTTCCCATTCCGGTGGTGAATCAGCCGGCAGAAATCCCCGTCATCATCCAGGTTCCTCCAGCTTAGCAGAACGGTTCCGTCCTCTCCCACAAGATCATGGATCACCGCATGGATATTCCCCTTTAACGTTCCTGTATAATAGCGGGAGCACAAAGACAAACTATCGTCTAAAACCGCTGTTTCCGGTATCCCCTTCTGCTCTTCTCTGTGTTCCTCATTGAATATGGAAGAGAAAGATTCCCGATAGTGAAGATAGGCTTCGCTGTAAGCTACGTTCATCTGCCTCACCTCCTTTTCTGATTGGCTGTCTTGTATTTTTTTTATCTATTTGATTTCTATGTATTTTTATATTCTATCATAAACACGAAATTCGCGAAAGTCCTCATGAAAGGTTTCAATCTGTATCTGTTCCGGCATGCATGTCCGCCAAAGCTGAAATGCGTGCTGCATCAAGGCCGCTCCAGATTGACAAGCTTCGTGTAATATTATACACTGTCCATAACATCATGCTTTCTTATCAGACAAATAAAGTCTTAGCAGAACGGATTCAGAAGGGAAGGACAATGGACAAAAACAATATTCCGGTTATTACGTGTATGTGTTCCGGTATGACAATCGGGCTTGCCATCGGTGGTGCGGTTGGCCTGGCACAGGGAAGAGCAGGCATAACAATGTGTTATGGCTTATTATTTGGAATGATTATTGGAGTGATAATAGGAACTGTCATTAAGAAAGTCAAAGAAAAAGAATAATACTTGTAATGTCGGTTTGCTTTACTCTGCTTTGTGTCATTTATGGAATTATATCCAACAATCCTTATGAGATAACTTTAATACCATAAGTATTATTGAATACTTATGGAAGAACCGGAAAAAGCAGCGGCTAATAAATGGATCATTATTCATGGAGGTATACGATGAAGCATGAAACAGAGGGTCTGCATGGACAAAAAGGCAGAACAGAGCAAGTCTCCCAATTTCAGAGAGCATGCAGTCAGATCTGTACCTGCTGCCAGCTCCCTTCCAGCGGACATTTTACAGTTGGAAAGATTTATGCATTCAAATATATCATTGATGCACAGCAAGTCATGGATGAGGAGGAGGAATGGGTTACTCTGTGCGATCAAGCATTCGATTCTTGTTTTGAAGATATTACGGAAGTGACTACTTCTTTCTGCCCAATGTCTTTTGACAAAACAATATACCATATATATCTGATTTTGGACGAAGATAGCAATAATCGCAAGGAGATAAAAGCCTGCGCCAAAGTCCTGAATATTAACTATCTTAAGGCAAGAGAAAAATTGAATCACAAACGGTGTTTGCTGACAAGCGGGGAAGCCGGTATGATACAGGGAGTGCTGGAGAAATTATCTGCTTTTGATGTACACTATGAAATCGAACCTCCTTATCCTTATTAACAAACACCCCGATAAAGCCCCATGCCCTTACCCTCTACTCTCACTCAAACAATGACATCTGAACCCCCGCCTGTTTATCCTCAAAGGTATGCATATACTCAAACAGCCGATTGCTGCTGCAGACCATTCCCGTATTACGGCATTCTTCTTTTACCAAAGCGAGCAGACGCCTGGTATCCGGCGACGGGATCTCGTAGCTATTTCCATAGGTACGAATATAGCGCTCCTTCATCCCCGGAAAATGCTGATCCAGCTGCGCATAGAAATACTGCCTGTCCCCATCCCGCAGCGTCACGCCGATGCCAAAGAGCATCAGCCCGTATACCGACGCGTCACGGCAGTATGACAGAATGCCGCGTATGTTCTCCTCTGTATCGTTTATAAATGGAAGAATCGGAGACAGCCAGACGATGGTTGGAATCCCCTCCTCCTTAAGAATCCGCAGCACCTCCGCTCTGCGTCCGGTTGTGCAGACATTCGGCTCGATGATCCGGCAAAGTGCCTCATCATACGTCGTAAGCGTCATGGAAACCACACACTTCGTCTTCCGGTTGATGCTTTTTAATAAATCCAGGTCGCGCAGGATTAAATCCGATTTCGTCTGGATGGACAGACCAAATCCATAGTAATCGATCAGTTCCAGACTCCGCCGGGTAAGACAGAGCCGCTTTTCCAGATGTAAATAGGGGTCGCTCATAGCGCCTGTTCCGATCATACATTTCTTTCGTTTGCTCTTAAGCGCCTTCTCCAACAGTTCTGCAGCGTTGGACTTTACTTCAATATCTTCAAACGCATGATCCATCTGATAACAGGTGCTTCTGGCGTCGCAGTAAATGCATCCGTGCGTGCAGCCTCTGTAAAGATTCATGCCGTTCCGTGCAGACAGAATCGACTTTACCTGTTTTTCATGCATACAGGTTCCTCCTAATTTCCATTTCCATTTCCATTTCAAAATCGAATATAATCGAACTGTAACTACAATACCACACTAATCACGTCATCTGTATGTCATGTTTATTCATTTCTCCGCTGTCCGCCGGCAATTATTTTTATACAAAAACGGCATCGAAGCAGGAAGCAGCAGAGGATATTATATCTCTCTGCTGTGTGTCCTGCTCCGATGCCGTGATGGTTAAAGGCCCCGCAGGCAGAGCCTGCCCCGCTTGATCGGGTACAGTACCTGCCTCACCGCTCTCTGGAGTCAAATACCCCGCAGCAAGCTGCGGGGTATTTGACCCTCGCGGCAGTCGCCGGATGGACATGCCAGCATGTCCGTCCGGCTCGTTGCTCGCGGGAATAAACGGTCGCTGTTCATCCACTCCTCAGCCAATATGGTTTGCCACCTCAAACGCATCCCATATCGCATACATAATATTGGATACCTTCCTTGCGTCTCCCAGCAGATACAGCTCCGGTACGTCAAATTCCAGCTGGCGGTACAGAGAGTCCTCCTCCTGATACCCCACTGCAAGAATTACACTGTCACAGGCGATTTCCCGTTCTTCTCCGCCGCAGGAAGCATGCAGAATTCCGCCCCGATACCCAGTCACTCTGGCGGAGGTTATGGCCTTCACCCCGTGATAGGGAAGCAGGCGTTCCAGCATGTCCTTGTTGGCATGGCACAAGGGGCCGTTGACCGCCATCAGCCGGTCGAGAGCTTCCACGATCGTCACGTTTTTCCCCTGTTCTGCCAGCCAGAGCGCAGTTTCACAGCCGACCAGACCGCCGCCTACGACCACGGTGGTATCTCCGCAGTCCTTTTCCCCGGTCAGGACCTGAGCCGCAGGATATACCCGCTCGTCATCATCCAGGGAAAATACCTTAGGCCTGGAGCCGGTAGCAATGATAACCGCATCATAATTTCCCGCCATAACCATGTCCCGGTCCACACAGGTATGGAAATGTACCGGAACATTGAGGTTCTGAAGCTGAACCTCATACCAGTGCGCCAGTGCGAGATCGTCCTCCTTAAAGTCAGGAGCTCCTCCTGGAATCAGGTTGCCGCCCAGCCTGTCGCCCTTTTCGAACAGCTCCGGCTTATGGCCTCTCACCGCCAGCACTCTGGCGGCCTCACAGCCTGCCGCGCCGCCGCCCACGACCATCACCCGTCTGCTCTTTAGGATGGGTTCATAGGCGGTCACCCGCTCCCTGGCAGCCTGCGGGTTCACCGCGCAGTTAATCATGGAAAATTCCTGAACACGGCCCATACAGCCTTCCTGACAGGAGATACACGGGCGGATCTGTTCCCATTTTCCGGCTCTTAGCTTATTCACATAGTCGGGATCGGCCAGAAGCGGGCGGCCAAGGCTGACGATGTCGCACTCTCCGGCCTCCACAGCCTCGGAGGCCATCTCCGGATTGTCCATACGGCCTGCGCACAGCACCGGGACATCCACAGCCTCTTTCACCATCTTGCAGTACGGACGGAAAAGCCCCTTTTTCTGATACATCGGCGGATGGTTCCACCACCATGCGTCATACGTTCCCACATCGGTGTCCAGTGCATCATAGCCGTACTGCACCAACAGCTTCGCAGTCTCCAGGCCCTCCTCGATATCGCGGCCCTTCTCCTCAAATATTTCTCCCGGCAGAGCGCCTTCCCGCCAGTCCTTAATCATACTCTTTAAGCTGAAACGCAGCACCACGGGAAAATCCTGTCCGCACCGGGACTTGATCTCTTCCACCACTTCCCGGGCGAACCGCAGCCTGTTTTCCAGTGGTCCCCCATACTCGTCCGTCCTCTGGTTGAACATGGAAATGGCAAACTGGTCCAGCAGATAGCCCTCGTGAACCGCATGAATCTCCACGCCGTCAAAACCGCCCCTTTTCGCATGATACGCCCCGTCTCCGAATGACTTTACAATGCTGTGGATCTCCTCCCTCGTAAGCGGCCTGCAGATTTTATCCAGCCACCGGTGCGGAATCGCGGACGGAGCGACCGGCGGAAACTCTCCGAGATTCGTCGGTATTGTCACCCTTCCGAAGCCAGCCGACATCATGAGAAATATCTTGCTTCCGTAGGCATGAACCCGCTCCGTCATCTCCTTCGATGTCCGAATAAAATGAACCGGATTGTACGTGGAATTGGGGCAGTTTGGCATACTCTGGGTCTCAACCTCACAGTCCGAAAAGGTTACACCCGTGATGATCAGACCTGTGCCGCCCTTGGCGCGTTCCGTGTAATAGTCGATTCCCCTCTGATTAAAACCGCCCTCGGCGTCAGCCAGTCCCAGCGGACCCATGGGGGCCAGGGCAAAACGGTTTTTCAATGTGACCGATCCTATTTTGACCGGTGTAAACAGATTCTTGTACTTCATGGCACCCTCCTGTTATTTTTATAACGATATTATACCGTTCCATACAGGGCAGGCGCTATCAACAATTGCTTGATGGCTGTCAATACTTTTTTTATTCCTCCGGGAAATCCGCAGACACGCTCCAGTACAGCATTGCGTAAGTTTCGGTGAATTCTGCACACGCTCTAGTTCTGCAGAAAATCCTCCAGCGCCCGGATCACCGAATACCAGCCGTTATTCTCCTTATAAACGCCGTACACTTCCCATCTCAGCCTCTCCCGGAAGGGAATGGCCCTCATATGGTCCATGCGGAAATGCTCCGCGGCAAAATCAGGCACCACCGCAAGCCCCGTCTTCTGCCTGCACAGCTGGTACTGAAAGTTTGCATCTGCGGTTTTGGCAGCAATATGCGGCTTAAATCCCCTGACCTCGCAGGCCTCCAGAAAATCGTGGTACATATGAAAGTACTCGTTCATCAGGATCAGCTTTTCACCACGGACCATATCAATGGTGACCTCTTCCAGATCATAGAAGGGGTGGCCCTCGTAAACCAGAAGACAGACTCTGCATCCGGCCAGACGCCTGTTTTTTACGCCGTCTTCCTTCCACGCTCCAACGACGAAACCGTATTCGATGGTGGAATCCTTCAGCCGCTCCTTCACCTCCTGGTTCGAGTACTCACACCATTCCACGGAAATCTCAGGATTCTCATCGATAAATTTCTGAATCACCGGAAAAGAAAGTACGTTAAATACTCCGCAGGCACAGCCAATGCGGAGCAGTCGTTTTTCATTTTTCAGCTGCTGGATACCGTTGCGGATTTCCTCGAACTCCCGAATCAGGATACCTGCCCTCTCATGAAGCAGTTCTGCGCTCTCCGTCGGCCTCACACCCTGTTTCGTCCGTTCAAAGAGCACCGTATCCAGCTCGCTCTCCAGCATCTTAATATTGCGGCTCAGGCCCTGAGGCGTGATAAACAGCTTCTGTGCCGCCTGGTTGATGCCGCGTTCCTCATAGACCGCCTCAAAGCTTTTTAAATCCTTGACATTCATACCATTCTCCCGGGAGCTGTCTTCCCTATCCCCCGTTTCGGGCGCAGATATCCTTCAGGCAGCATTTTTCACAGAATGGCTTCGTCCTGGCTGTACAGACATCTCTGCCATGGAATACGAGGCGGTGACAGAAATCACTGCCCTCCTCCGGCGGAATCAGCTTCCACAAAGCCATCTCCACCTTTTTCGGGTCCTTTAAATCCTCCACCAGTCCCATACGGTTCACCAGACGGATACAGTGGGTATCAGTGACGATGGCCGGTTTGCCGAACACATCGCCCATAATCAGGTTCGCGCTCTTTCTCCCCACTCCGGGAAGCTTTAAGAGTGCATCGAAATCGTCGGGAACTCTGCCGTCATACTGTTCCTTCAGGATCTTCATGCACGCGCTGATATCCTTTGCTTTGCTGTGCCCCAGGCCGCAGGGCTTCACGATCTTTTCGATGTCTTCCACTTCGGCCCCTGCCAGCGCCTCCACGTCCGGATACTCTGCATATAAATCCTGTACAACCACATTTACCCTGGCATCGGTACACTGGGCCGCCAGGCGCACGCTCACAAGGAGCTTCCAGGCCTCATCGTAATCCAGTGTACAACCAACGTCAGGGTATTCTTCTTTTAGGCGCCTGATGATTTCAAGCGCAAGCTTTTCTTTTGTCATAGCCGTCTCCTCCAATCCTGTAATCATATTATCATTGATTGGGGAAGACGGCAAGTGGCAGTGCATCGTTTACAGCATCTGGCTGAACTCAACCTTTTCCCGGTTCGGTCCCAGAATGGTGAAAAAGCGGACACCATTTGCCCAGAAGGGCAGAAACTGGATCTCCTCGTCAAGCATGGGGTATCCCGCTTCTTTGATCTCTGCAAATACTGCTTCAATATCCGTCACATCGAGAGCCACGTGATCCACCGCACCGTTCCTCTCCGCCGCCTGATGGTTCTCATACGTCTCGATCACAAGACTGCCGCATTTCAAAAAAGCAACTCTCTCCCCAGCCGCTTCATTTACCGTTTCAAATGCCGTCTCAAACCCCAGTTCATGGTAAAATGCCACCGTCTTCTCTATATCATTCGTCGGGATGCCAATATGCTGGAGTCCCGTTATGTACTGTGCTGCCATTTTATCTTCCTCTCCCCTGTATCATGATCCACAGCTCCGTCTATTCTTCTGCGTTACGATTCTGCCACATTGATAATCACCTTCATGGTGCTCTCCCGGTTCTCATCGATATACCGGTATGCCTCCAGATAGTCCCTGAATGCGAAATGTTTGGAGATCAGCGGCGCCAGCACCACCTTTTTTTCCTTTACCAGACGGATCGCATCGAGATAGTCCTCATTTCGGTACATCATACTGGTATTCAAGTCCAGCTCATGGTCATTTAAGACAGCCAGATCAATCTGGGCGGTTCCCGCAAATACCGCCACCAGGATGATGGTGCTTCCCTTGCGCGCATATTGAATGGCCTGTCCCATCGTAATATTATTGCCCGCGCAGTCGTAGATGACGTCAGCCTTATCCGGCCCGAAATTCTCCACCATGGCCTCGCCGAAATTCTTCGTCTTCGTATTGATGCAGTAATCCGCGCCGCATTCCTTCGCCTTTTCCAGCCTCAAATCGCTGACATCCGTAATCATGACGCTCTCCGCCCCCAGCCCCTTCGCCGTCTGGGCCACCAGAATTCCGATCGGTCCCGCTCCCAGGACTGCGATCTTAGCGCCTTCCACATTTCCGGCACGCTTCACCGCGTGAACCGCCACCGCCAATGGTTCAATCATGGCGCCCTCGTCAAAGCTCATCTCCTCCGGAAGCGGCGTCACCTTGGCCGCGTCGACAGCGAAGTAATCGGATGCCACACCGGTCGTCTGAAATCCCATTACCTTCAGTTCTTCGCAGAGATTGTATTTGCCATGACGGCACGGATAACATTTTCCGCAGACCACCTGCGGCTGGATCGTCACCTTCTGCCCCGCCTTCCATCCTTTTACACCGCTTCCGAGCTTCTCGATCTCCCCCGATACTTCGTGTCCCTGGGTGACCGGATAGCTGGTAAACGGATGCTCGCCATGGTAGACATGGATGTCCGATCCGCACACGCCGATCTTTCTGATCTTAACCAGTACCTGATTCTCTTCCGGCTCCGGAACCGGCACCTCCCGAAACTCAATTTCCCCCGGAGCAGTCATTACCTGCTGCAGCATCATACATGTACCCTCTTTCTACATTTTGGTTTGTGCAATAATATAAATACTTTTATATATCTTTTTATCAAAGTATTTATATTATTGCACAAACCAGGGAAAATGTCAATCCTGTATGTCACCTTAAATCTGCTATTTGTTTATAAACATAATCCGGCTCACCGGACAGAAAGCAGTCCAGACTTACTTCTTCTTTTGCGGGGATACGGATATTCATAGTCTAAACGATTACTTACAGACACATAAATCCCCTGTGCCATTACCATTTAGTAAAGTCACAGGGGATTTGATTTTCACTTATACAGGATTCGATACTCCGTCCTTTTTCAACAGCCTGTCCGTAAAATGTTTCAATCCACGCTCGATAATTTCACAGAGTGCGACTACATCTTGTAGATGCACGACCTGACTTCATGTCAGTGGGGGATACCGATTTCTCTCCGCCCACCACTGACGTTAAGCTTGTTTTTGGCGTTTCATCCCTCCACCTGTAGAGGTGAGGTAATTCTTGCTTGTTTTGTTAAAGAACTGCACAAAAGGCCCCAGTCCCAAAGCGGATACCAGCGTTCCCAGGCCGACAATTCCGCCTGCCGCGAAGCACACCACCGCACAGAACACGTCACAGGCCATACGGCACCAGAAGTAGGAGATCTTTTTCTGCTTTCTGCACATGATCAGCGCAAGGCTGTCATACGGCGCCACGCCTACATCGGAGGTCTGGTATAAAGAGAGCCCGAAGCTGCAGACCACCACTCCGATTAATACGGTCAATAGCTTCTGCCACAGCATGGAAGGCATTCCAAGGGTCACCTCCCATATTCCGAAAAAGAAGGTAACGATGTATCCCAGAAGCAGCGCGTTCACAGCCGTGCCCAGGCCGATCAGCTGCCGGCCCATGGTAATCTCAGCAATGAAAATCACAAGATTCACCAGGATAAGGAAAAACGCATACTGAATGCCGGTGCAGTCCGACAGGGCCATTACCATGCCGCTGAAGGGGTCGTTGCCCAGTCCTGAAAGTTTAAAAATGCTGATTCCCATTCCCGTAAAAATATTACCGATGATCATGATGACGGCCCGCCTGCGGTCCAGTTTCTTAAAGTAATCTCTTATCATTTTATGAAGGGGTCCTTTCTCCTCAGTTTGCGCGTTTCGCGGCTGGTTTTTCATGCCTGCACCGCCAAAAACTACGCTCCTGCCCCATCATACCATCCTTTTACAGAACATGCCATAGCAACCGTAAAAATATATGGCGTTCTCACTCAATTGCCTGGCCGCAGCCGCAGCTTCTTACACAGCCTGCGGAGTCTCATCCTCCAGAATCTTAGAAAGCGCCGTTCCGCTGCTGGTATGGCAGCGTACCACGCGGGTGGCACCGTCATCGATGCCGTCCAGGGCACATTTTACCATCTTGTGGGAAACCGTGTTGGTAAACAGGACCAGCAGGTCCGGACATCCGATCTTCTTATCCATGTTGGTGCTCATCTGGGTAAAGACCTTTGCCTTGCATTTGAATTCCTTGCATATCTTCTTGTACTGGCTCACCATACGGTCGTGGCCGCCGATAATCACTACGCTCATTTATAATACCTCCAGTTCTCTATCGTGCTGTCTGTAATTCACAGCCTGCCGGATTTTACACCATTACTGTTTCCTCCGGCTCTTCAGTTTATTTGGTTAGTTATGACTAACTACATTTTACCAGCTATTACAACATTTGTCCATAGCCGTTCTTGAGAACATTTCTTAATAGATGGGAAATGGAAAAAAAAGAGTCACACCGCTTTTCGTGGTATGACTCTTTTAAACCGTTTTCTATTGTTTCTGTTCCAGTAAATTGGTCATGCTTTTCAGACTGACCATGAGCGTCGATGTATTATGAAGCAGCGCGGAAGTAGCCGGCGCCAGGATTCCGTTGACGCCCAGCAGGATCAGGCCCAAATTAAATCCGATCACAAACCGGTAATTTCTGTTTACACGGACCATCAGCGCGTTGCTGATTCGTTTCAGTGTCACCAGCTGATCCAGTGCGTCCTCCGATATGGTGATATCCGCGATTTCCCTGGCGATCTCCGCCCCCTCGCTGATGGCGATTCCCACATCGGCGGCTGATAAGGCGGGGGAATCGTTGATACCGTCACCGACCATGATGACTTTCCTCCCTGCGGCTCTCTCTGCCTCCACGAAACCGGCCTTGTCCTCCGGAAGTACTTCGGAATAATACTCGTCCACGCCCACCTTCTGCGCGATGGACTTTGCAGTCCGTTCACTGTCTCCCGTCATCATAACGATCTTGGAAAGTCCCAGCGCTCTCAGCTGACTGACCACTGAGGCGGCCTCCTCCCGCAGGGGATCGATAATGCAGATCACCGCGGCGAGGCGCCCTCCAACCGCCATGTAGAGATGGGAATACTCCGGCGGAAGGCTCTCGTACTGTTCTCTTCCGTCTTCCGGAATCACGCTTCCCTCATCCTCGAAGACAAAGTGGTGACTGCCGATAATCACCCGTTCCCCTCCGATATAGGAGGCGATTCCATGGGCTACAATATAGTCCACCTTCGAGTGCATTTCCTCGTGGATCAAACCTCTCCGGACGGACTCCTGAATGACCGCGTTCGCCATGGAATGGGGGAAATGTTCCTCCAGGCAGGCTGCAATCCGGAGCATCTCATCCTCGTCCCGCCCCTCGAAGGTCACGACGCCGGCCACCACCGGCCTGGCCTTCGTGAGAGTACCGGTCTTATCAAATACGATGGTATCTGCCTCCGCCACGGACTCCAGATAGACACCGCCTTTGACTGTAACCCGGTAGCTTCCCGCCTCCCGCATGGCGGAAAGCACGGACAGCGGCATGGCCAGCTTCAGCGCACAGGAGAAGTCTACCATCAGGATCGAGATCGCCTTCGTCACATTCCGTGTGAGCAGCCAGGTGAGCACCGTGCCGCCCAGACTCCAGGGAACCAGCGCATCGGCCATGGCGGCCGCCTTTCCTTCCACATTGGATTTCAGCTTCTCGGAGTCCTCAATCATTTTGACAATCCGCTCGAATCTGGTGGATCCGGCCGCCTTCTTCACACAGATGGTGATGCTCCCTTCCTCCACTGCGGTTCCCGCGTATACGTATGTATCCGGTTCCTTCTTCACCGGTATGGATTCGCCTGTCATGGAGGCCTGATTTACCATGGCTTCGCCGGTCACGACAATTCCGTCCAGCGGAATCACGCTGCCCACATGTACTGTCACGAGGTCTCCCTCGCGGATTCGGGAGACCGGAACCAGAACCTCCGTACCGTCCACCTTCTGCCATACCTTCTCGATGTTCAGGGACATGCTTCTCGCCAGATCTCCCACCGATTTCTTGTGGGTCCATTCCTCCAAAAGCTCCCCGATCCCCAGCAGAAACATCACGGAACCGGCCGTATTGAAATCCAGTCTTGCGATCGACACCGTGATGGCGGCGGCATCCAGAAACTCAACCGTCAGCTTTCCCTTCAGGAGACAGCGAAGGCCCTTTACGATATAGCAAACGGACTTCACCGCCGTATACACAGCCCGAAACGGCACAGGCAGAAATACCTTTGTAAACGCCCTCACAACGACCCGCTGGATCAGTTTTTCCTTGTATTCCCGGTTCAGCGCCCGGCCGCTGTCCTTCGGAACCAGCTCACAGAGTGACTCGTCCTGAAAGGAAAAACGCCTGATCTCCCCGATGATGACCGACCGCAGGCCGTCCTCATAGAGAATCGCCGCATCCGCGGTCCTCTCATAGACCTTCACCTCCTTCACACCCGGAATGAGGCTCAGGGCACAGCAGAACAGATCCGCCTCTCTCAGAGTCAGCTGACGCCGGTCGAGATGGATCCGAAGCCGACCCTTTATCTCGTGTTTCACTATAAATCTCATGTCTTTGTCTCCTGTCCTGTGTCTCTACAGCTCTTCAAAAAGGAACGCCTGAGGAACATTCCATCAGGCGGTGTCTTCTTTTATTCTGCTGCTGTCTCTTCCGCGGTCTCAGAAACCATCTCTTCGCTCTCGTCTTCAAAGGCTTCATCCGCTCTCTGACGGTTGATCTCCTTCGCCTCAGCCAGAATATCGTCTGCGTTCTCCTGGATCGAAGTGGCAGTTACCATCACGCAGTCCTTCGCGCGCAGTCCGGCGGCCAGACAGTTGACGTAAAACTTCTTCGCATCTTTACTCGCCAGAATTTTAACGCCTGCTGTACCGAATAAAACACCTCCTGCAAAGATTCCGATTTTATTCATTTTGAAGCAGTCCAACATTTCTTTATCCTCCTGTTTTTCTTATTTATGCTTGTAACCCGTATAAAAAACCATCGCCAGGCAGAACAGCATTGCCCAGGCCCAAAACCTGTGTTTTTTCATCTTCAGTCACTCCTTATATAAACGTTTTACTAGAAATTTATCCGGTTAGTCAACGCCAACAGACTTTATTGAGAAATTGAGTCATTTACCGGTGTGATCCGGTAAACAGTGTATCCCGCGTCCTTGACAGTCTCCTTCAACACGGTGTCGCTAAGCTCCTGTTTCATGCGGACATCTGCCTCCGCCTCCATTAAACTCACGCGGGCATAGACGCCCTCCAGGGAATTTAATGCATTCTCCACCCGGATCGCGCAGTTGCCGCAGGACATCCCGTCCACCTTCAAAACCCGGCGGTGCGGATAGTGGGTGAGATCCTTATCACTTACCTTTATTTTCTTCACCGCAGCCTCGCCCAAACCTCCGCAGCAGCCGGTGGTCAGCTTCTTTCTGTAGCTTCTTATCGCCAGAACCCCTGCCATGATAAGGGCCAGGCATATAATCGCTGTCGCCATATGTGCTCCTTCCTTTCTTCCAATTTCTTCTATTAGTTATGACTAACTATAGATTAGTACCTGCTAACTGAATTGTCAATAATTTTTTTCATATTCTTATTTTGACCTTTTTCCCCGGCTATGATAAACTATTTGTATCACGCATTCTGATACTTTAACCGCAGGGAGGTAAACGAACATTGAAGATGAACGAATCATCCGAAAACTATCTTGAAACCATACTGATTCTTAGCAATAGAAAGCCGCACGTCCGTTCCATCGATATCGCCAATGAACTGGATTTCTCCAAGCCGAGTGTCAGCGTCGCCATGCGCAACCTCCGCGAAAATGGTTATATTCTGGTGGATCAGGATGGCTATATCACCCTGACAGATTCCGGGAAACAGGTTGCTGAGACCATGTATGAGCGCCATACGATGCTTTCCAACTGGCTGATGTATCTGGGAGTCGATGAGAAAACCGCAGCGGAAGACGCCTGCCGGATCGAGCATGTGGTGAGCGCAAAAAGCTTTCAGGCTATCAAGGATCACGTGACAAAAGGAAATGAATTGTTGGAAAAATAGGAAAACAGGCGGTCCGGGGAGAAACCTTTTCTCTGCAGACCGCCTGTTTTTCTGTTTTTGTTTTGCTTTGTTTTACTTTTACTTTTTATATAATTTGTATTTCGTTCCGTTTCCTGCTAAAGCCGGCTCATACCTGAATTCGTCTCGCCACATCTTCACCGATCGCAAGGCGCACGTTATCCCGTCCGATGATGATTCCGTCTTTTCCCTGCTGGAAAACACGGATATCGCTTCCCTCTCTGATCCCGTATCCGTTTAGAAATTCCAGAATCTGGGGAGCACCGAACATCCATTTGATCGTATAGTCGTCTCCCGCCTTTGCCTGTGCCAGTGACTGCATAGCTGCACCCCCATTTCCACATCATGCGCTGCGTGCTTTCGTTCTATGCGCTTTGAAACTATCCGCCTCTTCTTACTCCTAGTGTAACCATTTTGGCGTCGGTTAGTCAATGGCAATGCGGGTTAGGCACTTTTAATCTTTTTTATATTTCTTCTCTCCTAAGCCAGCGCCTTGCCCAGTTCCTCGCAGGCACTTTCCGCCTCCGCGTCCGGAGCGTCATTGCAGATCACGCAGTCGCAGGCCAGTACAGCGCCATCCTCCCGGCAGGTCTTCTCCCAGGTTCTCATCCACTCGCCGTCTCCCCATCCGTAGGAGCCGAAGAGCGCAATCTTCTTCCCTCTCAGCTTCGCCTCGCAGCTCAGGAACATCGGCTCAAATTCGTCCTCCTCCAGCTGCTCACTTCCCATGGACGGGCAGCCGAATGCAACTGAATCAAATTCATCCATTTTGTCCGCCCCGAATTCCGCAGCCGTAAACAGCGAGACCTCCGCTCCTGCCGCCTGCGCGCCTTCCACCACTTTTGCCGCCATAGCCTCCGTATTGCCAGTTCCGCTCCAATACACTACTGCTGTTTTACTCATGTCTTAATCCTCTCTTTCTTTTTTTACCAACCACAGTATTTCTGCTCCAGGGCCGGACCGAACACCGGCACAAGGACAGAAATGCCTTTATCTAGCATGGATTTTTTAGGTTATCTTCAACTAACTCAAAATAGTATAGCATTGGGATTCCGTAAATACAAGTACCGCTATTTAACAATGTTTCTCACTATCTGAAGGAAGAGAACGGGAGGCAGGGTCCGACAGAGGGCCTCTGCGGCGGCCGTCAGGCTTAAGAATCTCGATTGCCATGTACTTTTCTGTAATATTATGGTATTATTTTATATATTTTCACTGTTTTTTCCCTTACCAAAACACGGTAATAAAAAGCAAAAATACAATCAGGAAGGTTCCATCATATGTTAAACACTATCGAATCCATCAACAATGCCGTGAACAATTTTATCTGGGGCGTCCCAGCCATGGTCTGCATCATCGGCGTGGGCCTCTATCTGAGTATCCGCACCAATTTTCTGCAGATCCGCAAGTTCTCCTATTCGATCCGGGTTACCCTGGGCCGGATGTTCCGCAAGCGCGACGCGTCCGACGGTACCATGACGCCGTTTCAGGCGGTCTGCACCGCTCTGGCTGCTACGGTCGGCACCGGCAATATCGCCGGAGTAGCCGGAGCCATCGCCATCGGTGGCCCTGGCTCCGTATTCTGGATGTGGGTTTCTGCGATTCTGGGTATGTGTACAAAATTTTCCGAGGTAACTCTGGCCGTGCATTTCCGTGAAGTGAATGAGAAGGGCGACTTAGTAGGCGGCCCCATGTACTACATAAAGAACGGTCTCGGAAAAAACTGGTGCTGGCTGGCCACTCTGTTTTCGGCCTTCGGCGTCCTCACCGTGTTCGGAACAGGCAATGCCACTCAGGTAAACACCATCACAACAGCAATCAACTCTGCGCTGCTCAACTACCATTTGATCGATGAGGGCGCTGCGCACACCACCAGTCTTATCATCGGAATCATTCTGGCGGCTCTGGTGGCCCTGGTCCTTCTCGGCGGAATCAAAAGAATCGGAAGCGTGACGGAGAAACTGGTTCCCTTTATGGCGCTGTTCTATATCGTGCTCGCCTTCGGCGTGATTCTTCTTAATATTAACCGGGTTCCCGCCGTATTTTCGTCGATTGTTTACGGGGCATTTAACCCGGCGGCCGTCACAGGCGGCGTGGTCGGAACCTTCTTTATGAGCATGAAGAAAGGTGTCTCCCGCGGCATCTTCTCCAATGAAGCGGGCCTTGGAACGGGATCCATCGCCCACGCCTGCGCCGACACGAAAAAACCGGTAAAACAGGGCTTTTTCGGGATTTTTGAAGTGTTTGCCGACACCATTGTCATCTGTACTCTGACCGCATTTGTCATCCTCTGCAGCGGTGTTCCGGTTCCTTACGGGGAAGCGGCCGGCGCGGAATTAACCATTCTCGGGTTTACTTCCACCTATGGCAGCTGGGTATCCATTTTTACAGCTGTTGCCATGTGCTGTTTCGCATTTTCCACCATCATCGGCTGGGGATTATACGGCGCGAGATGTATCGAGTTCCTATTCTCCTCGCGCATCATCAAAGCGTTCATGATCGTCTACTCTCTGGTCGCAATCCTGGGCGCCACCATGGATTTAGGGATGCTCTGGAGTATCGCCGAAACCTTTAACGGCCTGATGGCAATTCCCAACCTGATCGCGGTGTTCCTGCTGTCCGGCACTGTAGTCAGGCTGGTCAAAGAATACTTTGACGGGGAAGGAAAAAAGTAATCCGCGAATTATAAGAATTTTTATTTGCTTCTTGACATACCTCGAGTTTCTATGTATGATAGGATTACGATACATAGAAACTCGAGGTATTATTTTAGGGAAATATTTCCGGGATGGAGGCAAATATGGACAAAAAATATATGGCCGTAGGCTCTTCCATGCTGATCCTGAAGCTATTGGAACAGCAGGACATGTACGGCTATCAGATCATCAAAGAGCTGGAAATAAGAAGTGAACGCGTTTTCACGCTGAAGGAGGGGACGCTTTATCCCCTGCTGCACGCGCTCGAACAGGATGGGGCGGTGATTTGCGAACAGAGAACCGCGGAAAATGGCCGTGAGCGTAAGTATTACATCATAACCGAAAGCGGCCGGAAGCTTTTACATGATAAGCTGAAGGAATGGGATTCGTTTCAAACGGCGGTGAATCAAGTGATCGGGGGTGTTTTGTTTGGATAAACCATTCCAGAAGAATCACAATCAGCATACGGATTATGAAGAAGCATTTTTAGAGGATGTGGCGGATCAGATCGCCTATAAACCTCTGCGTCCGGCAGTGGTAAGAGAATTAAAGGACCATATCGATGACAGGACGGAAGAATATCTCTCAGAAGGGATAAGTCCCGAAGATGCGGTTAAGAAAGCGGTGGATGCCATGGGGGACGGTGTTGCGATCGGCACCGGGATCAACGCGGTCCGTCACGTCCAGTCCAGACGCCTTCTGATGGTTCTGACCGTGATTCTCCTTCTCATCGGTCTCGCTGCGGAAACCTGTACGGCCGTGATTCCGGAACTGACGTTCCGCGGGCTTCATATCTATCTGACTGGCGCTGTCCTTCTGGTGGTCATGGCGCTGAAAGGATACCCTCTGCTGATCCGGTACCAGAAACGGCTTCTCATTCTGGCGGCAGCCATATTTGCCGCGGAAGCCATATTCCTTTCCATGATCGAATTCGATTGGATAGCGGATGTAATCTGGGACACGGCATACATTATTCCATGGCATATGATTGATTACTATGCGCTTCTGCTGACCGGACCGATTGTTGTCATCCTTCTCTACCGTATGCGGAAGCAGACACCGAAAGCCATGGCAGCCGCTTTTCTTCTCACTGCCGGGGCAGTCCTTATCCATTACTTTACATACAAAAGCTTTACGCTGGCCGAGACCGTGACTTTCCTCTTCTCCATGATCGGAACCGTGTTGTATATGATCTGCCGGGAGATATTCACCGGAAATAAAAGAAGGCTCCTGATCCAGGCAGCCGCCGGGGGCGTGGTACTCCTTCTTGTTTATGGTATGCTTCCCGGCCAGTCCCGGTATTTTCAGGCATTTGTAAATCCGGAGGCGAGCGCATACGACACCTTAAGCGACTCCTATAACGGGGTTCTGATTCAGGAGCTGCTCTCCAAATCACCGCTGGCCGGCCAGATTTCGCTTACGCCGGAGGAGCTGATGGAGTATGGAACCGGCGAATGGTATTTCAGCTGCGGAGATGCCAGAGAGGCTGCCGCGGAAGGGAAAAAGCCGTTTTCTGAACATCACCGCTCCATCTTCCGCTCCGATCCGTCAGATGTCACTTTATGGAACATTCTGCCCCAGCATTACGCGAACAACTATCTTCTGGCCGTATTCATACTACAGTTCGGCTGGCTGGCCGGATTTCTGTTTCTTGCAGTTATGTCCGCCTTTTACGCGGTCCTCTTCTCCTGCATCCGAAGGATACACGGAGCGCTCGCGGGAGCGGTATCCTTTCACTGCGGCCTGTGCCTGCTGTTTCAGAGCGTGCTCTATATACTTGGGAACTTCGGTTTCCAGTATGGCAGCTTTACTAATCTTCCCATGGTTTCGGAGGGCAGTATCAGCATCCTCGTAAATATGCTGCTGGGATTTATCTTCTCGGCCTACCGGTATGACCGGGTCATCGATGCGCCGGCCTGCGGGCAGCGAAGCAGTGCGGTCTGAATTGCAGTGCGGCCTTAACTGGCCGCCTGCAATTCCAGGCCATAGATAAACATATTCAGGCGGTAGTCTGTATGAGGGCTGAATTCCACCGTCTTCTCTCCCAGCCGCTGCATTCCCCGCTTCTCGTAAAACTGTTAAGTACAGCTGGAATCCGTGAAGAGGTACAGAGTCTTTGCCCCTTCCTGTTCCAGATAATCAAAAATAAACTATAGACTTTTTATTTGAAATGTAGTAGACTGCATCAGGAAGTGCAGATAGAATTATCTGCATTTTTTTCATTTAGCAGATCCACTCTCAGAAAGTGAAAATAAAAATATATGATAAAAAAGGACAGCGCAGATTTTTCAGCCGTGAAAACCAATACGCGATTAATGGGTGATGAGAATTTTGCTTATTTTTCGCCCAGCGAGCAGTTGAAAACACTGATCTCTAACTATACCATAACCTTTCCAATCAAAGGTGTCATTTCCGATGACTATACTATCGTGCCGCATGGAAGTGCAACTCTTGTCATTACATATGACGGGGCTGATCTGCGCATCCTGATTTTCGGACCGTCCTCCAAACCATATTTTGTTGGAAAAAATGCGAATGCATGCAGCGTGATATTCATTATCGAATTTCAGCCGGCAGGGCTGTTTGTATTCACCGGAACAAAGCAGAATCAGCTGATGGATACGATCATTTCCTTTGAACAGATCGCGCCCCTACTGGATTCTTCCATAAAAGAAATCTTCTGTAACGCGGGAACCGCGGAAGAACTGCTGACCAGAATCGAGAGTCTGCTGCTTTGCAGCCAATGCAGCCAGTACCCGGCTGAATTCCGTCTGGCCGTGCAGCTGATCATTCAGAGCAACGGTAACATAAGTCTCAAAGAAATAACAGAAAAAACATTTTACAGTGAACGTCATTTAAACAGGCTTTCCAATCACTATTTAGGATTTAACCTGAAACATTTTTCCCGAATCGTGCGTATTAACAAAGCCATTTATCTGCTGCACCATACGAGCCACAGCCTCAATTATATATCTGCCGAATCCGGTTTTTATGATATTTCTCACTTTATCAGGGATTTTAGGGCCGTATGCGGCGTTACGCCTCAGGAATACCGAAGCAACTTGTCTGATTTTTACAGTGCGATCGCAAAGTTTTAGGCTATAATTGAGAAAAAAGAGGAGGTATCCATATGAAATACGGAGGCACATTGCTTATAGTTGATGATATGGAAAAATCAAAATATTTTTACGAAACAATCCTGGAGCAAAAAATCCTCATGGATTTAGGAGAACACGTCTCATTGGAAAATGGCCTCAGCCTGCAAACAAACTACGAAGCAATGATCGGTAAATCACTGAACAGAAAGACAGCAGCAAATAACTTTCAGCTCTATTTTGAAACAGACCGGATCGACGACTGGGAGAGAAAGCTGGAGGCCATCGAAGGAGTGGAATTTATCCATCACCCGACGGAATATCCCTGGGGCCAGCGGAGTATGCGGTTTTATGATTTTGATAAATATATAATTGAGGCAGCAGAAAGCATGGAGTGCGTCATCAGGCGTTTTCTCAGCCAGGGATTAGCGGTTGAGGAAGTGTCCAAACGGACTATGTATCCGGTTGAGTTTGTTGAAATGCTGGTGTAATGAATCTTCATCACCGTTTCCAGGCAGTCCACGAAGCCTCTGTAGCCTGTTTGGGACAAGGCGGTATTCCTTTGTCCCAAACAGACTCCTTTCATATGTATCATTCAGCCGTTACCGGCCATATCTCATTATCAAATACTTCTTTTCTCTTTCCGGCCACGATCCAAAGTGCCTTTGCAATCTTTCTCGGTACCGCTATTTCCCCCTCCTTAGCCTTCGTAATAATATCTGTAATTCTTATGCAGGTTATATCATCCATTCCCGTATTCAATTGCTTATCAATGATAGGCTGTAGGTCTTTTTCATCTGTTGCAAAGATAGGTATGCTCGCTGCTTTTGCATATGCGAGCGAACACATCTCCCCTTTATTCTTGTTTGGTCTCGTTGCATCAATCATAACTCTCTCAAGATTACGATAAGCTGCATCATAGATTGCTCGTACCTTGCTGTCCAAACCACTTTCGTTAACAAGAACCACTTTATTTTCCGTAATCAAATCCTTTAACTGGCTGACTGCACTGGCAGGCATCAACACCTCACCAAAGGCGTGTGTATGCATATAAATCTCTTTTGCAATCAAAGGAAGCACATCATGCAAATATCTATACTTATTACTTCCTCCCAACTTGATACATAAATCTGCATCAATAATTATTTTTTCTACCATACTCATTCCTCCATAATACGATCTAATTCATCATCAGAAGGGAATTCGCAGGCAGTTTTCTTTTCAATGCCTAAATCCTCTGGCTTTAAGGTACTGATTCTCAGCAAATATTCCAGTTTCTCATATGTAATGTACCCGGCTTCATAAGCGGCGACGGCTAACTCAACCAGGTTATCCATGATAATCCGACCATCAGATTTCTGAGATGGTATGGAATATCTCTTCTTATATTTTTCAACAGAATCCTCTGACTCTGCGAGAAATCTATTTAGATCCGCATCCTCAATTACTCCAATTTCTCCCAGCCGCTTAACCATTGTCCTGTATGGAACCGTAAACAGTTCTGCTAATTGTAATATGCTTTTTATTGTAAGCTTCTTAATTTTATATAACTCGATTTCCTGTTTCAGCAATAATTCATCCACAAGAAATTCTGCTGCAAATCTATTTGCTTTTTTCTCACTTGTCTTTTTATCGTGTTCATTCAACAAATCAGAAGGAAGCATATCCGGATTTTGTTCATACCAAATATGGTATAATTCGTGTGCCGCTGCAAACACCTGGCAGTCCACCGGAATAGAAGAATTAAGGGCAACAAATGGCTTCTCCAATGAGGCATCATTTCTAGAACCGCTGATTCTGGTAAATCCCCAAGGTGCATTTTTTCCCAGAGGATAGTAAATTACTCTGGCATACAAACCAAGGATTGAAAAAATCTGTGTCCCTATAATATCATTTCCTTTTCTGCACAGTCCTAACTTTTCTTTTGCATGATTCTTTATTTCATTTACTTCTAATTCATTTAAGTCATTAGTCATCCAGTAAATCCTCCAGCATATGAATCTCATCAATTGCAGATCTGATGAAGTTAATACGTTCCCGTGTAACCTCATCGTAAACATCTCCCATAAAGCTCAGGCTGTCAACAGTAGCTGGTTCAGTCCCAACTGTAAGTAATTCATCTGCAGATGTGTTCAGGATATCCGCAATTCTTGCAAGCTCATTCACATTGATCGCCTTGCTTCCTTTAATGATTTTGTTCATAACCTGCTTTGATATACCAAGAGCATCCGCCAAACTCTGTTGTGTCATTTCCTTTTCAACTAATTTATTTTGTATGTTAGCTCCTACCAGAGCGAAATCCATTGCGTACATGGTCTTATCCTCCTTTACTTCGATAGTTATTATATCATTAAAAAGCTTTATGGTCAACGTTTTGTTTACTATTTATCTATTTCTTGTTTAATTTCGTTTACTTTCAGGCATATTCTAAACAATTTGATTTCAAAACAGAAAAAAGGACTCTATGACTAATGTCATAGAGTCCTTTTTTCTTATCATTACATCAGTAAGCGCCACTTCTGTTCACACACATCTACATTTTTCAATGTTAACAAAATTGGGTGTAACAACTTTTGTTATTGAATTCGTACTATCCTGAAAAGCGGTTCTTTTGTTGTATTTTAATACAACTTCGCCCCCGCCGGAATCCTATCATCCACCATCAGCAGATTCAGCCCCTCATGTCCGTCTTCCTCATGCACGGCTGAAATCAGCATACCGCAGGAGTCAATTCCCATCATCTTTCTTGGCGGCAGATTCACGATGGCGATGGCTGTCTTACCAATCAGATCCTCCGGCTCGTAGTACTCATGAATTCCGCTTAAAATCGTGCGGTCTGTGCCGCTTCCATCGTTCAGAGTAAACTGGAGAAGCTTCTTGCTCTTCGGCACTGCCACGCAGTCTTTGATCTTCACTGCACGGTAATCAGACTTTGAGAAAGTCTCAAAATCCACCATCTCTTCAAACAGCGGCTCAATCTTCACATTGGAAAAATCAATCTCTACCGCGGATTTCACGTTCTCAGCAGCCGGAGCAGAAGCAGCGGCCGGAGCGGCCTTCTCTGCCTTCCTGCTATTATCAGAACCGCCCAGCGTCTTCATCGTCGGGAACAGCAGAACGTCACGAATTGCATAGGAATCAGTCAGCAGCATAACAAAACGGTCGATGCCGATACCGATGCCGCCTGTAGGAGGCATACCGATCATCAGCGCATTTAAGAAGTCCTCATCCATGGAGTTAGCTTCCTCATCGCCTGCGGCCTTCAACACTTCCTGCGCCTCAAAACGGACTCTCTGGTCAATCGGATCGTTTAACTCAGAGTAAGCGTTAGCCATCTCACGCTTTGTAATAAACAGTTCAAAACGCTCCGTATAGTCAGGATCATCCGGTTTTCTCTTGGTCAGAGGAGAAATCTCCACCGGGTGGTCCATAATAAAGGTCGGCTGTACCAGATTCTCTTCCACAAACTCTTCAAACAGCATGCTTAAGATGTCGCCCTTCTTGTGGCGCGCCTCATACTGGATATGGTACTGGTCTGCCAGCGCCTTTGCTTCTTCATCTGTATGAATCTCCGTAAAGTCAATTCCCTTATATTTCTTCAGCGCGTCTACCATGGTAATGCGCTCAAATGGCTTCGATAAATCGATTTCCACGCCGTCGTACGACACGACTGCGGTTCCCAGAACCTTTAAGGCTACGGAACGGAACAGGTTCTCCACCAGGTCCATCATACCGTGGTAATCCGTATATGCCTGATACAGCTCCATTAAGGTAAATTCCGGATTGTGGCGGGTATCCACGCCCTCGTTGCGGAATACGCGGCCAATCTCATAAACTCTCTCCAGACCGCCTACGATCAGTCTCTTCAGATACAGCTCCAGAGAAATTCTAAGCTTTACATCCTCGTCCAGCGCGTTGTAATGGGTCTCGAACGGTCTCGCAGCAGCACCTCCTGCGTTGGGAACCAGCATCGGAGTCTCCACTTCCATGAAGCCCTGCTCATCTAAATGATCCCGGATTGCTTTGATAATCTGGGAGCGCTTCACAAAGGTATCACGCACCTCCGGATTCATGACTAAATCCACGTAACGCTGTCTGTAGCGAAGGTCTGTATTGGTCAGGCCATGGAACTTCTCAGGAAGAATCTGAAGGCTCTTGGTCAGCAGAACGACGCTGGTGGCATGGATGGAAATCTCACCGGTCTTCGTGGTAAATGCGGTTCCCTTAATGCCGACAATATCGCCGATATCCATCTTCTTGAAATCCTTATAGGACTCCTCGCCGATGCTGTCTCTGGCTACGTAAGTCTGGATATTTCCCTTTAAATCCTGAACGTTACAGAAGGAAGCCTTTCCCATCACACGCTTGGACATCATACGTCCTGCTACGGAAACTTCCTTTCCTTCCCATTCCTCATAATTTTCCTTAATATCACTGCTGTGTACAGTTACATCATACTTTGTAATCTTAAACGGATCCTTTCCCGCTTCCTGCAGCTCCGCCAGCTTATCGCGGCGCACCTTCAGTAACTGGTTTAAATCCTCTTCCTTAACCTGGTTCTGGTTCTGCTGTTCTGCCACTTATATACACTCCTTTGTGAACTTGACTTTTGGACTTATGACACTCTCTGAATTTCCAGCACCTTGTACTGGATCACACCGGCCTGGGTTTCCACATCTACGACATCGCCGGCTTTTTTGCCCATCAATGCCTGGCCTACCGGTGACTCATTGGAAATCTTGTTCTGAAGGCTGTTCGCCTCTGTGGAACCCACAATCTTGAACTCCATCTCCTCGTCCTCATCCACGTCGTAAACCTTTACCTTACAGCCAATGTTAATCTTATCTAAATCAATCTCGTCTTCTACAACGACTTCTGCGTTCTTAAGCAGCTTCTCAAGCTCCTCGATACGAAGCTCGATATCTCTCTGCTCGTCTTTCGCAGCATCATACTCCGCGTTCTCTGATAAGTCACCCTGCTCCCTGGCTTCCTTAATCTTCTGGGCAACTTCTTTTCGTTTCACTACTTTTAAGTTCTGAAGCTCATCCTCATATCTCTTAAGACCTTCATATGTTAAAATATTTTTCTTATCTGCCATGGTTTTACTTCCTCCTGGTTTAATTCTCGCTCTTTCGCATTCAAAGTATTATATCTTAAACGTCCCGGATTGTCAAGAATTCCGCCTATTTTCCCTCGCAAATGCAAGTTCCGGTTTTGGAATCCTGACCGGCCGTAAAATGGTCCTTCCCTTCCCGATCCGGGACATAAAAAATGTGTTTTCTATTCTTATCCATTTCCGGTGTATTTTATTCTGCTTTTTTACAAACTCACACTTTATTTTCAATTCTCTTCCAGGATAAACCGCAGATACGTCCTGTCATCAAAGCTGTGAAAACCCGGGGCAATCCCTTTCGGTCCCTTAAAACGGTACATGCACATGGGATCTGTCTCCTTCACCTCCCGGATGACGGATTCGCTCTCCGCAAGATTTCCGAAAAGCTCCGGGTATCCGTCGCTCGCCAGCACCACTTCTTCTCCTGGCCGGACCGGATACACCTGGGTGTGTTCTTCATGGATGGGAAAACCATCCAGCACGTCGTAGGAATACTCCCCGTCACCATTGGCAAACTGGCACTCGCCCACCAGAAGCGGCATGATGTACTCGCGCCCCATGTCATGCTCCGCCAGCTCCTCAAGCGTCTTTCCGGCTGCCAGCTCCAGCTGGTTGTAAGCCGATCTGGCACCCGCGGTCAGCTCATCCATCACCGTCGTCTTCCTGTAAAGCCTGCCGCCGATCATACACTGGCAATCCCCAAAGCACCAGACCTCCCGGCGCATACGGCTGTATACAATGAGAACAGCCTGAGGCCGCTCCTCCCTCACCCGTTCCAGTACCTCCGGGTTTTCCGCCGCCTGAAATGAGGCTTCCCGCAGCGCGTCATTTAAATAGGAAACAGCGCCTTTTGCATTCATATCCGCAGGAAGCGTTTCCAACGCCTCCAGAAGTACATCTTTGGCGAATCGGCCCCCCGTCTTTTCCCCTGGCCAGACGAGGCTTCCTTTGCTGGTCACCCCATCGATGACCGCATAATAGTTACTGCCTGTATACAGGCCATCCTCGCACAGTTCCTGGTTCGGATGCTTGGCCTGGATCCATGTTTCAATAATCCGCTCTCCCATTCGGAACACTCCTCCTCCCGTCTAATTCCGCGGACAATGAGCCGGCGGCCATGCGAGTATGTCCAGCCGGCGACTTCCGTTTTTTCTCTCCTGCTGCCTCTCTCCACAGCGAAACCGCCCCGCAAACCGCTGCACAGAGAATACGAAATGGCAGGTTTTATCCCTGCCATCGTTGTCGGAAGCATCTGCCTCCGCTAAAGCCATATAATATCAGTTGGTAGTATACCACATAACGGAAATAATGACAATATTGTCTTTTTTTGCTCTCAGCCACACAATTAAAGCGGTTACAATTCACGGCCCCACCGCGGGCCGTGAATTGTAACTTAAAGCGCTCCGTCCCCTTTCATGGCATCATACTGCAAAAGGCCGGCAAAAAATGTGAGCGCCATGCCCTGTCCCCAGCCCTGAATCCATTTACGGGAGATATTGCGGTAGCCTTCCCTGTCCTTCATGACAGCGGTGCCTCCGGAGACATTCATCACGCGGCCATCCTCTGTCACGTTGGCCAGAAGGCCCTGCACCGTTTTGTTGACATATTTTAGATAGAGAGGATTCTTTTTCGCCAGCATCGCCGCGGCAATCCCGGCGGAGGCCGACACTTCCTCGTAGGACTCGTTATCATCCAGCAGCGTGCGCCATAAACCGGAGTCCGTCTGGTACAGCTTCAGAGCCGATAGCTGCTCGTTTAAGCTTCCCGCGATCTCTAAATACTCCGGATATAAATAACACTCCGGGAGAATGTGTGCCACCTGGGACATGGTATACGCTGCCCAGCAATTGGCCCTTCCCCAGTAGAACCCGCTCATATGGTCCTTTGTGATATGATTATAGCCATGGTACCAAAGACCATTCTTCTCATCCTGTAAATACTGGATGTGCCAGTACCACTGTTTCAGCGCATCCGCTGTCAGCTCCGGCCTCTCAAGCATTACTCCGGCCCGCAGCAGAAAAAGCGCGGCCATGAAAAGCGTATCCGCCCAGCACTGTTCCGGAAAATCATTGTCAGCCGACACCGTGTGCTGAAGGACATGGTCTCCGAACCGGAGCGCCTCATGTTCCAAATAATTCAGTTTGGCCTCTATGATATCCTTATAGACCTCCTGACCGGTGTGCTGATACAGGGTGAGCAGCACGTGCCCCATGGCGCAGGTGTTAACAGTAAAATCGGGAAGCCCCAGACTGATCAGTTCATCCACCCGCTCCTTCATAAGATCCAGATACTCCTGTTTTCCTGTTGCCTCATACGCCTCCGCGATTCCGTAATACGCGACGCCGCAGGGCCAGTCCCAGGTCATATCCATCCGCATCGTCCGTTCCACGATCCGGTCCATAGTCTGCTCCATACAATTTCTGTCAAATTCCAGTTTTCCCATCTGCCCGTTCCTCCATCTTCAACCGTCGTTTGTGCCTTCTTCTTTCTTCTTTATCCCTTCAGCCCGCTGGTACTTATTCCCTCCACCAGATATTTCTGGAAGAAAATAAAGATAATCACTGACGGAAGAATGGATAAGGAAGCCATGGCAAACATCGCGCCGTAATCCGAGGAAGAGCCCGGATCGCAGAACAGCTTTAACGCAAGGCTGACCGGATACTTAATGGACTTATTGACGTAAAGCAGCGCGGAGAGGAAGTCATCCCATCTCCACATAAAGGAGAAGATACCTCCTGTAACGATGGCCGGTGTGATGAGCGGCAAAATGACTCTTCCGAATATCTGCGGGTAGGAGCAGCCGTCTATCTTGGCCGCCTCGTCCAGTTCCTTCGGAATCCCCTCGATGAAGTTCGTCATCAGGTAAACAAAAAATCCCTGAATCGCAAAAAAATACGGCACAATCAGCGGTAAATAGCTTCCCACCCAGCCCAGCTTCTGATACCAGAGGTACTGCGGGATCATTAAAACCTGCGCCGGAAGCATCATGGAGAGAAGCATTGCCGCAAACAGTATTTTCTTTCCCTTGAAATCAAAACGTGCGAACCCGTACGCCACCACCGCGGATGAAATCACGGTTCCTATCGTGGCGACTACGGAGATAAACAGTGAATTTTTGAAGAATACCAGAAATGGAACCTTTGCAAATCCTTTTAATCCATTTATGTAATTATCCAGTGTAAACGGATTGGGAATCAGGCTTCCGGCCGTCTGGAAAATGGTTTTGGTCTCCTTAAAGGAACTCATGAACATCCAGATCAGCGGATAGATCATGAGAATGCCAATACCGAAAACGATGACATGGTATACGACATCGCGAATTCTTTTCTTTGCCTTCATAATTAAAGTCCTCCTTCGTATACCCAGAATTTCTTCGTTGCAAACAGGAACAGCGTGATCATTCCGATCATAGCCAGCATAACCCAGGCCAGAGCCGCGCCGTATCCGGTGTTATAGAACTCGAAGGACTGCTGGTACATATACACCGTGTAAAACAGTGTGGAATTCATCGGTTTTCCCTGGGTAATGATGTAGCTCTGCGTAAAAGCCAGGAAACCATTAATCATCTGCATAACCAGGTTAAAGAAGATCGTCGGTGTCAGAAGCGGCAGTGTAATCCGGAAGAATTTGGAGATGCCGTTCGCGCCATCCACATTGGCCGCCTCGTATAACGACTGTGGAATCTGCTTTAACGAGGACAAAAAGATCAGCATGGAAGAACCAAACTGCCACACCGCCAGGATAATCAGCACCCAGATCGCCGTATTCGTGTTGCCCAGCCAGGACATGGTACAGTTGATGCCGACTGCCTGAAGCAGCTTGTTGATCACGCCGTCCGTGGCAAACATACGCTTCCACAAGATAGCGACCGCAACGGAGCCGCCGATGATGGATGGCAGGTAGTAAGCCGCGCGGTAGAATCCGGTCATCTTCGTGCTCTTGAGCAGCAGCATCGCCACGATCAACGCAAATAAAAGACGCAGCGGCACGGACACAAATGCAAAGAAGAAGGTAACCTTAATGGATTTATAGAACGTTTCATCTGCAAACATGGTTTTGAAATTCTGCAGGCCCGTGAAGACAGGCGGAGACAAAATATCATAGCTGCAGAAGGAATAGTACAGTGAAATTCCCATCGGCACTATCATAAACAGCAGGAACCCGATGGTAAACGGCATGGTAAAGATAATTCCCGCCGTGCGCTCATTATTCATTGCTTTTTTCAGCATATTCATAGATCTGCTCCTTTTCCCAATCTTGATTATTTCCCAATCTTGATTATTTCTCAATCTCGATTATTTCCCATTCTCGAAAAAAGGGCGCCCCGTAAGTCAGATTATGCCGAAATAGGGACACCCTCAATATGTTTTCAGTTTACAGCCTGTTATTTGGCCTTTTCTGCCATGATCTTATTTCCCTCGGTATAAAGCTGTTCTGCCGCTTCCTCCGCAGTCAGTTCGCCGTAGCATACCTTTTCACCCAGCTTGTTGATTAAGTCGGATACCTCTGCGCTTCCGTTCGGATACGGAGGGTTGATCTGAGAAGAATTCGGTGTCACCACATCATTGATGAAGCTGATTACCTTCTGATCGCTCTCTGTCAGAGACGGAGCCAGTTCCTCGGCAACCTTGGAAGAGATCGGCACGCCTCTCTCGGCCAGAAGAATCTCGTTGCAGTCCATGGAATTGGTCCAGTAATCGATAATCTTAGCACCGGTAACCGGATCCTTGGAATCCACCGATACGGAGAAGAGCTGGGACGGTTTTAAGAAGTTGGACTTTTTCGGGTCTTTCGACGGCCATGTGGTCAAGTCTAAATTTATGTCCTCCGGAGCTGCGTTGGTAAACGCCGCATACTGGTTTGACCAGCAGAACGCTACCCAAGACATGGTTTCCGGGCTGGAACCGTAGATCAGAGGATCCTGCTCGATGGACCCCGGGGTCAGCTCTGCAAATACGCTCGGTTCAATGTACCAGCCTTCCTTCACGCCCTCCTCATATACTTTGTAAAATGGTACGAATTCGTCTGCGCTGTCCACGCCCAGCTTCCCTTCGTCAAAGAGCACGTGGCCGTCGTAGCCGCGGATCATAGCCTGTAAGATTTCCTGGGAGACGCCGTATGCCATGTTGGTCTTGCATCCGGTCTTTGCGTAGATTTCCTTGCTGACTGCTACGAACTCGTCCAGCGTCATGTTGTCTTTGATTTCCACTCCCGCCTGGTCGGTGATGGTCTTGTTGTAGACCATGGCCGGCGCGTTGATGCCGATTGCGATGGAATACACCTTTCCGTCAACCGATCCGGAATTAATGATGTCCTGGCTGCAATTGTCCACATTCAGGGTGCCATCCTCGATATAAGGCGTCAAATCCACCAGAAGATTGTTGGAAACATACTGATCCAGGTAAGCGTAATCCATCTGGATTACATCGGGAAGCGAATGGCCTGCTGCCGCGGTCGCCAGCTTGTTCCAGTAATCAGACCACTCGGAGAACTGTCCGTCGAATGTCACGCCAGGGTTCAGCTCCGAATACTTATCGAGCGCCGCCTGAGTCCTCTCGTTTCTCGTCTGGTTGCCCCACCAGGCCACCGTCAGGGACGCGTCGCCGGAAGCTGCTGCTGTCGTATTTTCAGCCGCCGCACCTGCGGTTGTCTGGGAATCCGCTCCCGTCGTGCTTCCGCTTTCCGCCGTGCCGCCGCATGCCGCCAGAGATACCGCCGCCATGGAAGCGGCCAGGACTACTGCCAATTTCTTCTTCATTTTCATATCCTCCATCTTTTTCTGAAAACGGTGCTGCTCTTCCGTTTCGTTTGTAAGTTTATTATAAACTGGTTTCCTCTGATACCGGTATAAATAAAACCGACTTCCTTTTAGAAAAAACCGACTTTCCTTTCCGAAATCTTGAGTTTGCAATGCAGTTATTATATACTGTCCATGTACCTTTATAGCCATGTTTTTCCACTTGAACCATAAATATCTCATATAGAAAGAAGCAGGATAATTTTCATGAAAAAAAGAACAGAAACAATTAAAATCAGGCTCCTGACCTTGTTTAAAAATCTGTCATTGAAATGGAAGATTTTCTTTATCGTGCTGTTAAATGTAGTCTCTCTCCTGCTGTTTTCCTTCATTGGCTTCAACATACTTTCGAAGACCTATAACGAACTGCTCTACCGTTCCATCGCGGGAAATTTGAGTTTTTCGGCAAATACCATATCGACTAATCTAAAAGATGTGGAACGCCTGTCCTCCATTATTTTATCGACGTCATCCATTCAGACTTCCCTGTCTGCAATCCATGAGTCAGAGGATGCCGTGGTCCGTTCCAATGCCAACCGGAACATCAACACAGCCCTGTCTTCTTATTATGAGACCTTCCGGCAGAATGGCGTCTCTTACATAGTCCTGTACAATGACTCATTTTCCAACACTACCAACTGGGCGGCTTACAATAAGACAGATCCCGGCTTTATTGAAAAAGCCCTGCAAAACGCGGAGGCCGGCGACGGTGCGGTCAGCTGGACTACCGGAGGCGGCAGTACCTCCGGCCTCTTTCTCGGAAGAAATATCAGGAAAATCGAGGCGCTGGATTTCTCCACCATTGGAAGGCTGCTGATCTACGTGGATACCGACAGGCTGATCAATACGATCAACCGTTCCTTCCAGACCTTCGATACCGGCTACTACATTCTGGCAGACGGACCGGACACCATCTACTCCTCGGCCGGCCTCTCCAAAGACCTGGTAACCCAGACGCTCCAACTGGAGGACGACACGTACCAGACCCTTCGGGTGGACAACCACACCTATTTCGCAGTAAGCAGCAATATTCCGTATTACGACTGGCGCTACATCAGCCTGATCCCGTTTGACTCCATCATTCACTCCATCGGACGCTCCGCGAAAATCATTCTGGGCATCATGGTGCTCGGCATTCTGATCGCCCTCGCCTTAACGCAGTGGCTGATTTACTCCATTCTTCGCCATTTCAACGCGCTGATCGTTAAGATGGATGGATTCAGTAAAAATGAGCTCACCCTGGAGCAGTCCGCCTATGATTACAGCGTCCGAAACGATGAGATCGGGCGGCTTCACCAGCGTTTCGACCGGATGGCCACCCGAATCCGGACCCTGGTGGACACGAATTATAAAAATGAACTGCTGCGCAAGGAAGCCCAGATCAAGGCGCTGGAATCCCAGATCAACCCGCATTTCCTCTATAATACGCTGGAATCCATCAACTGGAGGGCAAAGGCATCCAAAAACGCGGAAATATCCATGATGGCGGAGTCTCTCGGAACGCTGCTCCGCTCCACCCTCAGCAATCACGAGTCCCTGGTGGAACTGGACTACGAGCTGGAGCTGGTCCGCGCCTACATCACGATACAGAAAATACGGTTCGAGGACCGTCTGGACTTCGTCTCCCTGGTGGCCGACGATCTGCATCATATCCTGATGCCGCCGCTGACCATACAGCCGCTCATAGAAAATGCCATCCGCTACGGCATGGAAGAGATGACGGAGACCTGTCACGTGGAGCTCCTGGTGCGCCACGAGGATGATAAGGTCCTGATACGGGTAAAAAACAACGGTTCTGTTTTTGAAGAAGACCTTCTCGAAAAATTAAGAAGCCGGGAAAAGCAGCCGAACGGCTTCGGCATCGGTCTCATGAACATTGACCAGCGCATCCGCCTGCTGTTTGGCGACGCGTACGGTCTGGAGTTAAAAAATGAGGACGACTGCGCAACCGCCGATATCCATATACCATTTCAAGTCAAGGAGAACCAATCATATGCTGAAACTGATCATTGCAGACGATGAACGCATCATCCGGGAGACCATCTCCACAATTATTGACTGGAGCCAGTATGGGATTGAACTGGCCGGTCTCTGTTCCAACGGAATCGAGGCCTACAACATGATTTTAGATGAATCTCCGGACCTGGTTATCACGGATATCCGCATGCCGGGCATGAACGGGCTGGAGCTGATCGGCCGGATATCCGAGACGGATCTGGACACCCAGTTCATCCTTCTCTCCGGCTACGGGGAATTTGAATACGCCAAACAGGCCATGAAATATGGGGTCCGCCACTATCTTTTAAAGCCCTGTAATGAGCAGCAGATCATTGACGCCGTAAAGGAAAGTGTCAGTGACTGCTACGCCAGGCGCCAGACGCGCCGGATATTGGACTCCCAGTTCAGCCAGGCGGACAGCATCCGCCACAATGTCGTCTCCAGTATCATCAACGACGCCCTCTATCTGGAGAAATCGCTGGATGAGATTATTCCCACCTATGAGCCCTACATGGATTTTTACTTTACGCCCTACCGTCTGTTCTACATTTACTATCTGGAACAGGAGAATCTGGAGGAATTTCTGGGCCTTCTAAACGATTTTGCCCAGAACTGTCTGCCGCAGGTCAGCATCTACGGAATCTATGTGCGAAATACCTTCTTGATCTTCTGTCAGGACATCTCCTTTGACTTCGGCCAGCTGAAGGCGAAGCTGGACCGCGTCAGCTTAGAGGGCCAGCACACCAGCCTGGAGCTTCAAATGGAGACGTATACCGACTTAAAAGGCCTGTTCGGCGTCGTCCTCGAAAAGATCCGCAGATTCAGCACCTTTTACTACGTAAACAATTACCATGCCTTATGCACCTGCAATTATACCGCAATCACCCAGGAGACTGAAAATTACTGCCGCGCCATTGCCGAGGGCAGCGCCTCCGCCATGGAAAGCCTCATGGAACTGATCTCCGATATCATGGACATCCGTTTCCTCAAACAGCTGTCCGGCAGTATGTTCCTGAAAATCACGCTCGGCAACCCGAATATCTCCGGCTCCGGCCTCACGGAGTGGCTGATGCAGGCCGAGGGGGAGAGTGATCTTGACGCGCTGAAGGAATCCGTCTTTCAAAAGCTTACAGATCTTATGGAGGGATGCTCCAGAACGGAAACCGTCAGCAGCATGACCAGGCAGATCTTTACATATATCAGGGAAAATCTGGAGAATCCCAACCTGACGCTGAAATACATTGCTGAGCAGCATTTATATATGAATGTAGACTATGTATCCAGAAAATTTCAGAAGGAGACCGGCATACGCTTTTCCGATTACCTGACCAATGAGCGGATTCAAAAGGCAAAGGAATACATCGAAAACGAGGAGATGGACCGGATCTCGGATATTGCCGAGCGGGTCGGCTTCGGCAACAATCCACAGTATTTTTCCCAGCTCTTCAAGAAGAAAACCGGCATGGCCCCCAGCGCCTACATCACCGGCTTACGCGGACCGGCCGGCCCAGCGGAACCCAGTGCATCCCACTAGCGTATTTGAAAATTCATTTCAGGAGGAACTTTAAGATGCAGTATCATTTTCAGCCATTTTTTCACAATACAGCCGCAGACCATCTCACGGCTGATTCCGACCGGCTTGACATACCGGAGCTGTCAGACGGCTTTGACCCATCACTTCTTTCTTTAGCCAACGGCATTGCAGGGAGTATGATTCCCCACAGCTATATCACAGAACGGGTCCCCTGCGGGCTCTACGCGGTTCATATCGCACTGACCGCCGTTCAGGATGTGGAACAGCTCTTTCTCTTCACCGGAAGGAAACTTCTGCGTGATATCATCACCCTGAAGAAGGGGGACCGGTACGAACGCACCTTTTACCAGTCCATAGCCGGCATCATTCCACGCTACCACGAAGCGTACTATCCGGTTGAAAACCTCTTTGTTACGTTCTGTACCCCGGAGCCCGGCGCTGTCCGGATTGAGGCCTGTTATGCCGAAGCAGCCGATGCGGTTGAGGCAGCCGGTGCAGCTAATGTCTCCGACGGCGTAACGACAGTCTATCTCTGCGGGGATTCCACCGTCACAGACCAGTCCGCGGAAATCCCCTATCTTCCGGGTGCCTGCTACGCCTCCTGGGGCCAGGCACTTCCGGCGTTCTTAGACGGCAGAATAGCCGTAGAAAACCAGGCGCACTGTGGGCTGACGACGGAAACCTTCCGTCAGGAAGGCCACATGGACATCGTGAAGCATTTTCTCCGTCCGGGTGACTTCTGCCTGATCCAGTTCGGCCATAACGACCAGAAGCTTCCCCATCTGCGGGCCGACAGGGAGTATCCTGTCAATCTGCGAAGATACATCGAAGAAGTCCGGGACCTGGGCGGAATTCCCGTGCTGGTGACCTCTCCCGGACGCAACATCTGGAAAGAGGACGGCACCTACCATGAGCTGCTGGCGGAACACGTGCAGGCGGTAAAAGATGTGGCCGTTTCCACGAATACCCCGGTCATCGACCTGCATGAGTTCTCGGTACGCTTCTATGAAAAGACCAGCATGGAACGCTCCTGCGGGTACTTCCATCCGGGTGACTACACACACACCAATGAGTACGGGGCGTGCCTGTTTGCTTCCTGCATTGCAGCCGGACTCGGCCGGATATTTCCCGAAGTATTTCATGTAACCGCCGGTCCCTCCGACTTCACGCCACCGGAAAATCTCTGGGATCTGCTGGACAGCCAGAACAACCGTGCCGGCGGTACGGAACAGAAGGAACAGTTTGATGCGATGGAAAAATCAACTGCTGCGCTGTTGAAAGCGTTGGAAGAGGCGGATCAGGCATCATCGGAGGTGTGACAGACGCCGAAGGTGGTTTGACTTTAGCAGTAATGGTAATAGATTTCATAGATTTTATACCTCATAATAGATTTATGGACTAAGTATATTTTACCATAATAAGAAGTAAAAAGTAAACAAATGTTTGAAAAACAAAAAAGCAAAAAGGAGAAGGAGCTCGCGAAAGAGTCAGGAGGGGCACAATTCCTCTCATGCCTAAAGACACGAGTCTCCATGTGCATTTTATGAATCATATTTCGTTCCATCATGTCCGAATAACTTTTCGTCTGTATACTTAAAACCCAACTGCTCTAACGCGCGTATTCGCTCTGCTGCTGCGGCTA
This sequence comes from Hungatella hominis, assembly GCF_014288005.1. Lineage (NCBI taxonomy): Bacteria > Bacillati > Bacillota > Clostridia > Lachnospirales > Lachnospiraceae > Hungatella > Hungatella hominis. Next base: position 236,394 of record NZ_JACOPB010000004.1, read on the forward strand.
TGGCTTTTGCAGCAATTTTATCGCAATGAAAGAGTGTTTACGCGGGTTCTATGATCATTTTCAATATTTTTGTAATTTCGCCTGCTCTTTCGTAATCGCTCCGGATATCCAATCTGAGCAGTCCATTGTCCGTAAAACAGTCCGTAGCGTGTATAATAAAAGTCGTCACTGCCGCAATTATCACTGTTAAAAAATGATACGGCAGCTTTGTCAGAATAAACCTTTAACAAATCGGATTTATCCTGCTGACTGGTCATTCTCAAAATATAACTGTCATTCTCAAATACAGGGCAATTTTCATAGACATCGGTCATGACGCGCCTCCCTCAAATTTTCATTATTTTACTTATTCTATCACATTTTAGAGTGCGCGGATATGTCTGTAAAATTTTTTCCTTTAACGGAACATTTTTCCGGAAAGTAAAACAGGACATTTCATCATCTGAAATGTCCTGCAAACCGTTCCATCACGAGTGTTTCCAAATCCGCTAATGTTTCCACCGCGTTGATATCATTCCGCAGTTTTGCCGAATGAGGCAGTCCGGCCGTATACCAGGCCATGTGCTTGCGCATCTCCCGGATTCCCAGATACTCTCCTTTGTATTCCACCAACATCTTCGCATGGCGCAGAACCATGTTCTGCAGTTCCTCCATGGTTGGGGACGGAAGAAGTTCCCCCGTCTCCAGGTAATGGAGCGTTCTCGAGAATATCCACGGGTTGCCCTTTGCCCCTCTCGCAATCATAATTCCATCGCAGCCCGTCTCGTCCAGCAGCGCCTTTGCATCCTCGGGGGCAAAGACGTCTCCATTTCCGATGACCGGTATCTTCACGGCCTCTTTTACCCTGCGAATAATATCCCAGTCTGCGGTCCCGGAATAATACTGTTCCCTCGTCCTGCCGTGAACCGCAACCGCAGCCACGCCGCAGCTCTCGGCCATCCTGGCAAATTCCACCGCGTTCACATCGCTGTCCGTAAAACCCTTGCGGAACTTCACTGTCACAGGCTTTTTTACAGCCTTCACCATGGCGCCAAGAACCGCCTCCGCCAGCTTGGGATTCTTCATCATCGCTGAGCCTTCGCCGTTATTAACGATCTTCGGCACGGGGCATCCCATGTTGACATCGATGATATCAAAAGGCCCCGGCTCGATGAGCTTCGCAATATCCGCCATAATTTCCGGATCGGAACCAAACAGCTGAACCGAAACCGGACGTTCTCTCTCTTCTACCTCCAGGAGCGCCTTCGTATTCCTGTTCTTATAAAGAATCGCCTTCGCGCTCACCATCTCTGTCACCACCATGCCGCAGCCCTGCTCCTTGCACAGAATGCGAAATGGCAGGTCGGTTACCCCTGCCATCGGCGCCAGAATCAGATTATTCTCAAGTGTTACATTACCAATCTTAAGCTTCACGATTCCTCTTCCTCATCAATCTCTTCTCCCAGATAAAAAACCCGGTAATACATCTCCAGGGCCTCCAAAAGATCTCTCTTTTCCGTCTGGTACTGTTTGATCTTCAGCACACTTCCTATTTCGTCAAATAAATAATCTGTCTCCTCAGCCGTCACTAAAAACTCCAGCGTACCATCCTCTTCAAATTCCAGCGTCAGAATTCCGCCCACATCCTCTGTATACAGCACACACATAATCTGAAGCTCCTGCCGTATGTTCTCAGGAAGGTTGGAAAACTGTTCATTAAAATAGTACTTCTGCTCATAGGAATTGGCTCCGCATAATACAATACGATCCTGTTTCTCCTCTATCATAAAAACACCGTTCCTTCTATGGTTATTTCATCCGAACGTAGTATATCACAAGACAGAACGAATGACAATAGCCCCTAAAAATCCGTAGTACACCGCTTCACCAGTCTGCAGGGGACCTGGCTCTTCTGCTCCACAGATTTCTCCTCGCCCCGCAGAACCGCCATCATCTGATCCGTGGTGATGGCGCAGAGCTCTTCTACCTTGTTGTCAATGGAAGAAAGCTCGGGATCACAGCAGATGGAAAGCGCAGAATTATTAAATCCGGTGATGCAGAGTTCCTCCGGAATCTTTAAAAGCTTGGCGTTGGCGTATTTGATCGCACCCACGGCCAGGCCGTCGTCCGTAGCCAGCACGCTGTCAAACTTCAAATCCCGCCGCTCTAAAAGAATGTCTCTCACCGAATGGATCCGGTTCTTTACATACAGCTTTAAGTCCCCCAGCACAGGCAGTCCATGGTCCTTTAAGGCCGCCTCATATCCCGCCAGCTTCTGATTCGCACTGTAAGAATGGGAATCACACAGAAACAGAATCCGTCTTCTTCCCGCCTCAATCATCTGCGAAGCCACGTCATAGGTAGCGCCGTAATCGTCGCTGAAAGCACAATACACATGATCGCCCTTAATGTAACCGTTAATCATAAATACAGGAACCGTCTTCGCCGCATTCCTTACGTAATCCGCCTTCCGGTCGTCTCCGCCCTCGCCGGCATACGTCGATCCCACCAGAATCAGCGCGTCGATCCGCTTATTTAACAGAAGACTCACATACTTTTCCTTATTCTCCTGCCGGGATCCGCTGCAGCAGAGAATACAGTCATACCCGTACTCGTGCAGACGGCCTTCCAGGTGAAATGCCGCCGATGCCATATAGGAATCCGATACATCCGGGCAGATAATCCCGATGGTCTTCATAGAGTCCAGTCCCAGGCCCCGCGCAAACACGTTTGGCGTATAACCGTTCTCCTCCATGATGGCGCGGACCCTCTGTTTTGTCTTCTCGCTGACACGCGGGCTGTCGTTCACCACACGCGATACGGTGGCGATGGACACCCCTGCAAGCTCTGCTATATCGTAAATATTCATTTTGAACCCTCTTTATCCTGACGCACCGACGCTCTGGAACACAGTGCGAAAGCGCTTACACTTTTTCTTACATTATATCTGATCCATTCATGAAAAGCAACCGTATTCTTTTTATTTTCCCTATTGACGAAGTGACAAAAATGGTGTATGGTTTATGTAAGTACTTACATTCTATATCAACTGGAATATTTAAATTGTAACCCTGAAGCCGTGCATCTTCTTATTTTCGTAAAGCACGAAAGTAAGAAGCTCGGGCGTTCCGCCCTATATCAGTTTGTACAGCTGAATCGTTACATGGAATTGCAGAAAGGAAAGAACGATTATGCAGGACTTTATTAAAATTCACTCCGGGGATAATGTAGCTGTAGCCTTAAAGCCGCTGGCCTCCGGCACCACCGTAACTGTGAATGATCAGACGGTCACGCTCGTCTCCGATATCCCTCAGGGACACAAGTTCGCTTTAACCGACATCGCAGAGGGCGCTTCCGTCATGAAATACGGCTGTGCCATCGGAATCGCAAAGGAACCGATTTTAAAAGGAAGCTGGATCCACACGCACAATTTAAAGACCGGGCTGGGCGATCTGCTCACCTACTCCTACGACAAACAGGAAACTGCTCCCACGCCAGCGGAAGAACGCTTCTTTCACGGTTACCGCCGGCCGGACGGAAAAGTCGGCGTCCGCAACGAGATCTGGATCATCCCCACTGTAGGCTGTGTCAATAACGTTGCCCAGGCCATTGAGCGTCAGGCTAAGAGCCTCATAAGCGGAACCGTAGAAGATGTGGCGGCTTTCCCACACCCCTATGGCTGTTCCCAGATGGGTGACGACCAGGAGCATACCAGAACCATTCTGGCCGATTTAATCAATCATCCCAACGCCGGCGGTGTCCTCGTTCTCGGCCTTGGATGCGAAAACAGCAACATCACGGAATTAAAACGCTATATCGGAGAATATGATGAACGCCGTATCAAGTTCCTGGCAGCACAGGAATCTGACGATGAGATCGCCGACTCTCTGGAACTGATCCGCGAACTGGCCGCTTATGCCGGCAGCTTCGAGCGTGAACCGGTCAGCTGCAGCGAACTCATCATTGGCATGAAATGCGGCGGATCCGACGGACTCTCCGGCATCACAGCCAACCCCACAGTCGGTGCATTCTCAGACATGCTGGTGGGCGCGGGCGGAACCACAATACTGACCGAGGTTCCCGAGATGTTCGGGGCGGAGACACTGCTCATGAACCGCTGTATCAATGAAGAGACCTTTGAAAAAACCGTTCATCTGATCAATGACTTCAAAAACTATTTTACCAGCCACAATCAGACCATCTACGAGAACCCGTCTCCCGGCAACAAAAAGGGGGGTATCTCTACCCTGGAGGACAAGTCGCTGGGATGCGTTCAGAAATCCGGCAGCGCTCCGGTCATGGACGTCTTAATGTATGGAGAACCCGTTCACACAAAAGGCTTAAACCTGTTAAGCGCCCCTGGTAATGACCTGGTCGCCTCCACCGCGCTGGCTGCCTCCGGCGCCCACATCGTACTCTTCACCACAGGACGCGGTACACCGTTTGCCTGTCCGGTTCCGACCATGAAGATATCGACCAACACTGCGCTCAGCACAAAGAAGAGCAACTGGATCGATTTTAACTGCGGCAGACTGGTAGAAGACACGGATATGGACACATTAAAGAATGACTTCTTCGATTTTGTCCTGGAGGTTGCTTCCGGAAAGAAAGTTAAGTCAGAAGAAGCAGGCTTCCATGATATGGCCATCTTTAAGCAGGGAGTTACACTATAGAAATCATATAAAGGAGAGTATTTCAAATGGAAAAGTTATGTTATGAGACACTGGAGAAACAGGGCTACGACGGATATTTGTTAAAGGACGCACCGGAACGTGTGCTGCAGTTCGGCGAAGGTAATTTCCTGCGCGCTTTCGTGGACTATTTTATTGATATGATGAACGAAAAGGCAGGATTTCATTCCAAAGTCGTTTTATGCCAGCCCATCGCTCCCGGACTCGCTGATATGATCAATGAGCAGGAAGGCTTATATACTCTGTTTTTACGCGGTTTTGAAAATGGAAAGAAGGTCAATGACAAGCGTGTGATCTCCTGTGTCAGCAGATGTTTAAATCCCTATCAGGATTACGACGCCGTTCTCGCCTGTGCAGAGAATCCGGATTTACGTTTCATCGCCTGCAACACAACGGAAGCCGGCATCACCTACGATCCGGCCTGCAGCTTTACCGATGTGCCGGCGGACAGCTATCCGGGAAAGCTGACTCAGTTCTTATATAAGAGATTCGAAACGTTTGGAAAAGAAGCCGGAAAGGGCTTTGTCATCCTCTCCTGCGAGCTGATCGACAACAACGGAAAAGAATTGGAGAAATGCGTCCTGCAGTATGCAGATCAGTGGAAATTAGGAGAAGAATTCGTCACCTGGATCAAACAGGAGAATATATTCTGCTCCACTTTGGTAGACCGGATCGTAACCGGATATCCGAGAAATGAAGCCGCTTTCATCTGTGAAGAGCTGGGCTACCAGGACAACATTATCGACACCGGAGAAGTCTTCGGATTCTGGGTCATTGAAGGACCTGAGAGTTTAAAAGAAGAGCTTCCATTTGAGAAGGCCGGTCTTCCGGTCCTCATCACCGACGATCACAAGCCATACAAGCAGAGAAAGGTCCGTATCTTAAACGGTGCTCACACCTCCTTCGTCTTAGGCGCATACTTAGCCGGCCAGGATATTGTCCGTGACTGTATGGAAGACGAAGTGATCTGCGGCTTTATGAACAAGACCATTTACGATGAGATCATCCCGACTCTGACGCTTCCAAAGGAAGAGCTTAAGAGCTTCGCCGCTTCTGTTACGGAGCGTTTTAAGAATCCATTTATCGATCACGCGCTGCTCTCCATCTCCTTAAACTCCACCTCCAAGTGGAAAGCACGCGTTATGCCTTCCTTAAAGGGCTATATTGCAAACACCGGCAAGCTTCCGGAATGTATCACCGCTTCCTTTGCATTCTATATCGCGTTCTACCACGGAAAGCAGCTTACCGAAGACGGACTGATTGCAGCGAGACCGGCCGGTAATGAATATACGGTAAAAGATGACCGCCCGATCCTTAAGTTTTTCTACGATCACAGGGAGGACGATGCAAAGACTCTGGTTTACGCAGTCTGCTCCAACGAAGAGTTCTGGGGTGAGGACTTAACCGCCATCGCCGGATTCGAGGACGCCGTCGCCGGTTATGTGGCAGATATCTGGGAAAAGGGTGCTTATGAAGTGATGAAGGGTTGTCTGGGTAAATAGTATTATAACGAAAAAGAAACAGGGCAAATGCACGAATCCCCACGCGATGCATCTGCCCTGCTTTATTATTCCGCTCCCTGGCTTCTATTCTCCTTATTCCGCTCACGTCTCCACACGGATCCAACACCTCCCGGCTTCTCCCTTCTCCATACAGAGAACCACTTCCCAGCCCTCGAAACCACCGTTCAGGAAGAAAATTGGATTTACTTCTTCCGGTTCCCTGTCCAGCTCCAGAACTACGTGTCCGCATTCTCCGCAGATCCGGAATCTATTTTTTCCATTCAGACATTCCAGTCCGCCCTCATGCTTTCCAACCAGAGGGATCACCCAGCGTACCTTTTCCGCACATTCTTCCACGACTGCGCGGATCATAACCCCGTACTCCTCCATGCGATAACAAAATCTGTATGCTCCGTCCCATTCGGAAGATACTACCTTATGCGACCGGTCTGTCAGATGTCCCGAGGCCTCAAGACAGACTGCCATTCCGCTCATGGCAGCATCATGTTTAAAGACGGCTCGGTAATCATATGCACTCGATAAATATGGTCCCCCGCAAGTCTCCAGCCTCATCGTCATAGGTCTGTGACCGCTCTTTTTTAAGGAAAGCTGACCATTGGTGGGCTCGATCAGAGCGTACTCGACGGTAGATGAAGCCATAATCATTCCCACATTTCTGTGCCACAGCATGGTCATCGTTCCTCCCGAAGCATGGCCGCCCGGCTTATATTCAATATCGTATGCCGTCACCGTTGCTATAAAACCGCCCCATGCCATCCGGTATGTGTCAATTACCGGCCAATATTTTATTGGAACCAGATGCTCCGACGGAAGCTCCGACGGAGTTACATTCACGGCTCCGGAATCCAGGAGCAGCGCCAAGGCCTTTGCCTTGCAGAATGTATGGTGTACACAGGGCAGTTCCCCGTGTGCATAATAATCGGTGCCTCCATAGAGCATGCCGTCATGGGTACACTGTTTATATAATTGAATATTCCGGTATGAAGCCTCCGAAAATACCGGTTCCTCATCTCCCAGAAGTCCATATGCCAGCTGACAGCCATCGGAAGTCCTGCTGCCCCAATAGCTCCATTTGTAGTTTCTTGTCCCTACCGTATTATCCCAGCCTCCATCCGGGTTCATAAATTCCAGATGCGCCCATAGCATGCGCTTTACCTCAGCACGTACCAGCTCATTTTTCCTGATTGCTCCATAGGCCAGAAGAGAAGCCAGACTCTCTTCCACATTGTAGCCGATGTCCACGGGCCTGCAGCCTTTCGGCGACACAGCGTCCCTCGGTTTCCCCTCTCCAAAAAACAGACCTTCTTCCGCAATATACCGCATACAAAAATCTGCCATCTCATCCGAACGCCTCAGATATTTTTCCCGCTGAAAATACGTCCCGGTAAGCGCCATCGCCTCCGCGCAGGCGGCATGGTAATTGATATTGACATCAAACTGCGGCGTGATCGTCTGAAAGACCCATTCCGCCGTCGTATATAGCCGCGCTTCCCACAGTTCTTTCTCCTGTTCAGAAAGCAGGGAGGCATGAAACTCCAATGCATGGGTCAAAGCAATCACAGAAAAAACGGTGATTCCCGCCCAGTCATTCTGAGCGTCATTATAGTAACTTCCGTCATCACAGAGCAGATTCTCACTCCACTGAAACAGACGTTTAGCAGCGGTTAAATATTTCTCCTCGTTTAATCGGTCTGCCAGAACCATCATCGGATAGATCGCGTCGTGGCATCGCCCATGGATCATCATACAGGATGGGCAGAAAATGCCGCCATCAAGACGTGGATTATTCTCCTCTTTAAACTGAAGTCCGATCAGCCCGTCACACCAGCTTTTTAACAATTCCATGTACTCATTTTCTACATTCATGACTCTGTTCTCTCTCTTAAATCTATGTGATATGTCATCCCATCAAGCTCCATATGAAAACCGGACTTATCCGCGTACAGGCCGCGGACGTCCACGTCGCCTTCCGCCCTCACCGGCAATAAAACCGTGGCAAAGTACCGTGTCTCTTCATCGCTGTTTCCCCCTCCGCCCTTCAAACCGTCCTCTTCCTCCCCGCATTTCTCCTCCTGGAAATCCAGAATAAGTGAGGGGCGTTTCTGATCCATCGCTTCTGAAATCCACCCATTGCGTAAAGATGGTTTCATTCTGCCGTCTCCTGCAATGATTAATGAAGGGGCTCCTGGCTCCCAGAAGATAGTTGTTTGACCGGCCGATCTTCCCCTGGAGCGTGTCTGAAAATTGCTTTCTGTCAGATGTGCGGCACATTTTGTGGGAGATTTGCCCCGAATGAGTGCGGTGCAGCGGGCTGCGTTAAGTGAATTCGGGGTAAACCTCCCGCGAAATGGGGCGTGCAGATGGCAGGAATGAATTTTCAGACACGCTCTGGTATAATTAACCTGAAAATGAAGCTCCACCCGGTCCTCTCTCCCGAGCCCATCTACCCGGTCAATCACAGCAAGGAACGGCTGCTCCTCTGAAAAGCCGGTAATCAGAACTCTTTGGTGACGGTATCCTTCAAAAACGTGTTCTGCCGCAATCCGGTACAGCCCGGGATTCCGCCTGTTTTCCAGTAAAAGTCCTGTAATCTTTCCTCTCCCCTGTTCCCCGTAGCTCCACGAAGATCGATATTCAAACGGCTCTTTTCCATTGACAGTCAATGTGGTATGGGAAAATGCCGACTTAAACAGTGCTCTCTCCGGGATTTCATTATAAGTAAAACGCCCCGGATCCGCGATCATATTTCTGCCATACGCCGTAAAGTCGAATCCACCCGGATCCATATGCGAGTGAGAGTTCTGCACCGGAAGGCGGCAGGCAAAAAACAGGCTGACAGCCTCCCTGTTCCAGGCAGTACGAATGCACACCTGTGACAGAGGCTTAAACCATGCCGTCAATGGAAGTCCTGCCTCCCAGCTCTCCTTTTTCCCCTTTCTCATTCTGTTTTCAAACTGCCTCATCAGCTCTTCAAACCGTTCTGGAGCCGGACAATCCCATATGGAAGATAAAAATACCCCGCGCACGGTATCCAGGCCTGCAAGGCGCACAGCCATCTCTACAAGCTCTGTATCGCCAAATACGAACCACCCGTACAGCACACTCTTTATCGGAGCAGCTGTCGCATCCGAATCTCCCCACGGCACTCCTACGCCTGTAGGTCTGCACGTATGAAGCGAATAGATAAGTGCCTGGCGAAGCCCTTCCTCAAATGCTCTGGTAAAGCAGGCGTTTCCATTCTTTTCTTTAACCGCCAGAAGGGAACGCAGCAGCAGCACAAGACACTCATTATGATAGTGAGGGCAGCCTTCCAGCTGCCCCCCGCCCTCTGTATACTGCTTCGCCAGACAGCGTTCCAGCTCTGCCGCGGCCAAAGCACGCCATTCTCCCGCCCCCGGCAGTTCCGGAAATTTACAGGATGCAAATAACAATCCGCACATCTCCATCAGATAGTGATTATGGTCCGCTCCCGGATAGAGACGCGGGCTTACAAACTCCAACACTTCTGCATGTTCCGTTACGGACTGCCGCAGTCCTTTTCTGATCTCTTCCGTCACATAAGGAGTATCTTCCAGACAGTCCCCGATCAGATACCAGGACAGGAACATGCGAAAGCCCGCTTCCAGACTTCGCCAGGGAGCATACTTCGGCTCCCCCGCGTCAAATTTATCAATCAAATCGGCTGTCCGCGATACTGAGGAATATCCCCCCGCACCTCTTACCGGTATAGCAGGCCTTTGGCAGACCTGCACCCAGTTTTTAAACTCTGTCGTCACCTTACTGGCATACCTTCCATCTCCCGTCAGCATAAATGCCTCGATAAGTGTCTTCCAGTGTCCCATCCGGTTTAGGACAAAGACAGCCTCCCTGTCTTTCTGCGGCGTCGGATTCTCCTTCCACATCGGTGGATTCCCGACAAACACGGGACTTCCGCCGCTTCCTGGAAGAATCAGCATCCCCTCCAGCGCCAAATCAGCTTCACGAATTATATTATTTTTCAAATCAGGAATGTGTCGATTAATAAAGGATGCGGTTTCAATCAGACGTTGATTCATGAAGCTTCCCTGCCTTCCTGTATGGCTTTACTCTGCAAGTATCTTTGGTATTTCCTCATTCAGCTGGGCAATTCCGTCGTTGACAGACACTGCCCCTGTCATGATACCGTCATGTACCTCATTTAAAGCAGTATCAATCTGAACGGTCTTTTCATGTACTGGCATCTCTAAGTAAGTGTTTACCGTATGAAGCGCTTCCCGGCTCTGCTCATCCTGCGGAAAGCCATCCATCGCCGCAAGTTTATCAATGACCGCTTCGGTTTTAACGGCCGGGATAGAACCGCTGTCCGCCACAATCTCCGCGCCTTCCGGTCCCGCCATAAATTTGATGAATTCCCATGCCTCTTCCTTATGATCGGACATGGCCGGAACCGCTATTCCTGTGATCGTTGCAATAGTAGATCCCGCTTCCACACCCTCGGAATGAGGCATTTTCGCGATTCTCCAGTTTGGGATCTCCGTAAACTCCCCGCTTTTGATTTTATTGATAAATCCGGAAATCTGCCACGTTCCCATGATATACATAGCCACATTGCCCTGGGCAAATGCAGACGAATGATGAAGTCCCGTCGTCTTGAGTTCCGCATAGTTATGGCATACTCCATCCTCCTGCTGTTTTAACACCATCTCATAATACGGTTTCAGGAAATCGTACGTTCCATCCACCATTGTCTGTTTTCCGTCCGTCAGTCCAAGGCATTCCACACAGGATCTCCATGTATGGTAATGAGTGCCGTAAACCTCTTTTCCTGGCGTGGTATCCGTCACTTTTCTGGCAAGAGCATCATATTCCGCCCAGGTCATATCGTTGGACGGACACTCCGCTCCGGCTTTCTCAAACAGGTCCGGATTATAGTAAAGCACCCAGAAATCACTTCGAAACGGCAGTTCATACAACTTTCCATCGAGTGTCACCTGATCGGTCAGTCCGCCATATCCGGATAAATCAAAGCCATCCCGCTCAATATATCCGGTAAGGGGCTCCAGCACGCCTTTTTTCACCAGTGTGGAATAGCCCGGAACATCCTGGATACACACCATATCGAATTCCGTGTCTTTTCCGGTCAGTTCAATGCTTAAGCTGGTCATGTAATCCGTTCCGCCTGCGCTTCCCAGATCTACCAGTTCAATTTCTATGTCCGGATGGGCGGCCTCATATGCCTCTGCCATCGTCTTATAATAGAAGACGGAGTTTAAATCCCATAAGGCCCATTTTAGAACCGTTTTCCCTTCTCCCTCTGCCTGACCGGATGTATCAGCAGCTGTATCCTCCGCCTGTTTTAAGGATCCTCCCTGATCGCTTTTACCACAGCCTCCAAGTGCCGATGCCGCGAGAATTCCGGCCAATACCAGACTCAATACTCTTTTCTTATACATGATCTCTTCCCCTCCGTATCTTTTTTTCATACCAGCCATTCGCTGTACCTGTATTATATAGCCTTGCCCCCTCCTGTTTGAATGGAAAAACATTCAAAATGTTTCACTTTTTTACTTTCTTGTACTTTCAATCCGGAAAAGATATACTTTTTTCTCAAATAAAGTAATTTTTTTGGATTGTATTCAAATCAGCCTCAAAATGATGTAGAATCAACTTATTATAATAGGAGGAAGGAACCATGCGAAAAAACAGCCTGCTGAAATCTATCCGCGGCAAAATCACATTCTTCACGGCAGCTCTCACCATCACGCTGACCGTACTGGCCGTCACCATCTGCTTTTATGCGTTTCATTCCTATCAGAAAAAGATGATGATCCGTTCCTCGGAATTCAATCTTCAATCCATTGCAGACAACACCTCGGCGGACTTAAACAACATCCTGTCATTCGTAAAATGGTGCTGCTCCAGCAGCGATGTCGTCGAATACATGGATACCATCCACGGCCAGGGAACACTGGGTCAGATATCATCAAAAAATCCCCGGGTGGCGCAGATGGCATTTGATACGTATGACCGGATCTGGGAAGAATATACCCTGCATAATCAATCCAACTACATCCGAAGACTTATCCTGTCCTCGGATAATCCTCTGGCCTATATGCAGATGTTCTACTCTTCTGTTCCCGACCGTGCAGATGCCGCTTCCCTGATTGCCTCTCAGGACTTCTTCATTCCGCTTTACGAAGCATCGTCATTTCAATGGGACGGAATGGTACAGAACCCCTTCAACAGGATCAGTGACGAATTCATCATACCAGTGGTTCGCCCCATTTACAGCGGCGAAAGCAGCCAGACTACCGGCTGGCTCTACGTAGAGATCTCTCCAGAGCTGATCACAAGCCGTCTAAAAGCCTATCCGCTGGAATCGGACAGCCTTCTCTACCTTACCATCGGCGAGAAGAATTACCTCTGTGATAAAGGTACACTGACGGAATCTCCCTTTGAATATCAGCAGGTGTCCGATTTAAAGGGCAGTACCATAAGCACCAGTTCCAAAGCCATGGAAGCCATACTGCCCGGGCTCGGAAAACGCACGATTCTCACCTGTTCTCTGGGAATTCCCGACTTTCAGCTTACAGAAGTCCTGTCTGTCAGGCGGGACCGGGCCCAGCAGACGCTCTATACCTGTATAATCGCTGGAATTCTGTTTGCCGCGCTTTCCTTCGGTGTCGTTCTCATGTACTTTTTAAACCGGACCATCGTAAAGCCGGTTCACCAGCTCCGCCAGAACATGGATTCCATCTCCCGCGGAATTTTTGATAAAAATCCCGATATAGAATGGGAAAACGAGCTGGGAGAAATCGGGAAAGGGATCAACGACTTGTCAGAGAATGTAGTGAACTTAATGAACACCAGGATCGAGCAGGAGCGGCAGAAAAAGGATCTGGAATATCAGATTCTGCAGAGCCAGATCAATCCGCATTTTCTCTATAACACCTTAAACTCCGTCAAATGGATGGCAACCATTCAGGGAGCCACGGGAATTGCAGACATGATGACCGTACTGGCCAGACTGCTGAAGAATGTGTCCAAACGAAGCGAATCCATGATTACGCTTAAGGAAGAACTGGAGCTGGCAGGCGATTACTTTCAGATTCAGCAGTACCGGTACGGCAGCAGCATCTCTATCCGGTACGAGATCGCTTCTGAAGATTTATTCGGCTGCATGGTACACCGTTTTTCTCTTCAGCCACTCATCGAGAACGCCCTCTTCCACGGTCTTGAGCCCAAACGGGCTCCCGGCACTATTACGGTATTCGCATCCTCCGAGGGCTCCGGTGAAACGAAAGTTCTCGTTTTATCCGTCACTGATGACGGCATCGGAATGTCACAGGAGACAATTGAAAAAGTAATGTCCGGTGAGTCTCTGGAAGGCTCAGATTTCTTTAAGCACATCGGAATCAGCAATGTAAATAATCGGATCAAATATGACTTCGGCGCCAGCTACGGAATCACAATCACCAGCGAGCCCGGCGTCTATACCACCATGACGATTCGGATACCCTATATCCATAAGAAGGAAGGAGTGGAAAAACAGGCATGATAAAACTATTAATTGCAGATGATGAGCCGCTCGTTCAGATCGGTATCAAATCCATGCTTGACTGGGAACGACTTGGCATCGAGATCTGCGGCATCGCGGCAAACGGGGAACATGCCCTGGAGCAGATCGAGGAGACTTCCCCCCAGGTTGTCATCACAGATATCCGGATGCCGGTCATGAACGGGCTGGAGCTCATCAAGTTGTGTTCAGAAAAATATGGCCGACTCCCACTTTTTATTGTTCTGACCAGCTATGAGGAATTCGGTCTCGTAAAGGAAGCGATTCATTATGAAGTGATTGAATACCTGGTAAAGCTGGAATTAAGTGCAGACAGCCTGAAAGCCGCCGTGGACAAGGCCGTCAAGCGCCTGGAGGATATCCGCAAAGCGGAAGACCCGCAGGCAGTACTCTTAAACCAGAGTATGTCGGAAAAATTTTTCATGCGGCTTTTATACAATTTATTTGACAGCCGGGAACAGTTCGAACTCCAGGCACGGGATTTGAAATTTCCATTTCAGGATTTTTCCTACCAGGCCGCCTGCTGTGAAATCTGTGAGTCTGACCGCTTCCCATTGACCCGTGAACAGCTGGCCCAGCTCTATTCCGGCTGTCTCCAGATGATCCGTGACGTCCTGACCCGATACTCCAGATGCCATCTCGTATCTCTGGATCAGAAGCATTTTGCAGTCATCTTCTGCCTGCTTTCGGGTAAAGAGTCGGGCGATCTGACGGCCAGAGCTTTAGGAGATGCCAGTTCCATCGTCCATACTTATTTTAACGCGAACTTAAGAATCGGAGCGGGGACCGCCGTGAACACTCCCTTTGCCGTCAGTGAGTCATATCAGGAAGCGCGCGAAGCCGCTCGAAAAGCTTCCGACAACCAACCGGTCATCAGCTTCTCGTCCTCTTCCGCCAATTCGCTCCAGAGTTCCTTTAATCTGTCCATCTTTAAACGTGATATGATCCGTTCCTTTGAAGAATTTGACACTGATGTTCTCTCCAGGACGCTAAGTTCCATCATCGAACTGTTTGCCTCCCATCCCAACCGCTATCTGCAGGCCATTGACGGCGCCTGCAACATTATGTACCTGGCCATGTCTCTCCTGCCGGAGGGCGAGGTGAATCTCTCAGAGATCTTTGAAGGCTGGAACGGCTCCTACCGTTCCATCTACCGCTGCAGCAGCGTAGAACAGATCACGGTATGGATGGAGACTCTGCGGGATGGGCTCTGTGAAATATTGAAAACGCGCAAGAAGACGTATAAAGATCATATTGTCACCAATGTCAAGCACTACATCAACGACCACATCGAGGAGCGCCTGACCCTGAATGAGGTATCTGACGTGTTCGGAATCAGCCACAATTACTTAAGCGTTCTGTTCAAGAAAAACTGCGGCATTGGTTTTTCTGAATACATCACTCAGATGAAGGTGACCAGAAGCAAAGCCATGCTTCTGGAAGAGAATTTAAAGATCTATGAGGTGGCCGACCGTCTTGGCTTTGAGAGCTCCTGCTACTTCAGCAAGGTCTTTAAAAAGGTAGAAGGCGTGTCTCCACGGGAATTTCTTCAGGAAAAGACGCTGGCCCCGGAACCGGAGCTGTGAAACAGTGAATGCAGTACCAGGCCCGGTATGAATGAACCATCACTGAGTTCATTCATACCGGGCTTTTCTTTTAATCGTCCGTTCAGAGTCCGTCGGTCAATCAAACACCGTCTTCCAATTCTTATCCGCATACGCGTCAAAGCACATCTCAATCTGCTCCTTCGTATTCTTATCCTCGGCCAGCACCGGTAGCTCATCCGGGGAAAACCATCCGCTCCCTACCGTCTCGATGTTTTCCGAAAACTCACCATCCACGATCTCGCATAAGAAGAACACCTTGCAGATACCGTACGGATATGCCGGCGGGTTGTGGAGTCCCTTATCGTGAAGCGCCACCACGCGCACCGGAACTACCGTGAGTCCGGCCTCCTCCAGCGTTTCCTTGACGGCGTTCTCTCCCACCGTCTTATTCACATCCACCCAGCCTCCCGGCATGGAATAGCGTCCGTCCATCTCCTTCACCAGAAGGATCTTCCCATCCTCGATGATGGCGGCTCTCGTATCCAGCTTCGGAGTCTGAAATCCCGTCTCATTGCAGAATAAATCCGTCACCCGCTCCTTCGACAGGCCGGTGTAGGCGCTCATAATCTCTCCCGACAGCTCCCGGATCCGCTCAAACCGCTCCAAGTCAAACCGGTCCTTTGAATAAGTGACGCCCGCCTGAGCGATAAACTGAAGCTCCATGGCCCAGGAAATCCATTTTCTCCCTTCAACCTCTGCGTCCAGCCGCTCCAGAACCGACTGCACGGAGGCCGGATCAGGGAAATAATAATCCGCGTGGATATGCCTCACGCTGACGGCTCCCCACAGAGCCAGACCACAGGCGGTCTTCGCCGCCCTGGCGCATTCCATGTCGTAGATGCTGTCCCCAATGTAAAGCACCTCCTCCGGTCTCGCTCCGGCCTTTCTCATATAACACTCCAGGGGCTCCGCCTCCGGTTTGTGGCACACCGTGTCCTCCTCGCAGACGACCGTATCAAAGTATCCGTCGAGCCCCAGGCGCATAAAATCCCGTTCATACTCCGCCCTGCATCTGCTGGTCACAACGCCCAGTTGAACCCCCTCTGCCCGCAGCCGTTTTAAAAGCAGTTCGATTCCATCAAACACACGGACGAAATCTCTCAGAGCCGCCAGATTTTCCTTCCATTGAAGGAGTATCTCCTCCTCATGACCGGTTTCCAGCCGTTTGAGAGCCGCGGTACCCGTGATTCCAAGACAGAATGAGAGTTCCGAAAGCTCTTTTTCAATCCCTGCATATTCTCTCAGTGTCTTCTGAAATGACTGGAGGATTGCTTTCTCCGTATCCAGAAGCGTACCGTCGACGTCGAATACAATATGGTGATATCTCATTTTCTTATCCTCCTGTGTATAATACTATTTAACCATATTCTGTTCCCCGGGGCAAGAAGAAGTTACGGTACACAGGGGCCGGCGTAGGCTGTGTACCGTGACAGAAGAGACGAAAAATAATAAGGAAAAAAGTATAATTGCATTGTAATATCACACAATTTCCTGTATGATAACAGGATAATGAGCATTTCCAAAGATAAGGGGGAACTACTATGTTAGAGACATTGAAAAAGCGTGTAACAAAAAATCTGATGTGGCGTATCGTCATCTCAGTCATCATTGTCGGTGCCGTCTTCTTTTACAGCGGCAAATCGATTTTGATGTTTGTCAAAGGGCCGGAGCCGATTACGGCAGGCATGGACTATGACGCCGCCGAGGGCACCTATGTGAGCTTCGATGCGCAGTATATTGTTGACGAATATGTACGTCAGACCGAACGCAACACAGACACCAAGAAAGAAACCCTGAAAAATATCAGCTACTTCGTTTATTTTGAGGAGGATGGATACTTTTTCGGAATTGAGCTTCCTTCTTCCAAAGAGGACGAGATGAACCAGTATATCGATGACACGATCAGCTGGCTGAACGGCGAGGTCGATGAGCTCACCAATACCAAATCCGTCAAAGGAACCTGGACAGAGCTCACCGGCAAGCGTCTCCAGTATTATCAGGAACAGATTACCGATGATCTGGGCGAGGAATTCCTTGAAATAGCGCTTCCCTATTATATCGACACAAATAAGGTCGGAGACCGCTCCTTTGTCTCCATCTATATCTGCCTCGCAATCCTGGCTGTAACGATCCTTTGCCTCATCTACACGCTTATCCGGTATTTTACCGGCAGCACTCAGAAAAATATTAAGAAGTATATCGAGGCCAATCCATCCGTATCTATGGAGCACATAGAAGCAGATTTCGCATCAGCCTCCGCCATCTCCAGCAGCATTTGGGTCGGCAGGCGCTGGACCTACCACGTTTCCGGCATCTCCTCCCAGCTTCTGGAGAACAAGGATCTGGTCTGGGGCTATTACTACCACCGCACGGGACGCAACTCCGAAAGCTCCCTGCGCCTGTACGATATCAACAGACGCTTACATACCCTGGCTGCGTCGGAAAAAGAGGCCATGGCCGCATTAAATGTTTATGAACAGCAGCAGCCTCACATGATTCTCGGCTACAAAAAAGAACTTGAAAAGACATTCCAGAAGGATTTCCAGGGCTTCTTGAACCTGCGTTATAACCGTCCTGCGGAAGATTTCCAGACTGCGCCGGATGAACCGTGGAACTATACGAATCCAGAAGAATAATAACAAACCAATGATGACTCGTACGCGCTGCGCACGGGTCATCGTGACAAGAACAGGAGACTGCCATGCATTACGACTGCCTGATTGTAGACGACGAGACAGCAATCGCCAGTTCTACCTCGGAATACTTTAACTTATTTGAGCTGTCATCAGCCTATGTAACCAGCTACGAACAGTGCATTGACTTTTTAAAAGAGAATACGGTCTCCCTTCTTCTGCTGGATATCAATCTGGGAGACCGGTCCGGCTTCGGACTCTGCAAGAAGCTGCGGGAACAGACGGATGTTCCGATTCTGTTTATCAGCGCCCGCACCAGCGACGACGATATTCTGACTGCGTTAAACATCGGCGGTGATGATTACATCACCAAGCCATACACCTTAAGCGTTCTGCTGGCCAAGGTAAAGGCCGTCTTAAAACGGTGTGCACGGACCGTGGAAACCGGTCCCCTGCGGATCGCCGATGTCGAGATCGACCTCTCCGCCCACAAGGTAACCGTAGGCGGAAAACCGGTCAAACTGAAAGAAATGGAATTCCGGCTGCTTGTTTATCTGGCGCAGAATCTTGGACGCGTCGTCACGAAGGAAGAGCTTCTGGAGAACGTCTGGCCGGACCCCTATGTGGGCGAGGGCACCTTATCGGTCCACATCCGCCATCTGCGGGAGAAGATTGAGAAAGACCCCAATCACCCGCTGCTCATCTTAACGGTATGGGGTACGGGATACCGCATGGAGAATGGAGAATGGAGAATGCGATGATTAAGAAAAAATGGACATTACTGTTTCTGGTTTCCTGGCTCCTTTTGGGCGCCGTCTTTCTGTTCCGGCTTTTTTCCTCTCTGGAGATGCCGGCAATCGATATGGTTTCCATCAACCGCATCGAAAAAGAGACGGCCGCCCAGTGGGAACAGGGAACCTTTTTTAAACCGGATTCCTTTCCCTACGATTACACGGTCGCAGACCTCTCGGGAGACATTCTGCTAAAGACCTCTGCCGCCGCCCCTGAAACCATGACCGAGGCGATCCGCAGACACGATACCGTGCTGGATCTCACCATCGGCCAGGCCGTGAAGGGCCATGTGTTCATTGCCACCGGATACGATGCTGCTCTTCTGAAAACAAAAAAAGAACTGGCCTTTTTCGCCGTTCTTCTTCTGCTGCTGCCGCTGATTCCTATTTTGATCTGTACCGCTTATTTGAATCATGCCGTTTTAAAGCCGTTTCGGCGTATGAAAGATTTCACCCGACACATCGCCATGGGCGATCTGGATTTCCCCCTTCCCATGGACAGAAAGCACGTGTTCGGCGCATTTACCGAAAGCTTTGACATCATGCGGGATCAGTTAAGGGAGGCAAGATTTAAGGAAGCGGAGGCAAACCGGAGCAAGAAAGAGCTGGTTGCTTCGCTGAGCCACGATATCAAGACTCCGGTCGCGTCCATCAAGCTGACCAGCGAGCTTCTGCTGGTCACGGAAAAAGAGGCGCCGGTCAGGGAACGCCTTCAGACCATTTACCAGAAATCCGACCAGATCGACCATCTGATCACCAACATGCTTCAGGCCTCTTTAGACGAGCTGGGGGAACTGACCGTAAACCTGTCGGAGGCGAGCAGCCGTTTAGTCGAAACCATGATCCGGGATGCCGATTACTGCGGCAGAATATCGCCATTTACGCTTCCCGGCTGCATTCTCCTCATCGATCCGTTCCGCTTGGAACAGGTCATCGGCAACATTTTAAATAACGCCTACAAATACGCGGGAAGCGATATAAACGTGGTGTCTGACTTAACAGAAGACGGCCTGCGCGTCGAGTTTATGGATTACGGAAAGGGAGTCCCCGATGAGGAACTCCCCAGCCTCTTTACCAAATTCTTCCGCGGCTCCAACTCGGACAAAAAGGCCGATGGCTCCGGACTCGGACTCTATATCTCCAAAAATCTGATGGAGCGTATGGGCGGCATCATCGAATGCAGGAACCGCAGTGACGGTTTTTCAGTCATTCTCTATCTTCCGCTTCGCCATCCCGGTACCTGACAGTGCGTCAGGACCGGGCCGGCCTCCGTGTTCCGGGAACGCTGTGCAGGGAACTTTGAGACACGCTCTAATCCGCATAACGGATCGTAAACGCGGCTCCCGCTTCGCCCACCAGTACCACTCGGCCGTCCTCCGGGAGATAGAACGGACGGTCCTCACTCAATGTCCACGAACTCGATACACATTTCATGTCGCGGCCGGTATGGTCATACACGTACCATGCGCCGTTCTCCGGTTTTTCGATGATAACCGGACGTTTCTGATTCCTGTCTCCGGTAATGAACCAGACCGCCTCCCCGTCTGCTCCGATGGTCCGCTCACTGTCTGCGTCAGGAAACGCTTCTGCGTCCGCTGCTGCAATATAGCGGTAGCTTCCCGATTCCAGATACTGTTTTCCATTCTCCTCCGTCCGCGTATAATCATTTAAATCGCGGCCCGCCTGCCCCGGAACCTCTGTAAAAAATCTCGCATGCGCCTCATCCGTGACCTCTGCCATACGCAGCTCCAGATTCTCAAAGGAAAGAATTCCCCTCGGTTCGTCAAGCAGCAGAGGCTTCACCATGAACCGTTTCAGCCACGCACTGGAAGTATACTTTTCGCTTAAGAGATAATACTCCTGGCCATCCAGCGCCTTCCAGGCTGATACCGCAGTCTCCGCCGGCGCATTGCCGGTATACCGAGTGCCGACAGGAAGATACGTGGCCACACGGCCAAGGCCAGGGTAGACCTCCATGCTTTCCGCCATCAAATACTCTCTTCCCTTTTTTCCTTCCTGGAAACTCAGTCTGGTTCGCCCGATCCGTCCGCCGCTTCCCTTCGACAGCTCTCCCGAGGCACTGATATAGCTGCCGTCCATAGAGTAGAATCCACCGTCTTCTCCAAGTCGATAGACCTGCTCTCTCCGCCTTCCGCTTCCTTCGGAGGCAACTGTCATCTCCCCTTCGCCGGAGACAGAGAGCTTTAACAGATCGCTGCCGGCGTACCAGCCGGAGCGCTCTGCCATTTCCACAGGCAGCATGGCGTCCGCCTTCTCTCCACGGCTTACACTCTCTTCATCTCCCCGCTCAATTCTTTTGACCTCGTCCAGATACGTCATCACAATCTCCTGAACAGCCAGCTGGTTCAGCGTGCTGGAACCGCCGCTGGTAAGCACGGCACAGGAAATATTCTCTTCCGGAAGCACCGTTAAGCTGCCGTGATAGAAGTTCGTATCGCCGCCCTTAACGAGGGCTTTTATCCCATAGCGGCTGAATGGATACGTTTCCACGCTGTCCCATCCAAGCCCATAGGATAAGGTCGTATCATAGCCGTTCGGGTTGATCTCCTCGTTGTAACGGCTGGTTTCCATGGCAAGCAGCGCTCCGTCGGACAGCAGTCCGGCATTACCTGCTCTGTTTTTCATAAATATTTCCGAGAAGCGGCATACGTCCATGGCTGTCGCGTAAATACCGCCGCTTCCGATCACGTTGGCATGTTCCGGAGGAAGTTCCTCCCCGGTGCCCTCATCGTATATCTTCGCCAGGCGGCCCGACAGATTGCCGCTCTGAGGCGTCTTAAACTGTGTCAGGCCAAGATTTTCCGAAAATTCCCGGTCGATGTACTCCGTAAAGCTAAGTCCGGTCACCCGCTCCACCAATATTTCCGCCAGTGTAAAGCCATCGTTGCAGTACACCTGGATATCTCCCGGATCGGATTTCAGGCGCTGTTTCTTAAGCCGCGCCAGCAGCATATCATGATTTTCCGTATCGTTGTCTCCCAACAGCATGGCATTATTTAACGTGCTGCCAGGAAGCCCGGAACTGTGATCCAGGAGCATTTCCGGCGTTATCCTGCGATACCGCTCATCCGCCATCTCAAACTCCGGAATGTATGTGATGAGCGGTTTCTTGAGATCAAGCTTCCCCTCATCGGCCAGCCTCATGACCGCAGCCGCGGTCACCACTTTGCTGGTGGAGCCAATCCCGTACATGAGGGGCTCAGCCGCAGCCTGGACTCCCACGCCCTCCGTCCCCGCCGGTACCGTCTCTTTCGCCAGGCAGGCCTCCCGGCCGAAACCGTTCATTCCGGAAAATATTGCCGCAGCCGCCAGAACTGCGGTTACATGGTACCATCTTTTCTTCATCCTCATCATTCCTCCGTCAACAATCCATATACCGTGATGCCCCTGATTTTTCCCGCCAGCACCATAGAAACCGCAAATGCAAATACCACCAGAGCGAAAGCCATAAGAAGAATCAGCCACGGCTCCACTACAAAATTCATCTCCGAAATTCCCATCCGTTCAAATAAGAAACTGGCCATGCGGTTCACCGACAGGCAGGCCGCAAGGGAACCGGCAAGCGTTCCGCACACCGATGCAGGCAGAAAACTTATGGCGATCTGTTCCATCAGCTGTCTGTCCGTATAGCCCAGAGCCTTGTAGATGCCGAATTCTCCTCTCCGCCTTGTGAGCATTGACTTGATCACCATATAAAGCACCAGCACCACCAGAAGCACGGTTCCCGTGATGATGAGGGCTGCCATCATGCGTGTAGAATCGGCAATGCTGTTCACATTGGACACAAAGAGCCGTCTGTTGTTTTCAATCCTGTCTATCTCATAATCGTTCGTATCACCGCTTAAGACGACTTCGCCGTCTACCATCAGGGCATACTGGGCGCTGTCCACGCCGTACATGGAAATCAGGGCGGCGAGCTTCTCTTCCGCCTTTCTCTTCGCCGCAGCCAGCGCTTCCTGTTTTTTCGTGCCGGTATCCATACTTGCGCCGCTGTCCGTACCGGCATTTGTACCGGCATCTGTGCTGTTATCTGTATTACTGTTCATATCCGCTCCCGTATTACCAGGTGACACAGATGGGGAAAGCACTCGGAACCTCTGCTCCATGGCCCCGATAAACGTATCGATATCCAGACCCGGCTCTAAGTACACCTGAATGGAATTCTTTTCGTAGTACGGCTCCACTCTTAAAAGTCCTGTCTCATGCACAAAGCAGATGCGGCCGAAGTTATTCATGGCCTGTGTCAGCCCGCAGATCACATATTCAGCGGAAGCTCCGTTTGAAGATACCGTGATGGTATCCCCAATCTTCTTTCCCCAGCTCCTGGCGAGAAGTCCCGTTACCACGATCTCATTATCGTATTCCGGGAAATTCCCTTCATAGACCTCCACCATTTCCAGTTTACCAAAGTCGTCCGACACGTAGCAGCTTAACAGCTCGCCCTCCACGCTCAGGGACTCCATCTCATAGAGGCTCACTTTTCTGACGCCCTCCATGGCGCCGATCTTTTCCGTCAGTTCCTCGTAATTTTCGTGAGGGGCCTTATAGACCATGATATCGCTGATCTCATATCCTGTCATCTTAAGCACCAGATCGTCGTTGATCCCCATATTCCACCAGGTGATAATGGAAAACGCGCTGGCAAATGCAATGCCGGCGAAAATGATGCCGACCATAAAATACATTTTCCGGTTATAAGCCATGCTCTTTAATCCCAGCGCCATGGAGAGAGAGCCCCGCGTCCGTTCCAGCGGGAAATGCTCCTTCTTGAAGCTGTGGGATTTGATGCCGCCCCGCAGCGCCTCCACCGGAAGAATTCTGGCTGCTGCCGCGGCGGAACGCCATGCGACCAACACCACTACAGCCATGATAAAGGCCGCGCTCAGGATATCGAAGCCGATATGCCCCCCGCTCCTCCAGGTAACGCCCACCGAGCTTGTAATCAGCCCGCCCAGGGCCGCGATGATCCCATAGGAAAGGGCGATTCCCAACACTGTTCCGATCATTCCGATGATGATAAACTCCAGGACCACCGACCACCGGATCTGCCTTCCCGTATACCCCACGGCTCCCAGCGCTCCAATACCTCGCATCTGAGAATCAATATGATTGGAAATCCTGAATTTCATCACTATCACAGCGACAATCACCATCAAAAACGAGAATACAAACAGTACCACGGAAATAATGGTAACCACCATGGTGGTTCCGTTTCTCATGTCGTCAATGGTTAATTCCATGGCCTTCGCATCCATGGAAATCGCTTCAATATTTACATCCGTATTTTTCTTAAAATCCGCGATTAATCCTTTTAAATCAGCCTGATCCTTCACCCGCACCAGGAGCATATATCCGCCGCCCTGCTGTTCGTACAGTTTTTCATACGCCTTCTCCGGCATATAGAAATTCACCATGCTGCTGGACGAAGAGTGAAGCCATGTGGACTGCGTGAAGCCCGCTATGCGGAAATGGTAATCTTTTTTATTATAATTCAGGATCAGCTCATCCCCCAGTCCATATCCCATGTCCTTCATAAACACCGGAATGTAGACCGCCTCATCCTCCGGCACCTCAGTCTGCTCCGCCACGAAGTAACCGCCGATCTTCCTGCTGCGGTCCATATTCAGGAAGTTGGCGGAGATAACGCCGCCTTCCGGGAAGGAGGCCATATCCATCATTACAAATTCGTCCGTCTCTGCGGTTTCCACCCTCGGATCCTGCAAGAAGAAGTCGAGATACTCTTCGCGGTACTCATTTCCCGTAAACCGGACCATGTAATGCGCTCCGCCCAGCCTGTCATTTTCCATGTCGTAAAAATGGTTAATTCCCGCCAGCAAAGTGAGTCCCACATTAAAAATAGCCACTGACAGCAGTATGAGAACACCCATGGAAACGGCCACGCCCTTTTTCTTTCTGATATTTGCCATGGCAATCATAAAAACCGGCATCTTACCACCCCATTTCCGTCAAAAACGCATTCAGCTTCTCATGACGCGCCATATCATTGCTGGTATACGTACCCATCCGGCACTCGCCGCAGATCATGCCGTCCTTCAAATAGACCACCCGGTCTGCCCGCCTCGCAGTCTTCACATCGTGAGTGACGACAACAATGCTCTGGCCCTTCTTGTTCACCTCGCTCAGGGTATTTAACACCTGCTCTCCAAACGCCGAATTTAAGGCTCCTGTGGGTTCATCTGCAAATATCACGGCCGGCTCATTGATCAGTGCCCTCACAATGCCTACCCGCTGAGCCTCGCCGCCGGAAAGCTGGGACGGAAACTTTCCCCAGTCCTCTTTCATAATTCCGACTTCGCCCAGCAGCTCCTTTGCCCTGGCTGCAACGGCCTTTTTATCCCTGGACACCAGAAGACCGCAGGCCAGCACATTGTCCAAAACGCTCATATTGTCCAAAAGATGAATCTGCTGAAATACAAACCCGCAGTTTTTCCTGCGGAACACAGCCATATCGCTGATTCCCAGATGGTTAATCTTCACATCTCCGTACATCACCTCTCCCAGCGTCGGCTTATCCATTCCCGACAGCGCATAAAGCAATGTGGACTTACCCGAGCCGGAAGCCCCCATAATCACGGTAAAGTCTCCTTTATAGATACTCAAATCCAGATTTTTAAGCACATGCTGCTGCCTCCCGCCGCTGGAAAAGCTCTTACACAATTTATCTGTCTGAATAACGATTTCTTTCATCGTCTTTCTCCCTTCTTAACCGGTCTCTTTCCTCCGATACCACCATTATAAATGGCCGATGAAAAAAAGTCCTTAGAAAACTGCTGTCAAATTCTTATCAGTTTCTTAACTGAATACCATTTCTGTGGTAAACTGGAGGAAGGCAGGAAAACCCTCCACTATAACACCAGGCTTTTTGGTTATGATATGATTATGATATTAAACCGGAGGCAATTGACATGATAAATACTTACTCAACTTCCGATGTGGCAAAGCTTATCGGAATCCATCCCAACACAGTGCGGCTTTACGAGGACCTGGGGCTGATTACGAGGCCGGAGCGAAAAACCAACGGTTACCGGGTATTCACGAATTACCACCTGATCCAGTTTCGGATCGCGCGTCTGGCCTTTCAGGTTGAAGTCCTTCAGAACGGCCTGCGGAAACAGGCTGCTGCAATCGTAAAGTCGTGTGCATCCGGTGACATTGATAAGGCGCTGCTCCTCACTGATATCTATCTGACCCAGATCAACGAAGAAAAACAGAATGGGGAGACGGCCATACAGATTGCCGGACAAATCCTTTCCGGGCGTACGCGTATTTCCGACGACCTGCTTCTCACGAGAACACAGGCCGCCCTTTCCCTGCACATCACCGTGGACACGCTGCGCAACTGGGAGCGCAACGGACTGCTGGAGGAAGCGAAATCCCAGAATGGCCGCCGCGTTTACACTTCCCGCGATCTGGAACGGCTGATTATCATCAAATCCCTTCGCTGCGCCAACTACTCTCTTTCCGCCATCCTGCGGATGCTGTCTGCGCTGTCCCTCAATCCGGAGGCCAGTATCCGTGATGCCATCGATACGCCGAGGCCGGATGACGACATTCTGACTGCCTGTGACCACCTTCTTACTTCTCTGGAGCAGGCAAGAGAAAACGCGGAACAGATCATTATACTTTTATCAGAACTGAAAAAATCAGAATCAGTCAATCCACACGCAGGAACATACAGGAGCACCGGCGATTTTCCGGCTCCATGTCAGCCGGACAAATAAAGCCACGGAATGACAGGATTTTATTCCGTTTATGCGTTACCATCATTATAGTCACTGCACGTAAGCGTCCAAAAGACAGACGTGAAGTGCTCATAACCAGGAGGCAGGAACAATGGAATGGACAGAAAGTTTAAAACGTTCAATTAATTTTATGGAAAATCATCTTTTGGAGGATATCAGCCCCGACGATGTGGCCGCAGAGGTACATATCTCGTCGTTTTATCTCCAGAAAGGCTTCAGCATCATGACCGGTTACTCCATCGGAGAATATATCCGATACCGCAGGCTGTATCTGGCCGCACTGGATGTCATTGCCGGAGGCACTAAGGTAATTGACCTGGCTTACCGGTACGGATACGACACACCTGAGAGCTTCACAAAGGCATTCAGCCGTTTTCACGGAGTTTCGCCAGCGCAGATGAAGAAAACTTCCAATAAAATCCACACATTTTTGCCTTTAAAAATAACCGTTTCAGTACAAGGAGGAAATGACATGGATTATGCAGTAGAAAAGATGAATGTATTTTCGGTAATCGGCTATGAATACGAGGTTCGTTTTGACGATTCCTATCAGACAATTCCGAAACTTTGGAATCAGTTCTGTGAGCACTTCGACCGCGGAGATAATCCTCCCGAAGTGCAGCAGGCAATTGACATCTGTAAAATCGGAGAATTCGGTATCTGCATAGACGATAATCCCGGCGGAGACACCTTTCACTATCTGATTGTCGGCCATTACAACGGAGGCCCTGTTCCCGAGGGCATGAAGGTATTCGAGATTCCCGCTGCGGAGTGGGCAAAATTCCACTGCACCGGACCGCTTCCCGGCTCCCTGCAGGCAGTCAACACAAAGATTTTCAAGGAATGGCTTCCCGGCAACCCGGACTATGAGTTTTCCATGAATATGAATATCGAATGGTATTCCATGAGCGACTGCAGTCAGCTGGATTATGAAAGTGAAATCTGGATTCCGGTGAAACGTAAATAAGTGCAGCAGAGAAAGGGACGGTCCTGTTAAGGTCCGTCCCTTTCTCTGTTCCATTCGACTCAGTCCGCTGATATCAGTCCCCATCATTCTTGTAAACTATAAGAATATTCTCGTTATTCCTGCGACCTTCATCCCTCAAAGCTCTCTAAGAATTCCCTTGATTCCACTGCATTTTCCGGTGTGCTGTCCTCGATCGTCATCTGAATATACGGTTTTTCCTTCCGCACAAAATCCATGATCGTATCGTATTTCATGATTCCGGTACCCGGAGCACCGGAAACGATTCTATCCTCTTTCACGACGAAATCTTTCATGTGCAGAACCGCGGTATACTCTCCCAAATCCCGAATCGCCTGAGTAAAGACAGACTCATAATCCCTGCTATTTTCCACAGAAAGAAGATTGACCGGATCCAGAATGATCTGGAGATTAGGAGAATTGATCTCCTTCAAAACCCGAAGTGCCTGTTTCGAATCGTAAACAATGTGACTCCAAACCGGTTCGATAGCAAGAATAACGCCAAACTTTTCCGCACACGCCACTACCGGGCGCACATTCGTTATAAATGTCTGAAGCGCCTCTTCCGTATGGCACGCCGGTTCAAAATGGTAATCCGCATTGGGAGCCCCCGTCTCTGTTCCCACCACACTGCATCCTAAAATAGAAGCAAACCGAATATGTGCAAAGTACCGTTCCTGTATCTTCCTTAATTCTTCCGGATCCGGGTGGGCGAGATTCAAATAGCAGCCCAGGACTGCAATGTCCACATCGTACTTTGCAAACATCTTTCTTAAATATGCAGCATACCCGGGTGTCAGCGCTGAATTGGCAACAGAATGTTCCGTCACCGTCTTTGCAAGCGCCAGATGGCCACAGGTAAATCCCTGTTCATGTGCTCTCATAACTCTCTGTTCCAGTGTTCCTGGTTCAATATCGTGTAATCGAATTCCTATCTGCAACTTCGTTTCCTCCTTATAATGAACACACTGCGTGTTCTCTCTATACCTCGTGAACTTACTCATGTATAAATACACGAGTTTCCTGTTTCAGTGCCGATTGCCCTTCTGTTAACAGGTCTTATGCCAGCTCCACAGGCGTTGATTATTCTGTTCGGACCGTCCCGGCCCTACAGTCTATGATTACTTCTATGCTGCTTTTCGATATATCTCATAACCTTTGTTTCTGATGTTGATTGCTGCATTTAAATCTCTGTCCATGCTCATTCCGCAGCCGCACTCATAGCGGCGTTCCGATAACGGCATCACCTTGACCTTACCGCACTGGCTACAGATCTTGGAGGACGCATACCACTTATCGATTCGTATCAGGCTCTTCCCTCTCTCCTCCAGTTTGTACTTAAGCATTGTAAGAAATGATCCATACCCATTATCCAGTGTCGCTTTTCCGTTCCCGAATGCTCTATTTGCCAGCGCCCTCAAACTTAAGTCTTCCACACACTAAATCGTACTGATTGGCTATCTCAGTTGATTTTTTGTGCAGATAATCCTTTCTCTGATTGGCTGCCTTTTTTGCGACTCGGGCAATTTTCTTCTGCTGTTTCCGGTAATTTACTGATTGCAGCTGCTTCGCTTTCAGCTTCCTCTGCACCTTTGTCAGCTTCTTCTGATTCTTTCTATAATAATGCGGCATGCCGCAGCACCTGCCTTCTGAATCCATATACAGTCCGTCCGATTTATAGTCCAGCCCAATCACCTGCTCCGGATTAACTGCCTGCGGCATAATCACGGCCTCATACTCGTAAAGGACTGACACATAATAACTGCCGTCACCTTCCCTTGATACCGTAGCCTGTTTCAGACGCCAGTCTTCCGGTGCCCTCCCGTGGACAACTGCTTTGACCTTCCCGAGCTTTGGCAGCCTGACTGCTCCATCCAGTATGGCAATATTTCCATTCGTATAGTTCGTCGTGTAGGACATACGGCTGTGATGTCTGCTTTTGAATCTGGGATAGCCACCCTGTTTCCTGAAAAATCTCTGGTAAGCAGCATCCAACGCATAGATGGCATTGGTCAGGGCAAATTTATCCACTTGCTTAAGCCATGACTGCTCCTGCTTGAGGATTCGGTTGCAGTCGTTATTGCAGGCAATTTTATTCATATAAGCCTTACCCTGCTGACGGTTTTCCGACTGCTGGGCGAGATAATGATTATAAACAAATCGACAGCTTCCGAACGTATCCTTCAAAAGCTGTTCCTGCTCCGCGGTCGGATAGACGCGATACTTATAAGCCCTGTTCATCCTGTTTCTCCTGTTACCGTTCTTTTTGGGAATCAATATAGTGCTTTACCTGTTCATGGCTTCGGTCACTGACCGTCACTGCGCAGTAAGATGGATTCCAGAGATGGCCTCCCAACAACTGTTTCTTTAATTCCGGATGGTCTAATAACAGCCTTCTGGCCAGATTTCCCTTCATGATTTTGACCATGTCTGATATCATGAACTGCGGGCGGCAATCCAGGAGCAGATGAATGTGATCCGACATAACCTCCATCGCCAGGATCTGAAAAGAATACTGGTCCGCCAGTTCTGTCAGCATCTCCTTACATTGAATATCGATTCCATCTGTTAATACCTTCTTCCGATATTTGGTACACCAGATAAGATGGTACTGTAAAGAATATACATATCCACGACCATATGTTAATTTTGTTTTCTCTGATATTTTATATGTTTTTTCCATAAATCAATTATACCATATGTATGTAAATTATGCAACAGAGCTTTCGAATGTGCGTTCTGTTTTTGCATGAAAATATGCCTGGCTATTTAAGATGATTTACTATGTTACAGTCAGGAAACTGACAATGGATTTTTTAAGAGCCGTGTCGGCAGACACATATATTTACATGTTGCAAAAGCGAATCCGAAGCAAACCTTGCCGGTTAACTCACGATTGAAATCACGAGAATGCACCGGCAAAATTTTCAAAATAATCAATATTGCTCATAATAAACGCATCGCCCCTCTGTCCGGTAATGGTTACATTTTTACAGATCAGCGTATCCACATTCATCACGGTAAATCCCTGTCTGGAGCAGGCCTCCACCCCTTCCATCATAGCTGGAACGCCTTCCCTGGCCTGTTCAGCAAAGGATATCTCCACATTTTCCAGCTCAATCTTACGGATCTTCTGCTCCGGCAGACCGCAGAGGAAAGAAGCCGCCACATGGCAGTCCCATGCTTTAATATCTTTAAAGGACAGGTTTTTAATCTCCGGTGTCCGCTCGTCTACCGGCAAAGCTTCCCTGCACTGCACGTAATCCGTCTTTCCATCCGGATCACAGAAATAGAAGCTGTTGACCACAAATGGAGTCATGACATTCTCCATGATTATATGTTGAAAGGAAATATCAGACAGCACCGAATCCCTTCCCCTTCCGCGCCTGGTTTTCACCCGGAGACCTCTGTCAGTGCACCGGAACAGACAGTCCTTCACCTGCACCGCCTTTACACCGGCTCCGACCTCGCTTCCCACCGTAACCGCACCATGGCCATTTTCCATCAGGCACTGGCGAATCTCAATATTCTCCGAAGGAGTCTTATAGCGGCGCCCCATATAAATTTTCCCTGACTTTATGGCAATGCAGTCATCACCGAGGGAAAAATGCAGCCCCGCAATCTCCACATCTCTGCACGATTCCGGATCCAATCCGTCTGTATTGGGCGAGTCCGCAGGATTCCTAATATCCAGATCCAAAAAACGCAGTCCCTGGCTGAAATACGGATGAAGTACCCAGGTGGGGCTGTTCTTCAGATGAAATCCCTGAAGCGTGATGCTCTTACACCTCTCCAGAAATACCATACGCGGCCGGAAAGCTCCCCGCATTGTTCCCACATCGTTCCACCAGTTCTCAAAGGAAGCCTGGCCGTCCACCAGTCCCTCTCCATAGATTACCACATCTTCCACTTCAATTCCATTGATAATTCCAGCAAACATGGGAAGAGGATTTCCCTCCCACGTCCCTAAGTTATAATCCTCTGTCTCATCGTAGCTTTCAATCATACCTGGAAATCTTGGATATCTGAAGCGGTCGGTATCCGCCGCCAAAACAGCTCCGGCTGCCAGCTCCAGCCTGATATGACTTTTTAAAAACAGACTGGTAATCCGGTATACTCCCTTTGGTATCAGCACGCGTCCATTCTTAGGACATGCCAGAATCGCCGCCTGTATAAATCCGGTATCATCCTGTATCCCGTCTCCCTTTGCTCCGACCTCTTTGACATTGAGAGTCACGAATTCATAATCCGTACGAAAAACGGTTCTCGCCTCTTCCCCATCCCGCTTTAAGCATACCTCATACTCCGTATCCGGCTTTAATCCAAACAGACTGAAAATCACCCGGTTTGTCCTCTTATAAAGGCTCCCGTTTATGTAAACCTCTCCCTCAGTATCAAATTCAAAAATACGGCCCGCCTCTGTCTCCAATGTCGCTGACCGGGCGGTCATACAAATCACCTTTAGCTCCATTTTCTTCATCCTCGCATATCAACAGACCATTTTTCCCTGTCTTTTTCAAAGACCAGGTATTGTGCCTTCAGCATATTCCCAAGTCCATCTTCCTGTTCCTGCTGCTCTTCGAAGCGTCTCCAGATCCGGAGTCCAGCCTCTCCATATTTTTCACGGTTAAATATCCCCATGTTGCACGCCTTTAAAACTGCGTAGCCAGCCCAGGCCCTTCCGTTATTCAGATGCGCTTCCGCACTTTGTACTTCCATGCTTTGTACTTCCACGTTTTGTACTTCCGTGTTTTGAACTACTGCCAACATTCCCTGGCGGATTACCTGCTTAAACAAATCACACAACGCCCTGTAGTATTCATAGATTTCCATCGACATCCGATCAATTGTATCAATCAGTGCGGCAGCCTCCTGACCTGACCACGCCTCTTTTCTCTCAAAATACGCCGCGATCTCTCCATAGTGGGCTTTTTTATTAAATAAAGTATCATACTCCGCATAAAAAGGCATGGCCGTCTCACTTATCACTTCTTCCCCACTCACCAGTCGGTTAAAAACAAGATCTGCCGCATTCCGGTATTCCTGCTTCCCAGTCTGCCTCAGAGCAAACAGATATGCTCCGGCTTCCCTCCCGGAGAGAAGTTTTACGCCTGCCGACAGACCGGTCCTGTTGATTCGTTCCAGAACACGATCCCCATATCCGGCTGCGCCCGTTGCCTGGTACATCTGCATCAAACCGGACAACTCATAGATATCTTCCATGATTTTACATCTCCTCATCGTTCATTCCCGCGGTGCATAACAGGGCTCAGCTCATATTCCACGCCCAATTATGTAATCGCTTACATCTCTGTTTCTTTATTTTAAATCAGTAAAATAACTACATTTTTAGTTTATCATTATTACCAAATGCTGTCAATGTGTAAGCGCTTACTCACAGGATGAACTTGTAAACTTACAGAATTATGAAAAGCTGCTTTCGTCATTAACTTAAGCTGGGATTTCGGGGTTTTCGTTCCGCCTGGGAGTCGGGGCCGGAGCACTTCCCCCGGTTTCGGCGATTTTTGCAGGACGTCGGCAGCTCTTAGGCCGGAAGGGTGCAAAAACGAGGGGAAAAATCTGACCTCAAAGTCAGATTTTTAGAGGACCTGAATCGGGAAGTCCTTCAGGAGTTCCCGATGAATGTCATCGGTACCCTTGTTTTTGTATCCTTCCGGCCTTAGAGATGCCCCGGCCGAAACCATGAGCTGAAACCGGGGGAAGTGCTCCGGCCCCGGCTCCCAGGCGGAACGAAAACCCCGAAATCTCTCTCAGCCTCATGAAGAACCACACCTCTTAATAATTCTGTAAGTTTACAAGTTTATCCTGGCTTACGCACGAAAATAAATTACAAATACCTTTTGCTGCAAAGATACCCACTGTCGTGCCAGTCTCTTCTATGTTCAAAAGCAGTCCACAGACAGTGCGTCGTCCCCCATCGCTCCACGCCTGATATTTACGATCTATATGGTCCTCAAACTGCGGATTTGAAAATTGAATCAAGATTCCCTGACAATGTCACATTCATTTTCCTTTTCCCATAGCCGGATCGTCTCGACAGCGGTCCTTGTATACCGGGAAACTTTTTCATATGGCTCTCCGTTTTTCCGCATTTCAATAGCAAGTTCTCTCAGCGTTTCACTTCTGCCTTTTTCAATTCCTCTTTCGATTCCTCTTTCGATTCCATCATTTACAAGCATCTGCCCCAATAATGTCATGGAAAATTCCTCCTTTACTTCTTCTAAATCTTTCGAGTCCAAAAACTTCACAGCCAGTGCATAGAGAACTGCCTGCATCTTCACCCCTTCATCCGCCGTAATTTCTGCGGAGGTCTGAAGCAGACGATTTCCTTCTATAAATCGCTCTCTTTCCGGCATATTCCCGGACATCAGCGGCGCCAGCAGTACCGGAATCACATCCTTCCGATCAATGCTCTCTCCCGCCTGCTGCTTATGCTTCAACTGATCATACAACTGATCGGCGTCCCAGTCTTTTAACCGCACAGGAACAACCCGATATGTATAGCCGGTTACCGCCTCATATGCCCGAAAGCGGCGCAGGTCCTTTTCCGTGACCTTGTCACTTTCAAATTCCAGATGGATCCAGGAACGGTCGGAAACAATATAGGTAAAATCCTCGATCATTCCCTTAACTTCCAGATACACCAGTTCCGTGGGCGCAATCCCCTTAACCTCATAGTCGATCCCAAGATATGGAAGCAGCACCTCCCCAAAATACGTGACAGCGGACTTTAGAATCATGTCCTCCAGCGGAAGATTTTCCGGCGGAACAGGTGCATTGCCAACGCCTGATACGCCAGCCATTGAACCACCAGCGCCAGATACTCCAACCATTGAATCATTCTTCCTCTTTTCTTGCATATAGCCTCCAAACCAAGCTATATAAGAACCTATCTCCATTATAACAGCATTAAAACCGACAGACAATAACCCTGCTTTCCATATTATTTTCTATTGAAACTCTATAACACTCTATAACAAATCAGGAAACATCGTCAGAATCGACGCAGGAAAACCAGATGCCGGACGGCACTATGACCCGTGAATACGGAACAGAATTCTGGATATGGTGATAGCTTCTTATGGAAGACTGTTATCTGTTTTTGCAGTACTATTTACTTGCATTTATAGTATATCATGCATTCAATCATCCCGCAAGCCCATTTTCAATCAAAAAGGAGAATCCCCGCCTCCATACACCAAACACCGTGTATCGTCTGCGGGAATTCTCCCAAACCCTTTTACCCGATTCTACTAATCCTACAGTCCGCCGACCGGCAAACCGATACTCCTCAGATTACCGAACCAGCATTCTGCTGATCTGATACTGATCCTCCGGAATATCCTTGTGCATATTCAGTGCTTCCTGAATATCGAAATCTACGTATTCGCCGTGCTTGTAAGCCACGATGCGGTTGCTTTCGCCCTTGCAGAGAAGCTCAACCGCCTTCGCACCCATAATGGAAGCATAAACTCTGTCCTTGCAGGTAGGCGCGCCGCCACGCTGCATGTGGCCCAGAATCGTTGCTCTCGTCTCAATGCCGGTTGCCGCCTCGATTCTCTTCGCCATGGAAGAAGAATGGCCGATACCCTCCGCGTTGATGATGATATGATGCTTCTTGCCGCGTTTTCTGTTCTCAATAATGCGGTTAATCAGCGCCTGCTCGTCGCCGTCGTAACGCTCCGGAAGAAGAATATCCTCCGCTCCGTTGGCGAAGCCGCACCACAGGGCAATGTAACCGGCGTTGCGTCCCATAACCTCAATGATACTGCAGCGCTCATGGGAAGTAGATGTATCACGCACCTTGTCGATGGCCTCCATCGCCGTGTTCACAGCAGTATCAAAACCGATGGTGTAATCGGTACATGCGATATCCAGATCGATGGTTCCCGGAAGTCCTATGGTATTAATTCCAAGTGCGGAAAGCTTTCCCGCTCCGCGGAAGGAACCGTCACCGCCGATTACCACCAGGCCGTCAATCCCATGCTTCTTACAGATATCGGCGCCCTTTTTCTGGCCCTCAGCCGTTGTGAACTCCTGGCATCTGGCTGTATAGAGAATCGTACCGCCGCGGTGAATAATGTCCGACACGCTGGTACTCGTCATATCAACAATTTCTTCCTGCAGAAGGCCCGCGTATCCTCTCATGATGCCCTTTACTTCTAATCCTTTATGGATAGCCGTCCTGACAACCGCACGGATTGCCGCATTCATACCCGGTGCGTCACCGCCGCTGGTTAATACGCCGATAGTCTTTACTTGTCTTGCCATAGTAACTTCCTCCTGTTTCTGAACATCTTTTATTGTAAACTGTCTTCGTTCTTACCAAATCATACAAATTGTATTCTAATTCATTTTCCTTATCTTTTCAACTGTTTTTTCTACAACCTTGACATTTTTTTCACCAAGTTTTTCAGCCAAAACAGAGACAAGTTCATTGGAAGCACTTACATTTCTATTGGCCGGTAAAACCTTTTTTGCCCGCTCCTTTTCCAGATAAATGATCACGGTGTCATTTCCTTCCGACTCTTTCAGTTCTGAAAGGATTTCGGCCTCTCTGGCCATGTAAACGTCTTTGTCGGGGAACTTCAGCCACAGCTCCTTTGGAAGGCTCTGGAAGGGGATTACGCGCTCACAGATGACCTTTCCCACCGGATCGTCACCGATGGAAGCGCGGCCCTGGATAAAGACCTTGGCGTCCTCCACAAACAGCTCCCTTTTGCTCTCATAATCCTTTGGAAATACGATTACCTCCACAGATCCGACTAAATCCTCCAGCGTGAGAAACGCCATCAGCTTGTTGTTTCTTGTCGTCTTCACCGTCTTCCCTGTGATCATGCCGCCGATGGTCACATACGTGCCATCCTGGACGCGGGCCGCTTCCGTCTCCTCATCCACTATGAAATCTATGGTAACCGCGGTGATATTATTCCTCCAGGTGGCCTCATAGGCCTCCAGCGGGTGGCCGCTTACGTAGATTCCCAGCGCCTCCTTCTCAAAGGCCAGAAGCTCCTCCTTCGGAAATTCTCCCACATTGGGGAAGGTAATCTGGTACCGTGTCTTCTCTTCCTCGCTGGCAATGTCGAACAGCGTCAGCTGCCCCTCCATGGAGTTCTTCTTCTCCTTGCTCCTCTGGTCCAGAAGCTCCGGCGCCACCAGGACCTTCTGCTTCCTGGTTCCGGGAAGGGTATCCAGCGCCCCCGACTTGATGAAGTTCTCCAGCGTCCTCTTGTTGACCTCCTTATTGCTCATGCGGTCCACAAAGTCCTCGATGGAGGTGAAAAGCCCGTTGCTCTCCCGCTCTGAGACGATCAGCTCCACGACGGATTTGCCGACGCTTTTGATCGCCGAGAGTCCGTAGCGGATCGCGCCTCCGGAAACCGAGAAGCCGCTCTCCCCTTCATTAATATCCGGCGGAAGGATGGAGATCCCCATCTGCCGGCAGCTTAAAATGTATTCCGATACCTTGGTCACATTATCCATGACCGAGGTCAGCAGGGCCGCCATATATTCCTGCGGATAGTAGTATTTTAAGAAAGCGGTCTGATAAGAAACCACGGCATAAGCCGCCGCGTGGGACTTATTAAATGCGTACTTTGCAAAATCAATCATCTCATCGTAGATATGATTGGCAGTCTTCTCATCGATCCCGTTGGCTATACAGCCCATAACACCCTCTTCCGGATTTCCGTAAACGAAATTCTGGCGTTCCTTTTCCATGACCGACGTCTTCTTTTTCGACATGGCTCTTCGAACCAGGTCACTCCGGCCCATGGTATATCCGGCCAGATCCCGCACGATCTGCATAACCTGTTCCTGGTAGACGATACAGCCATAGGTCGGGCTTAAGATCGGTTCCATCTGAGGGCAGTCATACGTCGCGGACGAGGGATCATTCTTTCCTTTTAAATATTTGGGAATGAAATCCATAGGGCCCGGGCGATAGAGGGAAATACCGGCAATGATGTCCTCAAGGCTCTGAGGCTTTAACTCCTTCATGAAGCTCTTCATCCCCGAACTCTCCAGCTGGAACACGCCGTCATCCTTTCCTGTTCCGATGGATTCCAGCACCGCCTTGTCGTCGTAATCGATATAATCCATATCGAGCGCCACGCCGCGGTTCTTCTCCACAGCCTTCACCGCATTCTGAATAACGGTCAGCGTCCGGAGTCCCAGGAAATCCATCTTTAAAAGCCCCAGTTCCTCCAGCGTGGTCATGGTGAACTGTGTCGTGATCGTACCGTCAGCCGCCTTTGAAAGCGGCACATACTCGTCTACCGAGGTACGGCTGATAACGACTCCTGCCGCATGCATGGAGGTATGCCTTGGCAGGCCTTCAAGACGCATGGACATGTCGATTAAATATTTGACCTCCGGGTCCTCATTATAGGCACTTCTTAAATCCGGGCTCTGTTTTAACGCCTTCTCCAGAGTCATACCCAGATCACCCGGTATCATCTTCGCAATAGCGTCGCATCTGGCATAAGGCATGTCCAGAACACGTCCGACATCGCGCACCACGCCCTTTGCCGCCAGCGTACCGAAGGTGACGATCTGTACAACCTGTTCCTTGCCGTACTTTCTCACCACATAATCGATAACTTCCTGTCGCCGTTCGAAGCAGAAGTCAATATCAATATCGGGCATGGATACTCGCTCAGGATTTAAGAACCGCTCGAACAGCAGGTTATACCGGATGGGATCGATATTGGTGATCCCCAGACAGTATGATACGATGCTGCCAGCCGCAGAACCACGCCCCGGACCCACGATGATGTCCTGGGATCTGGCATAATGGATGAAATCCCATACGATCAGGAAGTAATCCACGTATCCCATGGTATGGATTACGTCCAGCTCATACTCCAGTCTGGCCTTCAGCGTACCGTCGTCGTCAGGGTAATGCTTCGTAAATCCTTCGAAACAGAGCTTGTTTAAATATCCCCAGGAGTCGTAGCCCTCCGGCACATCGTACCGGGGCAGCTTCGTCACGCCGAACTCGATCTCCACGTTGCAGCGCTCGGCGATATCGTGTGTGTTGTCGATCGCTTCGGCAGCATAGGAGAAGAGTTTTCTCATCTCCTCCTCGGTCTTGCAGTAGTACTGGCCGCCCTCATACCTCATGCGGTTTTCATCGGTTACCTTCTTACCGGTCTGAATACACAGAAGGATATCGTGCGGTGTGGCATCCTCCGCAAATGTATAATGAATATCATTGGTCGCAACCAGCTTGATGCCGGTCTCCCTGCTCATGCGCAGCAATCCCTGGTTCACCGTGTGCTGCGCCGGAATTCCATGATCCTGCAGTTCCAGGAAGAAATTCCCTTCCCCGAAAATCTGCTGGTAGCGGAGCGCCGCATTCTTTCCCTGCTCGTACATACCGCGCTCGATATAGCGCTGTACCTCGCCGGCCAGACAGGCGCTGAGAGCGATGATACCCTCATGGTACGTCTCCAGCACTTCATAATCAACACGGGGTTTATAATAAAATCCATCGACGAAGCCCTTGGACACGATCTTCATCAGGTTCTGATAACCCTGGTTGTTCTCGGCCAACAGCACCAGATGATAGTAGCGGTCCTCCCCGTTCGTGGTTTCTCTGTCAAATCTGGAACCGGCCGTCACATATACCTCGCATCCGATGATGGGTTTGATTCCCACCTCTCTGGCCGCCCGGTAGAAATCGATCACGCCGTACATGACGCCATGGTCCGTGATAGCCATGCTGTCCATGCCCAGCTCTTTTGCCCTCGCCGTCAGCTCCTTAATCTTACAGGAGCCGTCTAAAAGGCTGTATTCCGTATGGACGTGTAAATGTGTAAATGCCACGTTTCTAGTCTCCTTTGTTTTATCTCTTATATCTCGTCAAAATTATTTTAACATATCCTATTCGTTTATTATAGCATATTTTTTATTTACGCGCGGGATTTTTCGTTCAGGGGATATATAACCAAAAACAGACATGAATCTCCGCGGCCTTCGCGGAATCATTCATGCCTGTTTCCCTTTTCCAATTTGGAGTGTATAAACACTCTCTAGTTGTTGCTCAAATATTTTTCAATATCGGTAACGGCCTGGTTTTCATCTGCACCATCAGCAGAAATTGTAACCTGCTCTCCGGCTGCAAGACCCAGGGTCATCATACCCATAATGCTCTTTGCATTTACTTTCTTGGACTCGATCTCCACGTAAATACTGCTTTCATACTGGCTGGCTACCTGTACAAGCATGGCTACCGGCCTGGCCTCTAATCCTGATGCAAGTTCGACGGTGACTGTTTTTTTTACCATAATTATCCTCCTCATTCCTGTGAACGGACCCTATTCCATTCTGCTGCGTTCGCTCCTGTCCCGCAGTTGCTCTGCTATATCGCAGAGTTTCCTAAGTCGGTGGTTTACTCCTGATTTTCCAACAGGAGGGTCCAGAGCTTCCCCAAGCTCTTTTAATGTTGCTTCCGGTCTTTCTACCCGCTCGCGAGCAATTTCTTCCAAATTCTCCGGCAGATTTTCCAGGCCTATTGTATCTCTGATATATTCTATATCCTCTATCTGCTTCACAGCAGCTGATACCGTTTTGTTGATGTTGGCGGTTTCACAGTTTACCTGACGGTTTACGCTGTTGCGCATGTCCTTCAGAATTCTGATATTCTCCAGCTCCATCAGTGCTACCGGCGCCTCCATCACGTTTAAAATATCGACGATCTGACTGCCTTCCTTGATGTATACGATATAGTAACGTTTTCTCTTAACAATCTTCGCCTCTAAGTCAAAGGTGGCAATGATTCCCTGAAGCTGCTTCGCCTTCTCCTCTGTTGCACATACGATCTCAAAATGATAGAATTTCTCGGGATCACTTAAGGACCCCGATGCCAGAAACGCCCCGCGGATAAATGCGCGCCTGCAGCATGACTGCTGGATCACCACATTCTGAACCACATTTAAATTTTCCCCCACCTCTCCATGCTCGTCAAGGAGCTTTGCGGCATGAAGCACCCGGAGGGCATCCTCATGCTCCCGGATTGTCACCGTGTATGTACGGTTTTTATTTAAATAGGCGTTCCTTCTAATAGAGACATCAGTAACTATATTAAATGTTTTTTTCAATAATGTAAAGTACTTTCTTGCAACTGCCACATTTTCCGTGTGGATTTTAATGGCATAATGGTCCTCTTCCGAGATTATGATCTTTCCACAAAGGCTGATGATCGCTGCAATTTCGGCAATCTGGCAGTGCCTCGCCGGGCTTAACTGCCTGGAAAGTTCGTCTTTTACTTTGGAGGAAAATGACATGGCAGCTCATTCCTTTTTTCTTTTATTATCCTTATCAATGTCACGGTGCTCGATCTTTAAGCCAAATTCGCCGTGGGCTTTCAGCTTCCCGTAGACCGCCTTCGCGATGGTCACCGAGCGGTGCTTCCCTCCGGTACAGCCAATCGCAATGACCCGCTGGTTCTTTCCCTCCAATACGTAGCCCGGAATCAGAAATTCCAGCATATCGTAAAGTTTATCCAGGAAAATAGCCGCTGTCCCGTTCTGCATCACGTAGTCCCGCACTTCCCTGTCCTCGCCCGTCTTCGGACGCAGTTCGTCCACATAATACGGATTCGGAAGGAATCTGACGTCAAAGACGAGATCTGCATCAGAAGGAATTCCGTATTTGAAGCCAAAGGACAGAATTGTGATGTACAGATTCTTATAGCTCTCATTTGCCATAAAGATCTTTTCCAGCTCTGCCTTCAGTTCCTTTGTCAGCAGCTTGCTGGTATCTATGATATAATCCGCCTCTTCCTTTAAAAATGCCAGTTTGAGGCGTTCCTTCTCGATACCGCTGTCAATCCGGCCCTCTCCCGCAAGGGGATGGATCCGTCTCGACTCCTTATACCGCTTAATCAGTGTCTCACTGCCTGCATCCAGGAACAGGATCTCATACGGGACCCTGCTCCTGGACCATTCATCAAAGATCCGGTTAAGTGCAGACAGTTCATCCCCGCTGCGGATATCAATCCCCAGCGCGGCATCCTTAATACCGCCCTGATTGCTCAAGGTCAACTCGGCAAATTTTTCCACCAGAGGAATAGGAAGGTTATCTACACAGTAGAACCCCATGTCCTCCAGCATCTTCAGCGCACTTGTCTTACCGGCGCCTGACATGCCTGTCACAATTACCAGTCTCACAAAAAGTCTCCTCTACGCCATTTTAAAATCGTCCCAGCGTCTTTACTTCCATCTCCAGTTCCACTCCGGAATGTTCTTTTACTCTTCTCTTCACATCCTGACAGAGCGTCATAATATCCGAAGCCGTGGCATGGTCTCTGTTAATCACAAAACCACAGTGTTTCCCGGAAACCTCCGCGCCGCCCACACGGTATCCTGCAAGGCCCGCCTCTTCGATCAGTTTCCCGGCAAAATTGCCGGCTGGCCGCTTAAATGTGCTCCCGGCACTGGGAAATTCCAAGGGCTGCCTGCTCTTTCGCCTGCCCGCCAGATCATCCATATACGCCTTGATCTCATCCCTGTCGCCTGGCTTTAAGCGATACCGCGCTTCCAGCACAATATAATGGTTTGCAGGAATGCAGCTGGTCCGATAGCCCAGCTCCAACTCCGGCAGGGAGAGTACCTTTTCCTCGCCTTCCATGGTCATAACCCGGACTGATTCTAAGATATCCTTCGTCTCGGAACCGTAGGCGCCCGCATTCATCACGACGGCTCCGCCCACCGTACCAGGGATTCCGGCTGCAAATTCAAAGCCTGTGAGCCCGGCCTCCAATGCTGCCTTCCCCACTCGGGAAAGGGATGCTCCCGCACCAGCCGCGATCTCACACCGGTCACTGTCCACACGGCATCCGGAAAATCCGGCTGTCATGGATATGACCACACCATCGAAACCGCCGTCTCCCACAAGCAGATTGCTTCCATTTCCGAGAATGCAGTACGGTACCTCTTCTCTCCGGCACAGCCGGATCACTTCTCCCAGTTCGCGCGCGTCCGCCGGACTTACATAGTAGGCCGCGGGACCGCCGGCGCGAAAGGTCGTGTGTCTGCTCATTTTCTCTTCCGTCTTCACATGGCTGCTATCTGACACTTCCAGCAGTTTCTCATAAAACATCGTCATGAAACACCTCAATCATCCTGTTTTCTTGACAGGTTTGCCTGGACGCGGTTGTATAATTCCTGTGCCGCGTTGTACCCCATCTTCTTCTGTCTGTAGTTGACAGCCGCCGACTCCACGATGATGGCGAGATTCCGTCCCGGACGGACAGGGATGGAATGACAGACCACACGGTTTCCCAGGAACTCCGTATACTGGTCTTCCAGTCCCAGTCTGTCGTACTCTTTATCCTTATCCCAGTCCTCCAGCTTGATCACCATGTCGATGGCCTGGGTGTCCTTTACGCTCTCCACACCGAACAGCGTCTTCACATCGATAATACCGATACCTCTCAGCTCGATAAAATGTCTTGTAATTTCCGGAGCGCTTCCGATCAGAGTCTCATCGCTGACCTTTCTGATCTCCACCACGTCATCCGTTACGAGACGATGGCCTCTCTTTATGAGCTCCAGAGCCGCCTCACTCTTACCGATTCCGCTCTCGCCCATAATCAGGACGCCTTCGCCGAATACGTCCACTAAAACGCCATGGATACTGATGCATGGAGCCAGTTTTACCTTCAGCCACCGGATGATCTCCGCCATCAGATCGGAGGTCGTCTGCTCCGAAACAAGGCAGGGCACGCCGTAATGGTCGCACAGTGCGATCATATCCTCATCAGGATCCTGGTTTCTCGAATAAACCAGACACGGAATCTGACTGGACAGAAGCTTGTCATACATCTCCACCTTGCGGTCATGTTCCATCTGTCGGATGTACTCCTGCTCCACATAGCCGATAATCTGGACCCTCTCATTGTCGAAATGGTCAAAAAAACCTGCCAGCTGCAGCGCCGGACGATTGACATCCGGATGGCTCAGCACGATTTTCTCCGCATCGATCTCCGGTGTCATGTTCCGGAAGTTCATTTTTTCAATTAACTCTGTAATCGCAACTCCATGCATGGTCTCATGCTCCTTTTCCATCTGTTTTTCTCATACTAACACAGATTTTGTGTTTTGAAAAGAGATAAGGGGAGGAAATTCCTCAATCCTCATCTAATGAAAGAAGTCATAGACGCTCTTCGCCGATTTACCATTCATGCCCGGTGTGGCCGTCAGGGACTCTATGGACGCTTCTTTTATGGCTTCGATATCCTTGAAATGACGCATCAGCGCCTTGCGGCGGGTGGGGCCAATGTCGGGGATATCGTCCAGGATGGAATGGACCTGGCCTTTGCTGCGGAGGCTGCGGTGGTATTCGATGGCAAAGCGGTGGGCCTCATCCTGAACACGGGTGATCAGCTTGAAGCCTTCGGAACGCTTGTCGATGGGAATCTCCACATTGTTGTAGTATAAACCGCGCGTTCTGTGGTTGTCGTCCTTTACCATACCGCAGACAGGAATGGAAAGCTTCAGCTCACCCAGTACCTCCAGGGCGATATTGACCTGGCCGCGGCCGCCGTCCATCATGAGTAAGTCCGGGAATTTTGTGAAGCTGCCGAACTCCTCGTCCACGCCCTTTTCCTTTAAAGAAGCGGCTTCATCAAGACCGTGGGAAAAGCGGCGCGTCAGGACCTCACGCATGGAGGCGTAGTCGTTGGCGCCTTTGACCCATTTGATCTTGAATTTGCGGTAATCGTTCCGCTTGGGCTTGCCATCCTCATAAACAATCATGGA
Source organism: Hungatella hominis (assembly GCF_014288005.1). Lineage (NCBI taxonomy): Bacteria > Bacillati > Bacillota > Clostridia > Lachnospirales > Lachnospiraceae > Hungatella > Hungatella hominis. Next base: position 280,729 of record NZ_JACOPB010000004.1, read on the forward strand.
GCCTACCGATTCGAAACCGCTGATATTAGAGATATCGAAGGCCTCGATCCTGTGGACTCCGGTTATGCCGAGCCAGCCGCAGACCTCATTCATGGCGCCGATGGTCCGCAGCTCCTCGCGTTTGATCTTCTCTTTGTCCTGGGAAAGGACCAGGGCCGCGTTGCGTTCCGCAAGCTCTACCAGGCGCTCCTTCTCCCCCTTCTGAGGGACGACAAGCTTCACCTTCTGGCCGCGTTTGGCGCTGAGCCACTCTCTGATGATCTCGCTGTCCTCAAGCTCTGTCTGAACCCAGAGCTCCCTTGGGACGAACGGCGTGCCGGCATAAAACTGCTTGACGAAGCTGGTCAGGATCTGCCTGTCATCCTCTGCCGTGGCAATGGTAACGTGGTAATGCTCCCGGCCGATCAGACGGCCTTCCCTTACGAAGAAGACCTGGACAACCGCGTCCTTTTCATCCTTCGCCATAGCGATGATATCGCGGTCCTCCATACTGCTGCTGGTAATCTTCTGTTTCTGGGCCACCGCCCTGACGCTGGTCAGCAAATCCCGGTATTCGATGGCTTTTTCGAAATCCATCTCGTCCGACGCCGTCTGCATCTTTTCCTCCAGCATGGAGATGACCGGATCGTATTTGCCGCCCAGAAAATCAAGGGCCTGACTGATGGCCCTTCCGTACTCTTCTTTATTAATGTATCCCTGGCAGGGCGCCGAGCACTGCTTAATGTGGTAATTTAAGCAGGGGCGGTCCTTGCCGATATCCTTCGGCAGATTGCGGTTGCAGGTACGGATCTTGTACAGCTTATGGATCAGATCAATCGTATCCTTAACCGCTCCTGCGCTGGTGTATGGCCCAAAATACTTACTTTTGTCCTTTTTCATGTCCCTGGAAAATAATACCCGGGGGAAATCCTCGTAGACCGTCACCTTGATATATGGATACGTCTTATCGTCCTTTAACATCGTGTTGTATCTGGGACGATGTTCCTTGATTAAGTTGCACTCCAGAACCAGGGCTTCCAGCTCCGAATCCGTTATGATATACTCGAACCTGGCGATCCGGGAAACCATCTGCTCAATCTTTGACGTCTTATTCCTGCTGCTCTGGAAATACTGCCGGACCCTGTTCTTTAAGCTGATGGCCTTTCCCACATAGATGATCTCATCCCTTTTATCGTGCATGATGTAGACCCCAGGCTGGGCGGGCAGTTTCTTTAGTTCTTCTTCTATATTAAATCCATTGTATCCGGATTGCTCCACGTATTTGTCACCTCAGTCTCGCTCCATCGTATTTCGTCTGCATCTCAAGATAATTGACGGCGGCGCGGTACATGCCTTCCCGCGTACCCGTTCCGCTTCCGATGTCCAGAGATTCACAGACAGCCGCAAGCTCCTCCTCGGAAAATATCTCACGGCGTTCTTTTAAAACTTCCAGCTTTTCATAATACGTCTCCGCGTCTAAAAAAGCAAGAAGAATTTTACTGGAAACAGTTGTTTCTTCTTCGGCTTCCTCAGTCTTCGTCCATGCCGCATCTTCCACGCTCGTTTCTCCTGCCGCCTCTTCTTTAAGTTCGACCCGCTCAAACCGGTATTTCTGCTTCACCTCCGGATATTTCTCATGGTCCACTTCGCTGATGAACATGGACAGCGGCCGCACATACGTCCCAAATGTGCCGTACAGCGCCTGGTAAACCACCATCTTCTCTTCTGTCTCGGAATGTTTGGCTACGGTGATGATCTGATACAGCTTATTCTTAAAATGCCTGTAACATTCTCCTGGTTTTGGTATTCTGTCCATATGCGTTTCCTTTCCTGATTTTCTGTCATATCTGCGCAGTACCGCGCTATTCTCCTGCCCCGCCTGTCGTGACGATCACAACATTGGGCTTGCTTCTCTTCTCTCCCTGCGCCGTTGTCTCCGGCTGAGCGGAAGCGGCCCGATCCGTGGCCTCTGTTTCCGGGTCTTCGCTGGTCTGCAGTTCTTCGCTGGCGGATGTTTCATCCACCGGCGCCTCTGTCTCCTCCATCGAGGTTTCTTCAGAAGGCTGTCCCTCCTGCGGAAGCGTCTCCTCCGGTGCCGGCGCAGTTTCCGGCTTCGCTGCTTCTGTCGGCGGCGCTGCCGTCGTTTCAGGAGGCAGAGCCGCTCTCGATTCGGCAATCTTCCGATCCTCCTGGCTGGCTTCTTCCGGTGAAAGAAGGCCATCCCACGTATATTTGTTGGATGCGCTCCAAAGGATCCATTCATCGTATCCGGCGTCATAGACGGCCTGAATCTGGGCTCGCACCTCGGCGGGGCCGTATTTGATGTAATGCTGTAAATAGGAAGCGGTGAAATCCTGAAGCCATGGGCGCACGATGGCATGCCCCTCCCCTGCCGCCGTCACTATGGCCAGATCCTGCTTCGATTTCATCAATGCCGCATAGATCGTATCGTAGGGCTGGGTATCCGGATGCTCGATTCCGAAATTACCATCGCCGTAATGGGACGGATAAATCATCGGGCAGATATAGTCTAAATGCCTGGCCATATCATTATACACCTGGCCCACCGCATCCGCGTCAATCTTACTTCCTATAATGGTGCCGAAAACATCGGCCGAAACGAAGATGCCCTCCGCCGACAGCTTGTCATAGGCATACGTAATAAACTCCGTGATGATGTCCGTCTTGGAGCGTCCTTTCGTATCCGCCTCGTCAAATGCGACCTGCTTCATGGTGCTGTCCGTGGCAAACCGGATATAATCAAACTGTATCTCGTCAAACCCGACCTTCGCCGCCTGTGTGCCCACTTCCACCAGATAGTCCCAGACCTCCTGGCGGTAGGGATTGACCCAGGCCAGCCCCTTATTGTCGCGGTGAAGGCTGCCATCCGCGTTCTTTAAACTCCACTCCGGCTTCTTCTCAGCCAGATAAGGATCGCGGAAAGCCACGACCCGGGCGATGGTATAGATACCCCGGGCTTTTAAATCCGCCATGAGCGCTCCGATATCCCGGATATACCGCTCCGAAGCGCCGATCTCATTGACAGTAGGCGCATCATCCATGGAAAATGTAATTCTTCCGTCGTCGTTCTTCACATCGATGACCACCGCGTTAATCTCCGTCTGGTCGATCTTGTCAAGAATCGCCTGAAAGCCTTCTGATCCAGCCATATATCCGGAAATGTAGACGCCCTTCACACGAACCCGTTCCTTCTGCGGTTCTGCCGGCTCTGTCTCCTGCTGGACTTCCAGCGTCTCCTCCGTGGTTTCTCCGCTCATACTCTCTGTTTCTGTTGTCTCATCCGTTTCCGGCAAATCGGATACCTGCTTATATTTGCTGCATCCCGTCACCGCCAGCGTACAGACAAGTACTGCCAAAAGCCATTTTTTCATATTATTCCCGTTCACTTTCCTGATGGTTTTATGGTATTCTCCTGTAACATTTATTTAATATTTTACCACATTTTGTAAAATTTACAAACGTGTTTTCGTTTTGACGCTTTAATCATTCAATTTGTAAATTATATTTGACATATAGTCTTTTTTAGTGTACTATGTAGGTATGAAACGAGTATAACGCAGGAACTGGAGGTGGATTTTTATTGAAGAACAAACGGATGAAAATTGCCCGTGTGGAACACGATTTATCGCAGGAGCAGTTAGGGGAACGGGTTGGCGTCACGCGGCAGACCATCAGCATGATCGAATCCGGGAACTATAACCCGACACTGAATCTCTGTATCGCAATCTGTAAAGAACTGAACAGGACACTGGACGAATTATTTTGGGAGGTATCAGAATGAAATCACTGTTTAAGAAACGAATCGTAGATGAACGAATGGAACTTCAAAGTCTTAGGAATGCCAGAAAGAGCTGGAATTTTCTTCTCCTTGCAACCGGCTTCTGCCTTTTGACGGAGCTTCACTTACTCCGATGGGAGCTGAAATACATAATACCGCAGGCTGTCGTCGTCCTTGCCGCGTCTGTTTATAATTTATTTCTGGATGCCAGAGACGGCAACATTTATACTGCGGAAACTGCGAATCGCAAAAAGCTGTTTCTGCTCTACGCCATCAGCTCCCTGGCAGCGTCACTGATTATCGCCTACAGCTTTTACGTCCGCTATTCCCTTACGACAGCAGTCATCTCTTTCCTACTATTGTTCTTTTTCATGTTTGGGCTTATGTATATGGTGGATTCTCTTTGCTTCCGTATCGGGAAAAAAAGAGCGTTCACGGACTCCGAAGAGGAAGAAGAGTAACCCGGCAGACAAAAGGAGAAGGCAGACGCCTTCTCCTTCTATTTCATAACCATTCCTCCACCGCCCTTCTAAAAGCTAAAGCAGATGCACCGCCACAATCAATCCTGCAAATACAATGGAGACCATGGAGGTAAGTTTAATCAGAATATTAATGGATGGCCCCGACGTATCCTTAAATGGGTCGCCAACCGTATCTCCCACGACCGCGGCCTTATGCTGGTCGCTTCCTTTTCCGCCGTGGGCTCCGCTCTCGATATATTTCTTTGCATTATCCCATGCTCCGCCGGAGTTGGCCATCATGACCGCCAGGACGAAGCCGGTCACGGTATTGCCGGCCAGCAGGCCTGCGACACCATTCACCCCCAGCAAAAGCCCGACAACGATGGGAATGATCACTGCGATCAGAGCCGGCGCCAGCATCAGCTTCTGCGCCGATTTCGTGCACATATCCACACAGGCGGCGTAATCCGGTTCCGCCTTTCCCTCCATCAGCCCTTTGATCTCCTTAAACTGACGGCGCACCTCGACCACGATAGACTGAGCGGCCTTTCCCACCGCATCCATGGTCAGAGCCGCGAATAAAAATGGAAGCATGCCGCCGATGAACAGGCCGATTAAGACCGTTGGATTTGTGATGGTCAGATTCAGCGCAATATCCGGATTCAGCTGTTTGACTTTGTCAATATAAGATGCAATCAGCGCCAGTGCCGTCAGCGCGGCTGAGCCGATGGCAAATCCCTTTCCGGTGGCCGCCGTCGTATTTCCCAGAGAATCCAGAGCATCCGTCCGGTTTCTGACCTCAGGAGGCATATGGGTCATCTCCGCGATTCCTCCCGCATTATCGGCGATTGGTCCATACGCGTCGGTTGCCAGCGTGATTCCCAGCGTCGATAGCATGCCGACCGCAGAGACTCCGACACCGTAAAGTCCCATGTTAAAATCAGCGTTTCCGCCCGAACAGTAATAGCTGATCAGCACCGACACACCGACGATGATCACAGGAGCTACCGTAGAAAGCATGCCGAGAGACAGTCCGCTGATAATCACCGTAGCCGCTCCCGTCTCACTGGACGAGGCCAGATCCCTCGTCGGCCGGTACGAATCCGACGTAAAATATTCCGTGATTGCACCGATCAGAACACCGGCGACAAGACCGGACAGCACCGCCGCATAGATCCCGATATGTTCCGGAAGCAGGAGGCGGATAATCACATAGGCCCCCGCCACCACCAGAACAGCGCTGATATACGTTCCCAGCCGCAGCGCCTTTAAAAGGTTTTTCTGTGAGGCATCTTCCTTTGTCTTTACGAAGAAGGTACCGATAATCGACGCGATGACACCGAATGCCGCCAGCATCATGGGAACGGCCACGCCCTTCACTCCAAAGCCGGCTGCAACCGCCAGCGCTGCGGTAGACACGATCGAGCCTACATACGATTCATACAAATCTGCGCCCATACCGGCCACATCACCTACGTTGTCGCCTACGTTATCCGCGATAACAGCAGGATTACGGGGATCATCCTCCGGAATCCCCGCCTCTACCTTACCAACCAGATCGGCTCCCACATCGGCCGCCTTCGTAAAAATACCGCCGCCCACACGGGCAAACAGCGCCATACTGGAGGCGCCCATGCCGAAGGTCAGCATATTGGCCGTAATCTGGGCGATCCGTTCCGTCTCCGGAAGCGAATGGAACACGGTATTCAGGATAAAATACCAGATCGTCAGATCGAGAAGTCCCAGCCCCACCACGGTAAAGCCCATGACAGAGCCTGCCGAGAAAGCCACTTTGAGGCCCTTGTTCAGGCTGCGGGAAGCCCCCTCCGCCGTCCTGCAGTTTGCCATCGTCGCGGTCCGCATTCCGATAAACCCCGACAAACCGGAGAAAAAGCCGCCCGTTAAAAATGCAAACGGTGTAAAATAACTCAAAAAACCGCCAAACGCCATACACAGCAATATGATGAAAACGACAGCAAAGAAAATGCCGACGCCCAGATACTGCCGTCTTAAATAGGCGCCGGCACCTTTCCTGACCGCAGTAGAGATTTTAATCATCCCAGCGCTGCCCTCCGGCTGTCCCTTCACTCGGACAAACATACAGGCAACATAAATCAGAGCGGCTATGGAACCAATTGCTACGACATACATAACATTCATGGTACCCCTCCTTATAATAACCATTTGTTGAAATTGTTTAGTTCCAATTTCATTATAGTTCTTTATATGGGCGGATTCAACAAATATGCATGAATTTTTTCAACACCTTAACGGACAGAAGCCCGGCGGGAAACCGGAGTGGAACTACATCTTCCACACCCTGCTTCCCGCCGGGCTTCTCCCTGCATATGCCGGCTCAAAAAAACTCCTAATAAGTGAGCACCTCCGGCCCCTCTTCCGTGATCAGCACCGTGTACTCCCACTGTGCCGACAGGCTTCCGTCTTCCGTATAGATGGTCCAGCCGTCTTCCTCATCCTGAACCACATCGGGCCGTCCCGCATTTACCATCGGTTCTATGGTAAAGATCATGCCGGGAACCAGAAGCATATCAGTTCCCCGCTCTCCGATATGGCTGACCCACGGTTCCTCATGGAAATCATTCCCCACGCCGTGGCCGCCGATCTCACGCACTACCGTAAAACCATTTGCATAAATGTACTCGGATATGGCAGCTCCTATGTCGCCCAAGTGGCCCCAGGCCCGGGCTTCCTTAAGCGCTAAGTCCACACTCTCTTTCGTCACGCGTACCAGCTTCTCCGCCTCCGGCGACACGTTTCCGATGCAGTACATTCTGGAGGCGTCTCCGTAATAACCGTCTAAGATCGTCGTCACATCCACATTGATGATGTCGCCCTCCTTCAGGATCCGGTTCGGATCGGGAATGCCGTGGCAGACCACCTCATTGACGGAAGTGCAGACGCTCTTCGGGTAGCCTTCAAAATTAAGGGGAGCCGGGATGCCGCCCATCTTTATCGTATTTTCATGGACCAGGGTATTGATATCCTCTGTGCTGATGCCCGGACGTATGAAGGAATCCACCAGATCGAGGATCTTCGTATTCACCTCGCCGGCCTTCCTGATTCCATCGATCTGCGCCGGGGTCTTGATCATGTAATGCTCCGGCACCAGATCACCCATGATACCGTAATTTTCAATTTTTCTGTCGAACGCCAGATGGCAGTTCTTATACTTCTTTCCGCTGCCGCACCAGCAGGCGTCATTTCTTCCTAACTTTAACATCGCTAATTCCTCCATCTTCTCTACAACGTTTTATCACGTTTTCTCTCCGTTGTAAAGAGCGCTCCCGATTATTCTTTTAAGACGGCTTTTACCCGGCCGTTCTTCTCTACATTATCATTATATGGGTCGGAGGCCACGATATCCCCATCTTCCAGTCCGTAAATAATTTCTACCCGGCCGCCCTCTCTTCTTCCGGTTTCCACAGGTTTTAATACCGCTTTCCCATTCTGTATGAGATAGACAGCGCTTCCATCCTCCGCCGGTATTACGGCCGCGGCAGGTACGGAAAAGACCTCCGGGGCGATCACGACATGAAAGGATACCTCCGCCGTCTGGCCTGCTCCCGCGTGTTCCGGAAGTGCTGCGGGCTTTAACTCTACGGTACACCGGTTCTCTTCCAGGCCGATGGAAGACATCTGTTTCTCGGCAGTCTTCGCGATGAAGCTCACCTCGGCTTCCCCCTCGCTCCCGTCGGCGTAAATGACTTTCGCCTTAAGCCCGGGTGTCAATGCGGCCGCATCCTCCGACAGAACGGAGGCGGAAAGCTTCATGCTGTCCGGGCGGTAGATTTTCACCACCGGCTGGTTGGGCGACAGATAGGCGCCTTCCTCCGTGTACACCTCCCACAGGACGCCGTCGTATGGCATCTTTACCGCACCGGGATTCACGGTATCATCGAGAAGGGCCAGCTGCCTTTCGAAGGAAGCAATCTGCTCCTGGGAATGCACCTTCTGCTCCTCGGAATTATCTTCCTTCGCCTGCGTGTATTTCTGGTAAGTCAGATCCAGCTGGGTCTTTAAGGAATCCAGGTCCGACTGGGCGATGAAGCCGCCCTGCTGCGCCAGCACCACCCCGTTGTCGTAATTCTTCTTCGCAAGGCGGTATTCGCTTTCCGCCGCCTTAAGGGCCGCCGCTGCCGAACCATTGGAACCGTAGAGACGGTCGTACTCCTGACGGGCCGCGCTTAACTGCTGCTTAAACTGCTCTCTCTGAATGTCCAGCGTCGTCTGGGAGGCAGTATCCGTCTTTAAAAGGAACTCCCCCTCCTTGACCTCCATTCCCGGCAAATACGGGATTTCCGAGACATTGCCCGCGGTAACGGAATTAAGCACCATGCCTGATACGGGTAGAATGGAGGCCGAAACGGTAAACTGACTCTCCAGGTTTCCTTTTACCGCCTGCTCTGCGGTAGCTTCCACAGGTTTTAAGAGCACCGCCGCATACGCGCCGATACTGATCACGGCAATGGCCGCAAGAAATATCCATTTCACTTTTCTTTTCATCCTGCACCTCTATTCCCGTTCCCGCAGAAGGTCTGCCGGAACTATTTTTTTCAGTTTTCGAAGCATCATCATGGAGCTGAACCCGACAGAGACGGCAGTCAGCCCAATGGCCTGCAGCAGCGCCTTTCCGTCGATAAAGCTGGGAATTGTATACATATCCGAAGCCATAGAGACCGAAATCAGCTGGCTGGCCCCCATGGACATGGGAATTCCGATGAGCACCGCGCCCGCGGCCAGCAGCCACTGTCCCGTGGAGATCACATCGAGACACTCCTTACTCTTTAATCCCAGCATCATCAGGGTGGACAGCTCCCGCTTCAGTTCCTCGAAGCTGATCAGGGAACTGATATAGATGACCGCAAAGCTGATGATAACGCCCAGCATGGACATGGAGGCCATGATGGCGCTCATGCTCCCCATCATGGACCGGTACTGGGAAAGTCTGTCCTGGCGGCTCTGGATTCCGGACACAGCGGCCGCATCCTCGAGACGCTCCCGCAGTTCCTCTAAAACCGTGAGCGGTGCCTTCAGAAGAACGGTCGTGCACACATTTCGGTAATCGCTGATCCTGCTGGCGCCGTCGAAGGACATATAGGCGGAGCTCCCCATATACTGGGCGATTGTGTCCGTCACCGTGACGCGGCTGATCCGCTCCTTGGGATAGGGAACCTTTACCTCTATGGTGCTCCCCTTCTTCACGCCCATGACGTTCGCCATGTGCTCCGATATCACGATGCCCTCTTCCTCCGGATACGCGCGGCTTCCGTCCTCTTTGTACAGCCTTGTGAGGGAAGCCTCCGGCGAAATGGCCTGGATAGTGCAGTCCGTCTTCCCTCCCGGCCCCGACAGGGTGACCGCAAATTCCATCATCCCCTCCGTGATTTCCACCTGCGGATGTTTTACCGCCTCCAGGGCCTCCTCTAAAAGGACCGGCTGCTCAAACTGAACCATGATGTCCTGTCTCTGGGTCTTCTCCCAGTAATCGAAGATAAAGACGTCAAACAGGGAGTTCATGGACACCAGAGTAGCCGTAATCATATAGGCAAAGGCGATGCCGGCCACCGACATGGCCGTCCGCCGTCTGTTTCTGGAAAGGCTTCGAAGCGCCATAACGCCCGGAACCGTAAAGAGATTTAAAAAACTCGGAATCCGCTCCAAAAATGACTGTCTGGCTGACTTGGGTGACGGGGGACGCAGCGCCTGGGCGGGCTTCATCTTTCCGATCACACCGGCGATAATCCAGGAGGTGCCGGAGCAGAAGATCCCCGCCAGCAGGATGCCTTCCAGCAGATAGGACACCGAAAGCGGAGCCGTCACGTCCGGCAGGTTAAAGTATACCCGGTAAAAGCCCGCCATGGGATCCGCCAGGGCATATCCCAGAAGCCCGCCGAACAGTCCGCCGAGCAAACCGGTCACCGCTCCGAAGCCCATGTAATGGAGTCTTATTTTCCTCAATGGGATTCCAATCGCCATCAGGGTTCCGATCTGGGTCCGCTGCTGCTCCACCATACGGCTCTGCGTGATATAGAGAATCACTCCCGCCACGGTCAGAAAGAGGAACGGCACCACGCCGGACATTTTCTCCAACTGCTTGATTTCTTCCCCTACCACGGAGACTGCCAACTGGTCCTCACTGGCATAATGGGAAATGAGGCCGTAGGGCGTAAGCGTCTGTTCGATCTGGTCCTTCACTGCCTCCCAGTCGCTGCTGGGCTCCAGCTTAAACAAAAAGCTGTTACCATGGCCTTCCTGGCCAAACAGCTGGGCCATGGTCCGATATGAGGTAAACGCCGCGTCGTACACGGCCGGGCTGGGATACAGCTCGTTCATATTGCGGATCATGTAGATGTTTTCCGGCGTCAGGCCGATTCCCGTGATCTCCATGGGGACCCGCTTACCTTCCACGACGATCTCCACCGTGTCCCCCGGATTTAAATTCCTGGCCTTCGCGATGCCGTCGCCGATAACGATCTCCTTTTTTCCCTCTTCCGGCAGCGTGCCGCGGGATAAGACCGGACGGTTCATCTCGCCCTCCGACCAGGATACGAGATGGAGCTCCACATCCTCTTCGTATCCGTATACCCTCGTGTCCTTCACGAGCCGGGCCTGCACCGTGTCGATTCCGGGAATCCTCTTTAAGATTCCCGCCTCGGAGACGGGGGAATCGGTTACCTCGGCAAAGCCGTCGCAGAATTCGGACTGGGAAAAGAACATATCACGGGATTCGGCCAGATTGTCGTAGCACAGCTCCAGCACGGTAAAACCGCAGAAACCGATGGCAACGATCAGGATGCACAGTATGTAAGCCGTCATGGATCGCTTCATGTCGCGAATCATTTTTTTCAATAAAAGTTTCGTCATATCCGTCCCTTTCCGCCGCTACCAGTCCAGTTCTTCCGCCTGGCATGGATGCTCATTGACCGTGATACGCTTCAGCCTTCCGTCCTTCATGTGGAAGACGCGGTCCGCCACACGGGCCATCTCCGCGTTGTGAGTGATGGTCATGACGGGGCATTTTAAGCTTCTGCCCACCTCCATAAGAAGTCTTACGATGGCCACGCTGTTTTTGCTGTCCAGCGCCCCCGTCGGCTCATCGCACAAAAGAAGATCTGGCTTTTTAACAATGGCCCTGGCGATGGAGACCCGCTGCTGTTCTCCTCCTGACAGCTGAGCCGGAAAGTGTCTCTCTCTGCCGCCCAGCCCCACCATGGCGAGCACCTCCTTCGGGTCCATGTGCTCCTTCACAATGCTGGCCGCCAGCTCCACATTTTCTATGGCATTTAAGGAGGGGATGAGATTGAAAAACTGAAATACGAAGCCTACGACATCCTTCCGGTAGTCGGAGAGCTGGTCCGCCGTATATCCCGTCAATTCTCTGTCCTTGTACCATATCTCACCGCCTGTGGGCTTATCCATCCCGCCTACTATATTTAGAAGGGTACTCTTCCCGGAGCCGGAGGGCCCCAGTACCACGATAAATTCTCCCTGTTCCACCTCGAAGGTGACATCCTTTAAGGCATCCACCGCCACGCCCTCCCCTTCATACCGGACGGAGAGATGATCCGCTTTGATTACCGTTTTTCCTGCTGCCATTCTATGCCTCCATTTTCTGATATTCTTCTTTATAAGCGATCTGCTTCAGCCATTTTTCCCAGACATAGAACTTTTCCATGATTTCCTTTATGGAAATGGACGCGTTGGATTTCCGCTTGTCATGCAGGTATCCCTCTGTCAGCCAGACCAGCATCTCGTAGATTTCCATCGGTGGGACCTCCGGCTTAAACCTGCTGTAGTCCACATTTCTGAAATACTTCTTAAAGGCAGACGAAACCGCCTCCATCGTCGCCCGGTTTAAGTCTTCCTTTACGATTCCGTCTTCAGAGTAATACCCCCGCACCATGAAATCAGCCAGATAAGGCGTCTTCTCCAGCACTTTGATCTTGGCCTCCGCCGCCATCTCCAGAAGCTCGAAAAAATCGGTGACTGTCTCCCATCTGGCCGCCTTGCCGCCGGACTCATTTCCGCCGCTGGCGGGTTCATCTCCGCTGCCGCCTGGCCCATCTCCCATAACCTGGTTCATGATAAGACTGGCGCAGTAATCGAACAGATACAGGTACAGTGACTTTTTATTGTGAAAATAATAGAATAACAGCCCCTTGGATATCCCTGCTTTTCTCGCGATCTCGTCCGTCACCGCATGTCTGTAATCATTTTTTGAAAATACCTCCAGCCCGGCATTGATGATCCGCAGCTGTTTTTCCTGAGGAAGCTCATAAAACTGTTCATTCATCTTCCTGACCCCCTTAACCTGTTTGGTTTAACCGATCTGGTCAGCTTTATTGTATCGCATTGACTGTATTTTACAACCCCCTGCAAGACCTTTAAACAATCATTTTTTCTCAGAAACGGAAAAATTTATGAAAAGCTGCTTTCGTCAATAACTTTAGCCGGGATTTCGGCCTCATGAGGAACCACGATTCTTCATAACTTTGTAAGTTTACCCTATGGAGAACGAAATAACCGTGGTAATTTCATTCGTTTTATGATACAATCGGTAAGTATTATGAGCAGGAACCCGTCGTTTTTAACGATATGGGGGCTTTTTGCGTGCTTTTTTGCGGGTAAACAGCCTCTGAGGACATAGATTCTAAAGAATAAAAAGGGGTACGAACATGAAAATCGGATTTGATAACAACAAGTACTTGCAGCTGCAGTCTGAGCACATCAGGGAGCGGATTAACCAGTTCGGCGATAAGCTGTATCTGGAATTCGGCGGAAAATTATTTGATGATTATCACGCCTCCAGAGTCCTTCCAGGATTCGCACCTGACAGCAAGTTAAGCATGCTGATGCAGCTCGCCGACCAGGCCGAGATCATCATCGCCATCAATGCCGCAGACATCGAGAAGAACAAGATACGTCACGATCTCGGCATCACCTACGATGTGGATGTGCTCCGCCTGATTCAGTCCTTCACGGACCGGGGGCTCTATGTCGGCAGTGTCGTCATCACCCAGTACTCCGGACAGAAGGCAGCCGATCTCTTCAAGAGCAAGCTGGAGAAAATCGGCATCCGTGTCTACCGCCACTACATCATAGACGGATATCCCAGCAACGTATCTCTGATTGTGAGCGACGAGGGATACGGCAGAAATGATTATATCGAAACAGCGAAGCCGCTCGTCATCATCACGGCACCGGGACCGGGAAGCGGAAAGATGGCCACCTGCCTTTCCCAGCTCTACCATGAGAACAAGCGCGGCATCAAGGCCGGATACGCCAAGTTTGAGACCTTCCCAATCTGGAATATCCCCTTAAAGCATCCGGTAAACTTAGCCTATGAAGCGGCTACCGCCGATTTAAATGACGTCAACATGATCGACCCCTTCCATCTCGACGCCTACGGTGTTACCACGGTAAACTACAACCGCGACGTGGAGATTTTCCCGGTGTTAAGCGCCATTTTCGAGGGAATCTACGGCGAATGCCCCTACAAGTCTCCTACCGACATGGGTGTCAATATGGTCGGATGCTGTATTATGGATGACGAGGTTTGTACCGAGGCTTCCCGTCAGGAAATTATTCGGCGCTACTATCAGGCGCTGGCCCGCCTGGCCAAGGATATGGGCAGCAAGGATGAGGTATATAAGATCGAGCTTCTGATGAAGCAGGCCAAGATTACCACCAACTTAAGACGCGTGGTCGGAGCAGCCAACGAGCGGGCGGAAAAGACCGGCTCCCCGGCGGCAGCCATGGAGCTGGATGACGGAACCATCATCACCGGCAAGACCACTAATCTTCTCGGTGCCTCCGCGGCCCTCCTGTTAAATGTGGTCAAGGTGCTGGGTAACATTTCTCATGACATTCATCTGATCGCACCTTCTGCCATCGAACCGATCCAGAAGTTAAAGGTCAATTACCTGGGCAGCAAGAACCCGCGTCTCCACACCGACGAGGTGCTGATCGCCCTGTCAGCCAGCGCGGCCACCGATCACAACGCACAGGTCGCCTTAGAGCAACTTCCAAAGCTAAAGGGCCGCGAAGTTCACACTTCCGTCCTGCTCTCCGACGTGGATACGAAGATATTCAAGAAGCTGGGCGTCAATCTGACATGCGAACCGATCTATGAGGAGAAAAAGATTTACCATTAATATTGAAGCCGCCGCCCGGATGATTTCTCAATCATCCGGGCGGCGGCTTCTTTCAATAAGACTATGATCTGGTTACGGTAAAAAACGGTGCTCTGCTTTTATCCGGCATTGCTTCCTGTAGAAAGCAATTCCATAGTTCCATACTTCCGTATAACCTTCTTCCGGCAGCCAGGAATCATACGCTTTATCTCTGATCTGAGCCAAAGCCCTGTCACTGGCCTGATCCAGTCCCTTGTAGGTTTCTGACACCTTCAGTCCCAATACAATTGGCGGACAGCTTACATCCAGGCTTCGCAAAAAAGCCATGATAGAAAGCTTCCTTCGAATCCATATAACTAATACTGATCTGGAGCAGCCTGGACAATTCCGTTTGAAATATACCGATATCTCCAGTCTGCATAGCCTGATACATAACAGAAAGATCCCTTTCCTTCATTTCCTCATGAAACCATGAGGTAATCGTATTTCTATATATATACTCCACCTCCAGATTCGGGACAGCCAGAGTTACATACCAGGTCACCTTATCCAGTCTGCGGGACACTTTCGTCAGATAACCGGTAAAGAAAAGAAAATTCCTTTCTTCGTCGAAAGACCAGCCTTCTTTATCAAATTTTTTACGATGCTGTCCGCACTGGTATTAGCCCAATAAGGAACTGGCATCTCATCGACCTCTTCCTGGACAAAGATATTATAACAGAATACTTAGCATTACACACCATTTTCTGTCAAGCAATCAGGATAAACTTACAACCACTTATTCATTTTCCTGCAATGCGGATTTCCATTTTACCCGAAGCAGCAGGACAATGGAGATCGCCGCCGCCATATAGTTGGAGAATAAATTCCCCCAGAATACGGAATAATAGGCGAGGAAGCTTTCCGTTGCCAGTATAAACAGGTAACGGAGCAGCCATATTCGCAGCAGCCCCACCACCATTGGAACCTTTGTCTTTCCGAGGCCGATAAATGCTCCCTGAACTACCATGCAGATTCCGAAACCGACTACGGAATACGTGTAAATATGTAACGCGTGATTTGCGATCTCCAGCACATCCTGCTGGCGCGTAAACAGGGTCGTTAAATGGGAGGAGGCCGGTACTATAATGGAAATAATAAGGACAGCCGTGATCATACTTGCCACGCATCCGGTCACTGTACATTTCTTCGCCCGCGCGCCCTGTCCCGCGCCCACGTTCATACTCACCATGGTTGTGATGGCAGCGCCGAAGGAGCTGGGCAGGTTAAAGCATACTGACGTGATGTTGTTGGCAATTCCCTGACCGTTTAAGACGACGGGTCCGTATTTCTGGGTCTCGTTGTTGATGAGGAAGAAGCCAAAATTCAGCATCAGACTGGTCACCATGGCCGGGATGCCGACGCGGATCAGCTGATGGATCAGGACTCCGTCAAACCGAAAGCCCTTCAGGGTCAGCTGGTTCTCTCCCTTCTGGATAAACAGCTCATAGAACATCCAGATACAGATGAGCATATTGGCGCAGAGCGAAGCCATGACACAGCCCACAATCCCCAGGCGGAGCCACACGATAAAGACTACATTGAAAGTTATTTTTAATACCAGCATTAAAACCATCCGGATAAATGTCGCTTCCGGCCGCCCGGTTGCATTCATAATAGCATTATAAATGCTTTCCAGGAAGGAAAATGGAAGAACCATGGCATATAAGGCGATATAAAGCCAGACATTATGAGAGATTTCCTGATCCACATGGCCCGATATTGGAAACGCGATGAGCACCAGAAGCGGCGCGATGCACAGGCCGAGGCAGAATGCAAACACCACGGTCTGAGTGCTGATATGCTTCACCCGCTTAAAATTCCCCTGGCCGAAGGTCTGTCCGATGATGGCCATGGCGGCCACGCTTAAGCCCTGGGCCAGCGCGGTCATCATGTTTATGATCGGCTCGCTGTATGTAACGGCGCTGGCCACCAGCGTACCCGCTACATTATTGATGAAGAGACCGTCGGACAGCGGCATCAGGGACTGCACCACGCTCATCATCAGGGTCGGAAACGACAGCATCATCAAGGTTCTTACGATGCTGCCGTTCAGGATCAGTTCACGGCGTTCGGCCGCGCCCGTTTTCAATATTCCAGTTTTCATGTTCCACACATCTCTTTCTTTTCTGTATCAATTAAAATGTCACAATTTCTTACTATAGCACAGTTTATCCGGTCCTGCATCCTGATTTTTCCAATTTTAGCAGTTTGTTAATATTCCTTCTTCCCTTTCGCCGCCTCGTCTTAACACTTTTTTATCCTTTGTAAAATCGGCGTTAAGCTTTTCATTTTCTATAGATTTTTCACGTCAGTCCGTTATAATCGAAGTAAAGAAACATTAAAATCCACGTAAAGTGAGGTAAGACATGAATGGTATGACAATCCCCATATCTGATTTTTTAACAGGACTCTCGTCCAGCCCGGCGTTTGCCGTTACCACGGTTCTGACGCTGGGCGTTATTTTGGTCAACGGCTGGACCGACGCCCCTAACGCCATCGCTACCTGCGTCTCTACCCGGGCCATCACCGCAAAGTATGCGATTCTGATGGCGGCCCTTTTCAATTTTCTTGGAGTTTTTCTCATGACTATGCTCAATCAGAGTGTGGCCTCCACCATTTACAATATGGTCGATTTCGGAGGCGACAGCCACCAGGCGCTGATTGCGCTCTGCGCCGGACTGACCGCCATCGTCGCATGGGCCGTGGCCGCATGGTGGTTCGGAATCCCGACCAGCGAAAGCCACGCCCTGATCGCCGGCCTGTCGGGAGCCGCGATCGCCCTGCATAACGGCGTAGACGGAATCAATGCGTCCGAGTGGGTCAAGGTTCTCTATGGCCTCCTGCTCTCAACCGTTCTCGGCTTCGTCTCCGGCTGGATCTCTGTCCGGCTGGTGGAACTGCTCTTCCGGGACCGCGACCGCAGAAAGACAAACCACTTCTTCGGCGGCGCCCAGATTGCCGGCGGAGCCGCCATGGCCTTCATGCACGGCGCTCAGGACGGCCAGAAATTCATGGGTGTCTTCATGCTTGGAATCTTCCTGGCCCAGGGAAATGTGGGTGAAGGCCATTTCTCCATTCCGGTCTGGCTGATGGTACTGTGCAGTATCGTCATGGCGCTCGGCACCTCCATCGGTGGTTACCGCATCATCAAGGCGGTAGGCATGGACATGGTGAAGCTGGAGAAATATCAGGGATTTGCCGCTGACTTAGCCGGGGCCTTTTGCCTCTTCTTATCCTCCATCGCAGGGATTCCGGTCTCCACCACGCACACGAAGACCACCGCCATCATGGGCGTGGGAGCCGCAAAGCGGATCTCCTGTGTGGACTGGGGCGTCGTGAAGGAGATGGTCCTTACCTGGGTCTTAACTTTTCCCGGCTGCGGTATCATCGGCTTTTTCATGGCAAAACTGTTTCTCTGGATCTTTTAGGCAAAATGGAAGATATCAAGAGATAAATAACGATCAAACTATAAACAGCAAATAGAAAAGGAGTCAGAATCATGACAGGAAAACGAGATCATTTATATTTTGAACTGCTTCAGGAAGGCGTCCGGTATGCAGTTGAAGCGGCGGCGCAGCTGCAGAACGATTTGGAGCACTTTGATGCCTCCGTGTTAAATCAGCAGATTGATACCATGCACGAACTGGAGCACCAGGCCGATTTGACCAAACACCAGGCGATGGAAAAGCTGATCCGGGAATTCATCACTCCCCTGGAGCGCGAAGACATTCTGGGTCTCACCAGCGCGATCGATGATGTGACAGACAGCATCGAGGATGTGCTGCTGCGCCTCTACATGTTTAACATTCATGAGTTGAGGCCGGATGCCCTGGAATTTTCCCGTATTGTGGCACAGTGCTGTGCTGCGCTTCAGGATTTGATGGACGAGTTCCCTCATTTCCGGAAATCGAAAACCATAAGGGAAAAGATCATTGAGATCAACCATCTGGAAGAAATCGGAGACCGCCTCTATACAGAAGCCATGCACCGCCTTCACACGGAGCGTCCGGATGCCGTGGAAATCCTGTCCTGGACCACAATCTATGACCGGTTTGAAAAATGCTGCGACATGTGTGAACACGTGGCCGATTCGGTGGAACTGGTAATATTGAAAAACAGCTGATGGTACAGGGCGCCGGAGAATGACTCTTCAGCGTCCCTGTGTCCTTCCTGCAAAAATCCGAAAGGGGGCGGTATTTCACATTCCCTTTCCTGCGAAGTAAGCTTCATTGAACAGAACGGCCGGGTGATCCGGCTTTTTCTTTTTGGACTTCTCATGGTACTCCAACGCTTTTTCCCTTTCTCCCAGCCTGTCATAGCAGACGCAGAGCTGAATATCCGGTATGAAATCACTGCAGTCCGGATTCACGAAGGCGCCGCTTTCCTCATTGGTCTTATGATCCTTCGCCCGCAGATACCAGTAAACAGCCTGTTTTAAGTTACCCTTGTCGCTTCCCCCCTGTTCCATAAACCATTTTCCCGCCTCACAGCAGAGTTCCGGGCGGGGCAGGTCGTAACGAAAGCTTCGGAACAATGCCTGAAGGGCTTCTTCCCGTTTTCCCATTCTGGCGTAGCAATGGGAGAGATCCAGACAGGCACTGATATTATTTTCAATCCATCCTCTCCCCTCTTCCAGAAATGTTAGAAACATGGCCGCAGCCTCTTCATAACGCCCATGATAGAACAGCTCCCTGGCATAGTAAAACTGATGTCTGGGATCCGTGATCCCTCCATGTTCTTTCATGGTCTCATAGATCTTCAAATTGCGGTCGGGATCCGAAGGGTGCAGCTTTCTGTGGCAGACGGCCGCCTTGCCATAAAGGATGGCCCCGGCCGGTGTGATTACCTCGTGAACCGCTCCCTGCCAGAGAAATCTCCTGCTTCGTTTCAGAAGGCGCTCCCGGTAATACGTCATGGTGGGGTTCCCCTTCTGGTCGAAGGCCACCTGATACGGCATCATGACGACATCCGTGCTCCCATCCAGCTCCTCTTTCATCTGCTGAAATTTCTTCCTGTCCTCTTCTTCGATCACGTCATCCGCATCCAGCCACATCTGATAATCCATAGTCGCTTTTGAAAAGGAAAAATTGCGCGCTGCCGAGAAATCATCAATCCACGGAAAGTCGTATACCGCTTTCGTAAACCGGCCGGCAATTTCCTTTGTCCTGTCCGTGGACCCCGTGTCCACAATAATGATTTCATCCACGATATCTTTTACACTCTCCAGGCACCGCCCCAGAACATCCTCCTCATTCCGTACAATCATACACAGGCTCACCGTCGCCATTTTATCTCATCCTTTCTGATTTTTGTCCGCAAAATACGTATAGGCTCTTACGGTTATCATATGCAAAACACAGCCGGAACGAACCTTTCGGTTCAGTCCGGCTGTGTTCATACTTCCTTCTGCTATTGATAGATGCTGGCTTTTATTTCCTGAATGATCTTATCGAGGCCAAGCTCATTACACTCACTGATCAGCCCCATTGTAACAAATTTCTTATAAGCCGCTGTCAGACCGCTCCGGTCACCGGATTCAGTCAAGCCGATCATCTCATCAATAAAAGCTAAAATCTCACTGTCCGCATCTTCCTTCTTCGAATAGTTCTCGTACAACACCTGCAGTTCCTGGGCCAGCGGCCCGCTTACCGCATTTCTGTTGACGGCTTTTACTTTAGCTGGTGTCGTATCCTTAGTGGTGTCTTCCTCTGAGCTTTTTACTGCCTTTCCATTTTCATCAAACAGAATCTCTGAGGCACTGCCATCCTCTGTCAAACGTTTAACAGCCTCGTAAAATCCGACTATGGAATCCTCATCATGAGCTGAAAAAGAAATAATATCTCCGTTCAGAAGCTTCATATGAACCATTTTCTCTGCGCTGCCGGTACGATGGTACAGCAGCCACACAGCGACAGAGGCAGCCAGGGCGATCAACATGCACACAACATGCGTACCCGCTAATGCTATAAATAAAAGGATAAGAAACAGTTCCGCCGGAAACGGTTTCACCGTCAGCTCCCCCAGCCATACCTGGGAAATCCCTGATGACCGCACCGTATGATTTTCCCAGCTTATGAGACCATCTTTTATCTGTATGTTAGAAATCTTATACTGAGTTTCCTGGTTTTTTCCTGACATAATGTATCCTTCCAAAAACGAAATCACACTTCTCCTACAACTGTTGCAATTAATGTAGGATTTGCTATTATTGCGCTTCCCCCCGTATCGAATTCTTCAATATCCACTAAGACGCTATAGACGCAACGTCTTTCTGCCGCTGCACTGTGGTCATACACAGACAGCGTAAAACTATTCGCCTCCGAACATACTTTATCCCGATCGTATAAGATCCCTGCACTGACTGGAACAGTTACCCCCTGACCGCTTTCCTGCCTCAAAATTTGAAATCTCAGCCGCAGTTTTAGTTTCTCAGCAATGATATTACAGGAAAAAGCCAAATGGATCAGTATATTTTTATAACCAGAGGTATCCAAACTAAGAGAAGCCACATGAAATGTGGCTCTCTTATCTGTTCCTTCAGGCAGGACAACTCCCCCAAAATCAGCGTTTTTAATGAACATATTTTCTTTACGGCATACATCTTCAGAAGAATGCGGGCGCTGTTTCATTTGGGGGAAAGGGTATTGCCCCACATTATATCTTGGCTGATTGAATTTCGGGGGAATGCAGTTACATGTTCTGGAACCTGTTTGACAACCATGTCCAAATAGCCTGTAATACATTGCTGCTCCTTTTAGCTAATTAGCAACCGGTAGCGTTATCGACAACAATAGCTCCAAGAGTCGCATTGTTAATAGAAGTAACACCAACCGTTGCAACACCTGCAACAGTTGCAACTACACTGTAAGTGCAGCATTCTGCCTCGCAGATATCGCAGTCACATACGAAAAATGAGAATGAATCACTCGCAGTAACAGCAACGAGGCGGGAGAACGTCCAGACAGGACCAACCGGAATCGGAACCAGCTGATTTTTACACTGTTTGAAAATCTGGAAATTCAGGGAAAGAACTGCCGCCGTAGTAACAATATTGCTGGCAAATTCAAACTTAATGCAAGGTTTACGGAATCCTTTTGTATCTACAGTTGTTGTAGCAACTGTAAAATTAGTTCCTGCAATCGTTGCCAGAGGAAGAGTCACCGCACCAGGACAGCCGCATTTTAATGTTGTTCTGTTCGGAGCGAGAGCTCTGCATCTTTCACATTCACAGTAACATTTGCAGTCACAATCGCAGGATTCTCTCTGATCACACTCACAGTTATTATAGTTCATATCACTCATAATGGAACCTCCATATTATTTCTTTTATTAATACCCTGATGGTATACTACAGTATATTTAAAAAATGGAAAAAGGTGACATATCGGGATTTGGGCATCTTGCCTGTCCTTTGGATGGTGGGGACAAGGGGCGGCATTGAGGTGATGGGGACTCGGAGACAACTTGATTGGGCGGCCAGGATATGGGAGAGGAGGGGATTTTGGGGGGATTGAGAGGCAGAATTTTTTTGGATTGGCGGCAGGTTGGGGAGGGGGATCTGGGGACAGATTTTTTTGGGGGAGTGGTGGCAGGTTTAGGGGGGATCTGGGAACAGATTTTTGGGGGGAGTGGAGGCAGATTTTTTCAGGGGTGAAGCAGATTTAAGGGTGGGGTGGAGACAGTTTTTGAGGAATTATGACGTTTTCCGAAAAGCAAATTAAGGTATGAATTGAAAGGCTAATAAGGGAGAATCAGCAAATGGGGTGAGGCGTGGATCCAGATACGAATGGAAGGTATCGTAAACAGAGTTTAAGGTATTCTTAACAGGCGGATTCTTAAGAATCCGCCTGACTTATGTGGTCTGTTTTAATCCAGACCATTTGCTTTTCCTTTGTTTATTGCTGCTAATTAATCTGATTTACGGACCATACAATACCACTTCCGGAACCACCTAAATTCAGCCCGATCGTAAGTCCGTTTGCTACATAGTAAAGTCCGATGATATCACCAGCATTTAGCTGTACCTCGCCAGCCAATGTTACAGTTCCGCTGCCCAATATCGTTCTTAATGACAGTATCAGCGCAATATTAACATTTAAGATTGGAAATAAACCTGTAATTAAACTGGTCACTGTCGGTGAACTTCTCTGTACAACAAATGCAGGGTTAATTCCCGCCCCCAGTGCGATTGTAATTACCGCTGTCGTTGCATAGTTAATTGTCGCTTCTATAATATATCTGCCTGTGGCCGGCACAGTATAATTTCCAGTCGCCGGATTAAAATTTCCACTGTTGAAGTATGGGGCGGCCACCGACCAGCCAGTTAGCTGACTGCTGGCAGATACACTAGCTGTTGACAGAAATGCTGAAAAACCTTCGCTGGTGACAGTCGGACCTGTGGCACCTGTTGAGCCGGTGGGGCCTATGACGCCTTGCGGTCCTGTCGCTCCGGTCGGGCCTATAAGACCTTGCGGTCCTGTCGCTCCAGTGGGACCTATGACACCTTGCGGTCCCGTTGCTCCGGTCGGGCCGATGGGGCCGGTGACGCCTTGCGCTCCTGTCGCTCCTGTAGGGCCGGTGGGACCTATGACACCTTGCGGTCCCGTTGCTCCGGTCGGGCCGGTGGGGCCGGTGACGCCTTCCGCTCCTGTCGCTCCTGTAGGGCCGGTGGGACCTATGACACCTTGCGGTCCCGTTGCTCCGGTCGGGCCGGTGGGGCCGGTGACGCCTTGCGCTCCTGTCGCTCCTGTAGGGCCGGTGGGACCTATGACACCTTGCGCTCCTGTCGCTCCTGTCGGGCCGATAGGGCCGGTGACGCCTTGCGCTCCTGTCGCTCCTGTCGGGCCGGTGGGACCTATGACACCTTGCGTTCCTGTCGCTCCTGTCGGGCCGATAGGGCCTATGACACCTTGCGCTCCTGTCGGGCCGGTAGGACCTGTGACGCCTTGCGCTCCTGTCGCTCCTGTCGGGCCGGCGGGACCTATGACGCCTTGCGCTCCTGTCGGACCTATGGCTCCTTGTGGACCCGTCACTCCGGTCGCTCCTTGCGGACCGGTGGCTCCTGTTGATCCCGTCGGGCCTGTCGCTCCTATGGGGCCTATCGTCCCTGTAGGACCTGTCGCTCCCGTAGGACCTGTCGGACCTGCTGAGCCAGCATTTAATACACTGATACCAGCATTAACCGGAACCACATCTGATAGACTGACCTCCGCAGCTAATTCATTTCTTAATGAAATACTAAAACCTGCTGTAACTGTCAAAACTGCCGAGCCAAATATCTCTCCATTTTTTATTCCACTGCCAGCACTATAACTACTGGATGGCGTTTCGTTAGTCACAACCGAAAAACTTGGACCGAATACGCCAAGTGCTGTTTTGACAGTCACAAACCATGATACATAGTATTGCCCCGCATTTATAAACGTTATCATACCATCTGCCGGATTATACGTTACATTGGTATCAGAATTAACCAATATTTCGTTAAACATTACTGCAGCATTTGCAGATACAATAAGGGGCGTCGTATTTTGTAACTGTAATCCTAAACCAGCCATTATAACACCTCTTTTAAAACCTTTTATTCCTAGCCATATTCAAATATGGCTTACACTTTGGCCTCTACTATACGCATACTCGCCTGAACAGTTATATCTGATAACGTCAGTGCCGCACCTGATTGGTTTACCAATTGCATTGTAAATGGTAATTGACCAGCCGTTACTTGAAGAATCGCATTCCCATAAAATTGTCCCGGTATGGATGGCGGTGCATAACTTTCGCCAATTATAGCGGATGTCGCAGCATTAACTAAGTTCACTACTACAAAGTCGAGATCTCCTGATCCGTCTAAATTCAACCACCAATCAACAAAATATAAACCTTCTGCCGTAATTTCTATAGTCCCAGCCGTATTTGTGATATCCGGAGCTAAATTTGCAAAGATTGTATCAAAAGTAAATACTCCTCCATCCACAACATTGTTTCCCGAACTATTCTTAACTTCAAGCTGAATACCACCAACCACTCCTGATGGGCCTGTTGCCCCCGTCGGGCCTATATCTCCCTGTGGACCTGTTGCTCCCGTCGGGCCCGTTGCTCCCGTCAGGCCCGTTGCCCCGGTATCTCCCTGCGGTCCTGTTGCTCCTGTTGAACCAGTTGCCCCCGTCGGTCCTATATCTCCCTGTGGGCCTGTTGCTCCTGTCGCTCCCGTTGACCCGGTATCTCCCTGCGGTCCTGTTGCTCCTGTTGAACCAGTTGCCCCCATCGGGCCTATATCTCCCTGTGGGCCTGTTGCTCCTGTCGCTCCCGTTGACCCGGTATTTCCCTGCACCCCCGTTGCGCCAGTTACTCCCGTTGGACCTATATCCCCTTGCGGGCCCGTAGCTCCTGTCGCCCCAGTCGGGCCTATAACTCCTTGAGGACCGGTCACTCCCGTTGCACCAGTCGCTCCGGTTGCACCAGTGGCACCAGTCGGGCCAGTTGGCCCCCCCTTACCGATATTGACTACTGCAATTCCAGCCATAATTTCTACATTATCATTAAGCCGAACACCACCATTGGTCACATTTCGAAGTGTAAAACTAAATCCGGCACTTACATTGAGAAGTGCAAAACCGGATATTTCTCCTGTTTTTATACCGCTACCAGCCGTATAATACGTAGGCGTGGCTTCATTGGTCACAATGGAAAAGCTTGGCCCAGATGTGCCAAGCCCCGTTTTCGTCACCACAAACCAAGATACATAATATTCGCCTTCCTGCACAAAGGATATTGCTCCATCAGCAGGATTATAAACTACGTTTGGATCATCGTTGACGAGCGTCTCATTGAAAAGGACCGCACCGCCTACAGCGATATAATCAGCAATAGTATTTTGAAGTTGTAATCCTATATCAGCCATAATATCACCTTCCCTAAATTCTATATAAATCGCAATGTTTTATTGCGTAAACTTCTGATTTATTCAATTGCTTTTGTAACTACCAGCCTGACAAGTAATTCCTGCAATCACAAGATTAGCCTGTACCGAAGCTTCCGTGTACCTCACAATACCTCCGCTTATATTTACAAGTGAGAGTCTTCCCGGTGTTTTTCCCGTCGTAATAAGAGCTGTTCCTGCCAGTTGACAGGTTACCTGTGAAGACGAACTGACTGATATCATGACATTGTTAACTACCACACAAAAATCAATACTCTGCACAGTTTCTGACCCATCAATAGCCACCTCCCAGGAAACATAGTAGCTTCCATTGGAAGGTAATGTGAACTCTCCCGTCATATCATTATATTGGATTCTTGGATTTGACTGGTTTACCATTTTATCAAACACGACATTGCTGTTGTTTTCTAAAAGTGCTCTTGCCGCCCCGCACAGCTGTACCTGTACACCACTTAAGTTACAGGACCTCTGTTCCGGAGGACAGATGGGACAACAGCGCTTGCAGCAGCATCTGTTACAAGAGGTGTTCTCACAATTCCTCACATCACCGTGTCCGCGGTTATCATTATCATTGTCCCTAAGCATCACGCATGTTCCTTTCCTGATTAAGCTGCAAATCAATATGCTGCATGAATGGAGCTGCCAGGTATATTGTGCCATGCAGCCGAAACCGATATTTTAAATTTACTCCATTCCCAGGCGCCAGCTGTTTCGTCCTGTAATCAGACGCACAGATGGATCTAATACACCTAGGCTATTATATGCGGAGGCTTGTATTATGTCACAAAGGCATATTACCACATTGAAGTCATTTGCAATCTGCTGAAATATATCTGAATAATTCATTGCTCTGCGGCACGTCATTCTAAATATAAAATGAAATGCCTGAAAAAACCGCCACCTATGCCCTTTTGATTTGATGCTGTCATACTGAAAAATGGAATTGTACATGCAGCAGAAATGATTTTCAGCATACTCCTGTTTTTCATCACACCTATACAAAAAACACCGGCAGTTCAACAAAATATGAACTGCCAGTGTTTTCTTCACCCATTAATACAAGGAGACATTTATTCCTTTGCTTCTATTTTTCTTTATGATATAGCCACACCAGCACTTGCATAACCTACAACACTGTTTACAAGATTAAGGCCCGTAGCCGTAGTTGAAAATACAAGTAAGAGACGTGTATTCATTGTCACCGGGATTGAAAGCCCTGTCGTCGACCCACTGGAGATATCACCAATGGAAATGAGACCGCTGAGAGCTGGAGCCAACGTAACAACTGCCCCTGCAATCGGTGAGAAAATGTTATTCGGTGTCGTAGATTGATAAAGCTGTGCCCGGATTGTAATTGTCGAACCTACTAAAGACAATGCCACAGTACTGCTGAAAAATGCGGACATAGAAGTGATCACACCATCACGCGGTACTGAAAATGCAAAGTTTGTAAGTGTTCCGGACGCATTTGTTAAATCGATTGTTGTTCCCAACACACCAACACTTGGTGCGCTGTCTCCAAAACCAATTAATGATGGAATACCAGCTAATCCGCCGAGAATTGTTGTCATTGTAATTGGTAATCCAGATGAATACGGAATAATTGCACTGCTTCCGGCTATACCCGCTGCACCGGTTGCTCCTGTTGCTCCCGTAGCGCCTGTGGCCCCTGTTGCTCCCGTTGCACCCGTGGCTCCCGTGGCTCCTGTTGCTCCGGCTGCTCCGGCTGCTCCTGTCGCTCCAGTGGCTCCTGTTGCTCCGGCTGCTCCTGTCGCTCCAGTGGCTCCTGTTGCTCCGGCCGCTCCGGCTGCTCCTGTCGCTCCTGTTGGACCTGTTGCTCCTGTTGCTCCGGCCGCTCCGGCTGCTCCTGTTGCTCCCGTGGCTCCTGTTGGGCCTGTGGCTCCATTCGCTCCCGTTGCTCCGTTAGCGCCTGTCGGACCTGTTGGACCTGTTGGACCTGTAGCTCCCGTGGCTCCTGCCGCTCCTGCTGCGCCAGTCGCTCCCGTTGCTCCGGTTGCGCCTGCGGCTCCGGCCGCTCCTGTAGCTCCGGTGGCTCCTGTGGCTCCTGCCACTCCGTTGGCTCCGGTTGGACCTGTGGCTCCGGTTGGACCTGTCGGACCTGTTGGGCCTGTCGGGCCTGTGGCTCCCATCGGACCTGCGCTTCCGGTTGCACCTGTGGCGCCAGTGGCTCCGGCTGCTCCAGCCGCTCCAGTGGCACCTGCCACACCATTTGCTCCGGTAGCACCAGTGGCACCTGTAGCTCCGGTGGCTCCAGCCGCTCCTGCTGCTCCAGTAGCGCCTGTTGCTCCAGTTGCTCCCGTTGCTCCAGCGGCTCCGGCGGCTCCTGTTGGGCCTGTCGGACCTGCGGCTCCATTCGCTCCCGTTGCTCCGGTAGCTCCTGTCGCACCTGCAACACCATTAGCTCCCGTTGGTCCGGTCGGGCCAATCGGGCCTGCAGCTCCGGTAGCGCCAGTGGCACCCGTCGCACCTGCGGCTCCATTCGCTCCCGTTGCTCCAGTTGCACCCGTCGCACCTGCGGCTCCGTTTGCTCCCGTTGCTCCAGTCGCTCCTGTAGCACCTGCCGGGCCATTCGCTCCCGTTGCGCCAGTCGGGCCGATTGGGCCTGCGACTCCAGTCGCGCCAGTCGCGCCGGTCGCACCTGTTGCTCCTGTTCTGCCTGCTGCCCCTGTCGCTCCTGTCGGACCCATTGGGCCGGTTGCTCCTGTTGGACCTGTCGGACCTGTAGCTCCTCTCGGACCTGCAGCTCCTGCTGCACCGGTAGCACCTGTTGCTCCAGGAAGTCCCTGAAGTCCGGTTACACCTTGCGGTCCCTGAGGACCTGTCACACCGGCAGGCCCCTGCGGACCTGTAACGCCCTGAAAACCTCTTGGTCCCTGCGGCCCCTGCGGCCCTGTTGCCCCACGAGGCCCCTGCGGACCTGTCGCGCCCTGAGGCCCTCTCGGCCCAGGACAGCCCTGCGGCCCCTGCGGACCCGGAAGACCTGGAAGTCCCTGCGGTCCTCTCGGTCCCTGAGGCCCTGGACAGCAGTGGCACATGTTATTACTGCAGTTATTACCGCAATTACTACCACAAGTACCTCCACAGCTACGATTTGATACATTCGGACAGCCTGGACGGTCTGCATACGGCGACTGCTGTGAAACAGACTGGTACTCCTGTTGTCCATCAGATATATGGTTATCGAAATTGGGGATTCCAAACGGGCCCCCCGCCTTCGGATAATATTTACAACTCATAAAAAACCTCCTGAATTCTCTTTCCATTATTATTCTATGTCCAACAGGAAAAAAGAGTTCTAGGGGTTCTGTTCACTTCCATTTATAAAGGCAAAAATAAAAGGGATCACAGCTTCCTGCAATCCCTCTTTCCGCTTAAATCTTTTCGAACCGTTCCACGTCCGTTACAAATATCGTTGCTCCGCCAAGCTCAACTGTCATTGGCATCATCATATATCCTGCTGAAATAGATGCAATATTCGGTGCCGGAACATTACAGGTTATCTTCTGTCTCTTTCCACAGGTATCCTTAATTAAATTAATTACTTCCTCAACCTTGTCATCATTCGTACCAATCATCAGAGTAGAGTTGCCTTTCTTCAAGAACCCACCGGTAGTAGCCAATTTCGTTACGCTGAAGCTGTTTTCATTCAGTACATCTGTCACACGGTTTCCATCATCGGAACTGACAATTGCATAAACTATCTTCATATCAATCACCTCGTTGTCTTTCTTGGCAAATATATAAGCTGGTTCTATTATAAAGCATAATCAGGAAAAATAAAACAGCAAATCACAAAATAGTTATCAATTTTCTGTTAATATTCATAACTCTTCATCTTTTCTGCAAGTTTTCGATAAACCCAGGTCTGCATCCACGGCTCCTTTGATGCGTTGATTCCATCCTTCGTCAAAAACCAGCGCACATCACTGTTTTCATCCTCTTTTTCATGCAGATTTGCTTCTTCATCCGCCTCCAGCAGATAGGTGATGTTCAAATGAAGGTGAGACGATACATAGCTTCCATTTTTTATATGGCCGGACACAGTCAGTATCTCAATGGAAAAGATATCTTCGGTGACAGGGCTCACAGAGCGAAGCCCGCTCTCCTCCATCGCCTCTTTTTGAGCCACCAGAAGCAGGTTCTTCTCTCCATCCGCATGACCGCCCAGCCATGCCCACGAATCGTAAATATTATGATACGCCATCAAAATTTTACTGCGCTCACGGTTTGTCACCCATGCCGAGGCCGTCATATGGACGTCTTTGCTCTCTCTCGTATATACCAGATCCCCTCGCTCCAAAAACTTCAGAATCTGTTCCCGGTCTTTTTCTTCCTGTTCATTATATGGTATATAGTCCATTAACACTTCCTTCAAATTCATCTCTTTTTCCCTCCTGCCGCCACTTTTTTAACTTTCCAGTCATAACTCGTCTTTTTTTGCTTATATATTGAATAAGAACCTTATTTAACGAGGATATTTCATGGATATAGCAACATTTCATTACTCAGATCATACTCCGTATCCACCCGTAAAGGTGGACGGCAAAAATCCCCAGTATGCGGCCGCGATTCTTTCCAATATCGGTGCCTGTAACTCCGAGATGACCGCGGTCAGCCTTTACTTTTATAACAGCCTGGTCACCAGGGAGTACTATCACGACGTAGCCGAATGTTTCCACCGGATCAGCATTGTGGAAATGCGGCACCTCGATATCTTCGGTGAACTGGCTTTAAAGCTGGGAACTGACCCGCGGTTATGGAGCTATAACAAAGGGCGCATGTATTATTGGTGTCCCGGATGCAACCAGTATCCGACGCAGATTCATGCACTGCTCAATAACGCACTCGAAGGAGAGATCGAAGCTATCCGCAAATACCATGCTCAATCTGAATGGATTGAAGATGGACATATTCGATCAATTTTAAACCGCATCATCGCGGATGAAGAGCTTCACGTCAAGATATTCCGTTCTCTCTTATCCGAGCTTTCCATGCCGGAACCGGAACCGCAATCGGAGCCGGCCGAATCACCGGAGCCCACTACGCAGGTTCCTACATAATGTGTTTCTTCGTCTCCTGATCCAATCTGTCACGCAGTACGGCCATCAGCCCGTCTTCACGAAAATAGGCTGCGCCGTACTGCAGATTAAATTCATAATCAAAATCGGAGGGATTCATTCCCTGATTATGCTGCAAAATAGTTTCCGCCTTATCCAGAGCCTTCACCAGATGGGCCTCAGGAGACCTGTTCTCGTTATATTCCTTCCAGATCGCCATAAAATTCTCACGATCCTTATCCGGAAGAAATGAAAACAGCCGTTCCACAGACCGCTGCTCCTCCGCATGCTTTTGCTGTTCATCTGGCAGCAGAGCGGCCGATATATCACCGTCATACAGCTCCCCCAGATCATGGATCAGGCACATGATAAGTACCCTCTTTCCATCCAGTTCCGGATATTCGCCCAGCATCAGAGCGGCAAAGAGAGCCAGCCTCCAGCTGTGTTCAGCCGTGCTCTCCTGTCTCCCTGCAGATCCCCACGCCGTGCGCAGTACATTCTTTAAAAGCTCTGTCTCCTTTATAAAAGCCAGATACCGGTCAAGCCGTTCTTCCTCCATCATTCATTCATCCTCCCTCCTGATTTCTACACCCTCCTGGTGTTTCCTCTCCATCTGATGCCGATTCTTCCGATTTTCCACTGTGTCAAATATAATCGAGAAATCGTAATCTTCCGGATAGAGCTCTTCTGCTGCGACTAAAAGCTTTATCCGTTTGTGATTGATCCATATCTTCCTGTCCTGCAGCTGCACCTGGAGGACACCCTTCTCATTCACCGTTCTGCATACAATTCCCGTCTTTTTATCCGGCAGAACTAAAACACTGTCGCCAACTGTAAACTTCACAGCCAGTTCCTTCTGAATTCCCTTTTCTTCCTTCTGTTTTCGAATACGGGGGCCTTCCGGAAGAATGACATGCTTTTTCTTTTTGCCTCCGCTCTCCGCCTGAAGCCACTCTGGTTTCAAGTTGCCGTATGCAGCCTGTTCCGCTCTTAAAAGCATGGCGTCCGGCATACCTAATTTTTTAGCAATAAACAGGGCGCAGCTCTCTCCCGCTTCTCCCTGTACAAGCCGGTAAAGCGGCTGCAGGGTCTCCCGGTCAAAGGCCATTCTCGCATTCTCAACACCATCGGCCGCTTCCGCATACCCCTTCACCTCCGGATAGTGGGTAGTAACCAGGAACAGACATCCGCACTGCCTCAGACTCTCCAATATGGCAATGGCAATCCCCATTCCCTCCACCGGATCCGTACCGGACCCAAGTTCGTCCAGAAGTACCAGACTCTCCGGTCCTGCTTTTTTCAAAATATCCAGCACATTTGTAATGTGAGCGGAAAATGTGGACAGATTCTCAGATATATTCTGTCCGTCTCCAATATCGCACAGCACCTGATTATTCATACAGAGACTGGCTTCTTCACATGGCACGTGAAGTCCGCACTGCGCCATGATACAGAACAGTCCCACCGTCTTCATCGTCACAGTCTTCCCGCCTGTATTGGGCCCTGTAATGACGACACCATTTCCCCTGTCTCCGAGTTCGAAGCTCAAGGGCACTGCGTGTTCCCGGCTCATCAGCGGATGTCTGCCGTTCCTGATTCGAATGTACCGTTCCATGTTGATCTGCGGTTCTTTCGCCTCCATGGCAGCGCTTAACTTTCCTTTGGCGAATATATAGTCCAGCTTCTCAATCAGTCTCTTGTCGGCTTCGAAAACCTCCCGGTTTTCCGCCACCATTACCGTCAATTCATAGAGAATTCGTCTCGTTTCATTCTCTTCTTCCATCTTCAGCAGCTCCAGCTCTGAATTCATAGAGGCAACCGCTTCCGGTTCGATAAAAAGAGTGGCCCCTGTAGCGGACTTATCAATCACGCTTCCCGGCACCGATGACCGGTATTCCTTCTTTACAGGCAGACACATCTTGCCATTACGGTTCGTCACGTAATGATCAGCAAAACAGCTCTTCCTGCTCTTTAAGATAGAATCCGCTTTGGCCCGGACCTTTTCCTCCATACGGATCATGTCCTGCCGCAGACTTCTGAGAAGGCGGCTGGCTCCGTCCTCAACCCGTCCCCCTCTGACAGCTTCCGCGAGCTGCTCCCTCAAGTGCTCCAGGGGATCCAGTTCCTCATCATAGCAGGCCAGACTCGTGTTTAAATATCTGCACCGGTTCAAAAAGTCCTTCAGGCGTTTTACCGCCGTCAGCGTCATACCGACCGATTCCAGCTGTTCGGCTGACAGACAGCCGTCCTGTCCGACTATAATCAGGATGTCATCCACATCACCCATGGATGCAATCGGCGGCATTCCTGCACTTTCAATAATCAGTCTCGCCTCTGTCGTATCTTTCTGACTCTTCCTTACATCGCCCTCGTACAGATACGGTTCCAGGCTGCGTATTCTCTCTTTTGCTGACTTTGTACATGCCAGTTCTTCCAGTTGTCTTAATATATGGTCAAATTCTAATGTATGAAATGTGTTGTTCATTGTTCTTTCTCCTGTTTTATTGTTCCTTTACCAGTAGCAGCCAGGCGTCATCAGAAGAGGAATAGACAGCAGCTTTTCTTATTACGAATAAAGAGTCCGGCTCGCCGGACTCTCGCGCCGGAGCGCGGTTGCCTCAGCAACCATACTTCCTTAGCGCGGAGTGCGCATCCTGCCCGGAGGGCTTTTTGTGTAACAGGAGCACTTTCCTGTTACACAAAAAACTGCAGGATCATAGGGCTGGCTATGTTCCTGCAGATAACGATTCATCCTTTTCGTGTATATCACTGCCATTCACATCCCTATGGTCCAAACAGGTACACAAAATAGAAAGAAGATTCTGCCTTACAAAATCAATCTTCTCTTAAGCTGTTCCTGTTCCCGCTATTCTCTTTCTATGCGCCATATTCAGATGCAATTAACAAACACACACTTCCAATCATTTTTATTTATCGCTACTATATCATGTCAATCTTCAAATGTCAACGGAATTTCCTTCCACCTTCTGTCCACCACGTTTTCAGCATCTGGAGTTCTTTCACATTCAGGCAATTTTTCAGGGTATGATTCTCGATTCGGGAAAGGCACTCGTCATAGTCTATCCACATGACAGATTCTACCTCTTCCTTCTGAAGCTTCAGCCGATCTGCTTCTATCGGCCTTGTGTATACATAGACTCTGCATATTTCATGGTTATGAAATGGTTTCCCGTAAAATTCTGCAATATCCGTCTCATCATGAAGCCCTACAAAGGTTAGTTCCTCTGGCCGGACAGTGATTCCCAGTTCCTCCTCCAGTTCTCTGACAGCTGACTCCAGATAATCGTCCCCGGCCGGAATATGTCCTGCCGATGAAATATCGTAACACCCCGGAAACGCATCCTTCTCCTCGCTCCGCTTCTGAAGCAGCAGATCGAATCCACTCTTGTCATTAGACCTCACGATCCACACATGGGACGTTCCATGGAGATCTCCATAGCGGTGCATCAGAAATCTGGCCCTGGCACGTCCGGTTACACTCCCATCCGCATCCCGTTCATCCAATAGTTCCAGAGAACTGCCATCCAGTACTGCCTGAGTCAGCCGCTCCCCTTTATAACAAAGCTTCAACGAAAAGAAAGGCTGGTTATTCTGCAGCAATTCAAAGAAGATCAGGTCGCCTTCCCACAGACTCAGTTCCCGAATCTGATCCTTTTTTACCCATTCGAGCTGTCCTTCCCGGCAATCACCGATCGTCCCCTCATAGCGGTCAGCTGTATACAGGCACATATACTCTTCCGGCCAACGGTCAGAAACGAACGTGACAAGGCCGCGGAAACACCACCTTAAGAGTGTGAGTCCGGTCTCTTCCTTCACCTCCCGAAGCAGACACTCCTCCGGACTCTCTCCCTTCTCAAAGTGGCCGCCTACGCCCAGCCACTTATCTCGGTTCATATCCCCTTCTTTTTTCACCCGGTGCAGCATCAGATAGCTGTCTTCCGTTTCGATATAACAAAGTGTTGTAAAATTTGTATGCGGCATGAATTTACTTCCTCTTCCCCAAAATTGATAAACGTACATCATCCACCATGACAGAAGTATAGTCTATGGTATTCAAATAATCCAGTATCTCCTGCTTCTTTCCGGAAATACAGTAGTTCTTCGTGGTCAGTACCGCCTGCTCCCTGGTCTGATCCAGCAATACCTTCACTGGTTCCACCGTCGTAGGATATACGTAATACCGTCCTTTGCTTCCCATACGGAGGCCCAAAGCATTCAACAGCTGCGGCTGTGAAAGCAGATATTCCAGATTCCCCAGATACTCCTGCTTTAACTCTTCATCTGTCATTCCCACCCGGTCGCGTTCATCCTCTCCCATAATGCTCTTTCTGATCGTAAGACCACCGCGTACCTTTCCTTCTTCATTATATATTTCCACCCAGTTTACCTGGATCGGGGCGTCAATCACTTCAGATACCGGTTTCGCGGTCCTGGTACTGAGTGATAAATGAATCACACTGGAATCCGGAAGTTCTTCCATCTCTTCCTTAAGTGCAGCTTTATCCTCTTCGCTCATCAGTCCGTAGCCATAACGGTTCGCGGTAACCGCCGTAAGATTCTGAGGATCTTCAACTGCAATTCTGCCCCAGTTTACATTCATCTTAACATTGGGAGGAAGTCCCACATATATGGGACTGCTGGTGTCCAAAACACTCATTTCAATTACGTAACGGCCAAATCCACGATCCTTCAGGCTGGAATCGTATACCGTTACATATGGCTGGGCAGTTTCATAATAAACCCTCATATATTTCGTAAATTCATTCTCGTAGGCCGCCTCAGCCGATGTAAACAGGGGGCGTGGATTAAAACTGCAGAGTTTCATCACAGGATTAATGATCAGAAGCAGCACCGCCGCCGCAATCGCCACTGCGAAGAGCGTGCGAAGGCTGATCTTTGTAATCCTTCTGTTAATCTGACGCTCAATCTGCCTCTCCAGGCCTGTGTCCTCCATAATATTCCATTCCGGCAGATCACTCAAGCCTTCTGCCAGTTCATCAAAATCCTTCATGATCTTTCACCTCCAACAACCTCATGACCTGTTTCTTTGCACGGGACCGGATCTGCCGTACATTCTCTTTTGTGATTCCCATGGATCTTCCGATCTCCTCATCGCTTAAATGAAAATAGACCGAATCCAGCAGCACTTCCTTATAGTGAACCGGGAGCGTGGTTATCGCTTCCAGTAAAAGACGCTTCTCCTCATCCTGAATCAGATCCTCCAGAATGTGATCCTCCTGCCTGATAAGCGATAAATCAAAGCTTCCTTCATCCACCAGACGGTTACGCCTCTTCCACAGGTTGAAATACTCATTCTTCAGTACCTTGGTAAGCCAGTAACGCAGACTTCCGCCTCCCTCATAAGACAACAGCGCTTTCAAAAATGTGGACTGCACCAGGTCTTCCGCATCAGACCGGTTACCGGAAAGAGACAGCGCATAGACGTAAAGCGGCCTGTAAAACTGCCTGTATACAGTTGTAAACTCGTCCTGTTCCATGCCCATCCCCTCCTTCTGACTATAAAACAATCCAGCCAGAGATTTGTGACACTTTGGGTGAAAAAAAAATAAATATTAATTGGTGATTGCCGTATCCTCGCTCATTCCTGCTTTTGTCTCCGGTATTCTGCCCGCAGCCCCCATGACTTCCAGAGAAACCACGCAGTTTGTTTCCTTTCCGTTATACAGTACCGGAATCTGGCAGATTCCTTCCTGCTCCCAGTTACAGCTGCTCAAATCAAAGGTAAATTTCGATAAATCATATTCCTCTTCGGAAAAATAATTCTCAGCCCTGATATCCGGCTCCTTTCCAACCTCTGTTTCTGCATAAAACGTGGTTTTCGTCCCCTGGTCAAACAGCGGATCATTCTTTCCGGTCAGATTTCCGTACAATGCTGCCAGAATAATTACCAGCACAATCGCGCTGAACAGTGATATATGAATTTTCTTCATAGATTTCCTCCTTGCTTCTCAAACAGTCCGAAATCGGCATATTTCTCCGCCGGCCGGAAGGTCAATGTTTTCATTATAAACATTTGCTTTACTGATGTAAAGTTTCGTGGTATATTTTGTAGGAACTATTTTGATAACAAAAGAATATAAGAATTGAAGGTTTTAAAAATGAATACGAATGCGATTCAATGGAGAAATGGGTTAAAAGACGGAATCCCTATCTGTCTCGGATACTTTGCAGTATCCTTTACCTTTGGCATTATGGCTTCCGGCGCCGGTCTTTCACCCTGGCAGGCAGTCATCATGTCCTTTACAAATCTGACATCGGCGGGGCAATTTGCGGCGCTGGGAATCATTGCGGCGAAGGCGCCATTTATGGAAATGGCAGTGGCGCAATTTATCATAAATCTGCGATACTGCCTTATGTCCTGCTCTCTTTCCCAGAAGCTGGACGAAAAGACGCCATTTTTTCACCGCTTCCTGATCGGATATGGTGTTACCGATGAAATTTTCGGAGTTTCTGTGTGCAGGCCTGGAAGGCTGATCCCATTTTTCAGCTACGGCCTGATTGCCGTCGCAGTACCGGGCTGGACTCTGGGTACTCTTCTCGGTGCGGTTTCCGGAGATTTCCTGCCTCCTCGTATTTTGAGTGCACTAAATGTAGCCCTGTATGGCATGTTTCTTGCAGTTATTATCCCTCCCGCTAAGGGAAACCGGATTTTATCAGGGGTTATCGTGGTATCCATGGTCTGCAGCCTGATCTTTGCGGCAACACCGATATTAAATACCATTTCATCGGGATTTAAAATTATTATTCTGACACTGCTGATTGCAGGGGCGGCCGCATATTTATTCCCGGTAAAAGAGACAGGGGAGGAACAGCATGAATAACCGTATTTATTTATACATACTCGTCATGGCGGGAGTCACTTATCTGATCCGGGTTCTCCCCCTGACCTTGATAAGAAAAGAAATTAAAAACACTTATATCCGTTCATTTTTATATTACGTGCCGTATGTGACGCTGTCTGTCATGACGTTTCCGGCAATCTTAACCGCCACGGCAAGTGTCTGGTCGGCTGTGATTGCCCTCATGATTGCTATTTTCCTGGCTTACAGAGGAAAAAGCCTTTTTGTCGTCTCACTGGCTGCATGTGCGGCTGTATTTCTGACTGAATTATTCCTGTAGGGATCGTTGGGGCAGAGATCGTTTTCATATCAAACAGTCTCATGATTTCAAACAGAAAAGCAAGTTGGTTTCTGATTGAAACCATGAGGCTGTTTTTATCATTCTGCTATTTTATTATGAATAGTCTTTAAGATCAACCATTCCATTTAATATAATTTCTTTCATAAATTCCTGCAACTGATATTCATGATCAAAAGTGACTTTCCTCTCTTCCGCCATTCTTTCCCTGTCCTCTGAACAGCCATTAAATTTCCAGGAACCTTCCGGAAAAAGTATCAGATACGGCTTCCCGGACACTGGATCAATCCCTTTTTGTATTTTGTGTATGGAGAAAACATACTCTCCTCTTTTCTCCAAAGAGACCTTCATATAACTGATTTCACTCATATTCAAACACCAGGCGGGCTCTTTTAAATAAGCGTATTCTTCTTCCAGGAAAACAGGATGGCTCCTGTCTTCTGAGGCCAAAAATTCAAATATCAGTTCCATCGTCCCGCTGGGTATCCGCGCTTTCGAAGACAGAAGAAATAACTGGCGAAACGTAACCGATGCGCTGGTCAGAAATGTGTCATCCACACATTGATTCTGACAAATAGAATGAATTTCCTTCCGTATGGATGGGTTTCTCAAAAGGGAGGCGATGGGGATATTCTTTCGTTCCAGAATTGGACGTTCCTGCATAATAGTGCTCCTCTCCTCGTTTACACGAAAGTTATCTTGGTTCGTAAATAAGATCCGTTATGCCGTTATATAATTGGGTTTTGATGCATTTTAATTTAATTTCCCTGTCTGCAGGCGCCCCCACCGGACTCGCTGTCCGCGGAAATAAAGGAAGGCCGGAGCCTAAAATAGTTGGTATGACGGAGATATGGTATCGGTCAATCCTGTTTTCCCTTATCAGGGGCTGAATTATGTTCGCCCCGCCGCAAATCCAGATACCTTTTCCATCTTCCTGTTTCAGTGCGGTTACCAGACTGCAGACATCTTCCTTCGTAAACTTTATTTCTTCCGTTGAAACCATGGCCCGGTGGGTCACAACATGAGTTGTCAGCCCACGGTATATCCATTCATCGGGTGACAGCTCAGTTGCCAC
Source organism: Hungatella hominis (assembly GCF_014288005.1). NCBI lineage: Bacteria > Bacillati > Bacillota > Clostridia > Lachnospirales > Lachnospiraceae > Hungatella > Hungatella hominis. Next base: position 319,438 of record NZ_JACOPB010000004.1, read on the forward strand.
CTGGTGATACGTGTCCCAGCCCATGACGACTGTATCAATGTCTTTGATGAACTCATGATAGCTTTCCATATCGTCGTAATCCGGTTCCTGACCGGCCAGCCAGTCTACGCTGCCGTTTTTATCCGCAATATAGCCGTCTAAGCTCATGGCGATAAATAGGGTTACTTTTCGCATAGGGTACCTCCGTGGGTGGATGCTTTTGATGTCTTGTTTAATAATATAGTATACTAAATTATATATTTTATCAAATACTTTACTCAATACAATTGTTAATACATCGAAAAGCGGAGACCCTTCGGCCTCCGCTCTCCCAAACATTATTCTTTACATGCAACAATAAGATAATCATGATTATAACGCAATTGTCCGAAAGAGGTGATTCCGTCCTGCACAGAGAATGCAGGAGTTAATGCCCAGCGTTTTTCCAGATCCACTCCGCAGACACGATAACCACTTAAATCGGCATTGACACTCATTGGCCATGAAAACGGCATATAGATAACAAGTTTGCTTTGATCATCATTTGCTGCACATACAATCTCCTCACAGGGATTGTTGTGTATCAGATCAGAAGCTGGCTTCAAATCGTAAAATCCGATCGTATCTGCGGCCAGTTTTGCAAACCCCATGTCGTAGGCTCCCGGCAGGCGTAAGTCATCCCGCCAGTCATTTACCAACCCCAAATCTCCTCTTTCACTGCAAAAATTCTGATTCTGTCTCCATAGCCACACACCGCCAGCACCATAGGTAAATCCTGCGTTTGCCCCGCTCAACACTCCCTGCCAGAAAGCTCTCCGTATCCATCTCTCATCAAACCGGCCCTGTGACCGGTCGAAGTATATATTTGCTTCATAACTGGTCTCACTGTTGTATACGGGACGTGAGACCGGATAGGAACGGATATCCTGTGCCAGTGTACGATTTAGCTGTGGCTCCGAGTATACATGACCCGGCTGATACATATAAAAATCCAGTTCCGGAGCCTCTATCAGCCGCGCAGGCAGTACTACTTTAGGAGCAATATGCAGCGTTGTAAGACAGTCCGGCGCCAGACTCTTTGTGATCTGCAACGCTTTGTGATAAAACGCCACAGTCTCAGGGTTGGCCCCCCTCTGATCCTGAACAGTATCATAATGAACCACGTCCTCGGATAGATTTACATCACCGCTTACCAGAAATACAGGATTGTATTCCCGCAGTTTCGGGATCACGTACTGTAAGAAATGCTCCATCTCAGCTATCGTCATAGGCTGATAATATGGTTTTTCCTCCACGTTTGTGCGACCTGCGTCCCTTATCCCCTGCCAGGTACCCGGAACAAAATTCCCCCATAGAAGTACAATCATGGGCTGCATCTCTCGTGCTGCCATCTCATCTAGATACTGGCATACATGGTCAAAATACTCTGTCCGGATGCAGGAATAGTCAAAACGGCCTTCACCCGTAACTGTAAATGGATGAATCCATTGACGTGGTGTGCAGGAATGGCGCTGCGGCAGCAGATTCATCTGTACCGCATTAAAATTCTGCTCCCTGCGAAAATCAAGATATTCACGCCATTCTTCCAAATCCGGATGGGTAAACGCACTCCAGTTTGTATCTGCCATCAGAAACAGCGGCTTACCCTCCTTCATAAAATAATGTTTATCCGGTGATATTGTAAGTTTCATATTAATCCTCTCCCCAATTATTCGCTTCGCTCCAGCCTTCCTTTTTCACGTAATTATCTTTTGCTTTTACAAGATCCTCCTGAAGAACCTGAGTATACTCCTCCAGACTCATCTCGTCCTGTAAATACAACTGGCCATACATAACAGAATCATCAAAGAACTGCTTATCAAAATAAGTCTCATACAATTTTAAAGGCGATACGTCATTTTTAAACTGCAGGGCCTGCAGCATAGGATTATCACTGTTGACTTCTACATTTTTTATCGGAGTAACGCCCCACAGCTCATTTACGTAAAGGCTGGAATCCTCCTGGCCTGTCTTGAATTTCAGGAAATCCATGGCCGCCAGCAGCTGATCCCCTGTGGTTGTGGTCGGTATACAGATATTTCCCTGGGGTGCCCCTCCAATTTCATATGCAATCCCGGAAGAATCCGGATGGCTCTCTGTCCCAAGGGTCGGAAATTCAGTTATTCCAATCTCAAAAGACAAATCAGGATTACTGGCCATGATTTTTGCATAAGATCCGACTGAAAAGGTCATGGCAATCTCTCCCCGCATGAACTGTTCCAAAGCCTCATTATTATCCATAGCGGTGTAGCCTGGATACCAATACTGCGAAAATTCTTTAATAAGCGGATAAATATCCTTCCACGGCTTCTTTGTAATATCAATGACTCCCTGGTCTACACCGCGGGCAATTTCATTGACTTCGATCAGTCCGGTTCCGTTAATATCCAGATCCTCGATAAACCGGGTGGCCAGCGGATCCATCATGAGACGTTCGAACCAGTGATAACCACCACCTTCTGAAACCTTCATACCGACTACCATTGGAGTGATGCCTGCTCCCTGCAGCACCTTACACGTTTCCAATAACTCAGCAAATGTGGACGGCATCGTATCAATTCCTGCTTTCGCCATCAGATCCTTATTGTAAAACAGCTTGCAAAGAACCCCATTGGTTGGTACACTGGCGTATTTCCCGTTGGTAGGATCCATCACCTGCGCCATTACCGACTCCTGAAATGTGCTCATCCAGTTTAAATTGCTGTTGTAAGGGTTGGTTTCCTGATTCAGATAATCGGTCAGATCAATCACAGAACCATCGCGCAGATACTGCTGCCCCCAGGTATGGCGAACCAGGAACAGATCCGGAGCGGTGCCTCCCATCAACTGTGTCTGCAGCCACGTCTGATACTGGTCGCTGGCAATGTATTCGTATTCAACCGTGATATTGGGCTGGTATTTTTTATATAGCTCCAGCGATTTTTTTAAGTATTCCTGTCCTTCCGCACTGTTATGTTCCCAGGTTGCCCACTTAAGTGTAATGGGCTTATCCGGATGCCAGTTTCCATCCGCCTGGCCTGTATTTACCGCCTCCTGTGTCGATTCTGGTGACGCCTGGCTGCTTTCCGTCTTTTCTCCGCATCCGGTTAAGGCGGTCAGTGTAAGTGCTGCCAATGTCATTGCTAAAAGTTTCTTCCCCATTTTCATTATAATTTATCCTCCTTAAAATAATAAACGTTTTATCATGCTTTCACTGCCCCTGCGGTCAGCCCTTCCACAAACGGTTTTGTTGCAACTGTAAAGATGAGAAGCAGCGGGATCGATGCAATTACGTATGCTGCAAAACTGACACCCGGCATCTGATAGGTACTGGCTATCACCTTTGATACCTGCAAAATTACCGGACGTACATTCTCGGCATTGGCTGATACCAGCGGCCATATGTAGTTATTCCAGCTGGAAATCAACGTTGTAATACATACAGTAGCCATAATTGGTTTGCTGAGCGGCAATGCTATGTAATAGAAAATTTTAAAATCACTTGCACCCTCAATCGTAGCCATTTCAAACAGGCTCTGCGGCAGGGATTCCATATGAGTAGTGATCAGAAATGTAGATAATATTGCAAAGGCCGACGATGGCGGCAGTATCTGCACTGCATAAGTGTTTAATAAATGCATTTTCTGTGAAATAATAAACTGAGGGATCAATATAAGGAAATATGGCACCATCATCATCATCATCATAACCATGAATAATAAGTTTTTCCCCTTAAACTGGAATCGCGCAAAGGCATAGCCAGCCAACGCAGAAATAATCAGCGTAAGAATTACGTTACCTGCTGTTACAATCAATGAGTTTATAATGCTTTTGTATATTTGTCCAAAAGCAATGGTATAATGTTCAAAATGCAGCGGCAGACTGAAAAAATAGAGATTCTGATAAATCTGTATATTCGTTTTCAGGGAAGATACCACCATCACAAATAAAGGATAAATAGTAAGAAAAAGTATAAAAATCAGTGTACCATGCACAAGCAAGCGATTTATGTGTCTTTTTTTCATGTAACTTTCTCCCCCCTATTGACTGTCAACGCCCTTAATATACTTCATATTAAAGGCGGTAACACCTAATGTAAACAAAAACAGTACCGTTCCCATGGCACACGCATATCCCATGTTATAATATGAAAATGTCTCATTATACATATGTAATGCCGGCACCATGGTGGAATCCCCCGGTCCTCCATTTGTCATGATAAGGACGTGTTCAAATGCCTGGAATGTCGATATGATTGTAGTTATTATCAGATAGCGGAACTGTCCTGTCAGCAGTGGAATATCAATGTAAAAGAGCCTGCTTACCGGACCAATGCCATCAATTCTGGTCGCCTCATAAATGCTCGTATCAATACTTTGCAGCCCTGCCAGAAAGATCAGGAACTGAATTCCTGCGACCCATGGAAACTGGTAGAAGATCAGAGCCCCCAAAGCTGTCGCCTGCTCCCCCAGCCAGGAGTGCATAAGATTTTCAAGCCCCAGTGTCGATAGTATACCGTTAAGAAGCCCATTGTAATCGTAAATCCAGCGCCATAACAGAATCATCACCACGCCAGGTACCACCATGGGAATGATGAGCAGATATTTATATAAGTTGCTGGAAAACTGACGTTTCACACTCATTACCAGTTCTGCTACCAGAAGCGGAACAGTTACTACTTTAAGTACAGACGTTACCAATAATATAAAAAGATTCACCAGCGATTTTCCAAACGTTGCATCGGTAAGCAGCGCTATATAGTTCTGAATTCCGATAAACACCGATATCCGTCCGCCGTCCCATTCAAAAAATGACCGATAGATCGCATAAACCGAGGAATACAGTTTGAAAACTCCAAGAAGAATAAAGAGTGGCAAAATATACAGGTATGGTTGCATCTTTCGTATAACTCCAGTCGTTCCCATCCTTCTCCGCCCTGTTTTTTTTGTATCCATATCCGTCTCCTCCCTGTCAGTTTTTAGAGCCGTCGTGTCCGCCTGTGCCTGACAAAGCAGGATCATCTGGTTTTTCTGCAATTATTTCTTTTACATATGCGGTCAGGCTTCCCGGCTTTGCATATTTTTGAAAACAACTGCAAAACCACGCCCCTTCCAGTGCAGTTCTCACCATTTCCGGATCCAATGCCTTCAAAATATCCACAGGTTCCTTACACAATACATCTTTTACCTGATTAAAAACTGTACCGTTTTTACGCTGAATGTCCCGCATTTCCACGGGGTAGCCGCCCCCGCCCTCACAGGAAAACAGCTTATCAAAAATATCCTCCAATTTTAGTTCCGCAGCCCATCCAAAGTCCTTGGCAAAAGGCAGTGCAACCGCGTTTCCATTATTAATCTGTGTAAACAGATATGCATCTGAAGTGTCTGTAATATAACCACAGTTTACACCTGGATAACTGTTTAAAGACATACAGGCTCCCTGACCAGAACCGCATCCTGTTATTACAAAATCGACCGTCCCTGTATTAAGAAGTACGAATGCCTGGATGCCCAGGTGGATATAGTTTAGCACCGGCTGATCATTATCTGTCCTCATCCCCGTATTGAACCACTCCACATGATATTTTGCAGCACTCTTTTCCAGTGCTCGTAAAATCAATGCATTTTTACTTGCCTGGCTGAATTCATTCATCAATGCCACTCTCATAACTGTCCTCCCTGTCCCGACCGCCTGTTACTCCATATAATTTTTCTACGGCCTCTTTTATTGATTTTTTATCTAAACCATACATAGCTCTGTTGCAGCCGATTGGATTTCCCTGAGGATAACAGTCCGGTATCCCAATACATTTTAACCGGATTCCCAGCCCCAACTCTGCCGCAGCCTGTCCGACCGCGCTTCCCAGGCCACCATAAACATTGTGCTCCTCCGCGGTTATAAAAACAGAATGCTTTTCCGATAACCGCTTTAATAGCTCATAGTCCATCGGTTTAATGGTCGCCATATCCACCACCGTAATAACAGGACCTCCCTGCTGCAGAAGTTCTTTTCCTGCTGCCAGCGCCTCTGACACTGCCTCACCAATAGCGATAACTGCAATATCCCTTCCTTCCGTCAATACCTTACCTTTTCCAATCACAGCCTCATAGCTTTCATCATATAAATTCGGAAGCGGATTCCTGTCCAGCCGGACATAAGCCGGTCCCTTGATACCAGAAAGCAATTCTATAAATTTGGCGGCAGAAACTGCATCTGCCGGAGCAATCATGACACTTTCCGGCATGGCCCGAATCACCCCGATATCTTCCAGGGAAAAATGCGTTGATCCTGCCTGCCCTCCGCTCATGCCGCAATGCGTCCCTATAATCTTTACATTTGCCTGGTTATAGAATACATCCGTACGGATTTGTTCACAGGCCCTCAGACTGGAAAAGACAGAAAACGTATGAACAAATGGCTTAAATCCTTCATGCGCCAGCCCTGCTGCAATGGATACCATGTTTTGCTCAGCAATACCGACATTTATAAATCTATCCGGAAAGCGTTTCTCGATTCTTTTAAGTTTACAGGATTCTGCCAGATCCGCAGTTATTACAACAATCTGTTCATCTGTCTCCATTAACTGTTCCAACTTTCCTGCCGATGCTCCCAACTGCGAAAGCGCGGATACTTTTTCTTTCACCTGCATAGTCTGCTTCACCTCCTAAAATGCAAACATTTCATTGAGAGCCTCACTGGTTCCTGATATGTAATGACTGGCTCCCGTTCCCTCAATTTCCCTTTTCAGCCCATGGCCTTTTATCGTATGAGCGATAACCGCATAAGGCCCATTCCTTTCTTCCCGGAGGCGTAAAAACAACTGATTCATCTCATCTGCATCATGTCCGTTAGTTTCCTCTACCTTGAATCCAAAACTGCTCCATTTGCTGTCAAACGGTTCCATCTGAACCATCTTCTCCAACGGACCATCACATCCGATTCCATTTTGGTCAATAATAACAACCAATCGTTTTAATTTCTTCTGGAAGGCATACATGGCGGCCTCCCACACACTGCCCTCACAGCATTCACTGTCACCCAGAATACAGTATGTGAAATATTCCTGCCCCTTCATCTGTCCAGCTAAAGCCATACCCACTGCAAGGGAAAGGCCATGCCCCAGTGAACCGGTACACATTTCCACTCCTGGAACCAGATGTGCGTCCGGATGGTTCATGAGACGGCTTCCCGCCGCTCCGAAGCTGGCAAGCTCTTCAAATGGAATAAATCCGCTGGCCGCCAAAGCCGCGTAGAGAGCAATTCCAGAATGCCCCTTTGATAAAATCAGCCGGTCCCTCCCCTCCCACTCCGGATTTGAAGAATCATACTTCATAACTGTACCATACAGGCTTGCAAGAATATCTGAGACAGAAAGACTTCCCCCCGCGTGCCCACCTCCTGAAGAACACACGGCCAATTTTATTCCGTTCTTTATTTGCTGTGTTACTTCCATAATCACTCCTCCGTTTTTTGTTCCATGATCCTATTCAATTCGCCTCGGCGAATTGGTGCGAGCGCCCGTCATGCCTGCATGACATAATACCTTTGGGCGCTCTGCACATCCGCCGGAGACTTCAACATTTCCGCTTCTGAATGTTGACATTTCGTCGAACATATTGGCAGTTGTTCTCTCGCCCTAACTGAATTAAACCATACTTGACCATTTAAAGTCAACCACTTTTGTTCTATTTTTGTTCCTATTTTGTTATTTTTGTCATATTATACAATCTTTTTGTTCCTATTTTGTTTATATTTTTGTTCCTGTTCCGGAATAATTGTATTGACTTTTCCCCCTTATTCATCTAAGATAATTACATGAATAAGAATGATTTAATAACCCAGGAAAAATTAATTTTACAGCAGATTTATATGGATGAGCTTGAAGTAGGCGATACAATTCCCTCTGTACGTGAACTCCAATCCCGTCTCTGTTTGTCGCGCAATTCTGTTTTGACAGCAATCCAGTCTCTGAATGAAAAGGGGATCATAAAAAAAGGGACATCTCCCCGTCAGGGATACCGGCTCTGCGAAAAGCCAATCGGAGTAAACAGCAAATACAATCGGGGCCAGGAACTGTCGGTCCAGTACTTGCTTCCTTTTACTACCTGGAATTACACGATCAACAAATATCTGTCTAATTTCGAAAGCATATTTTCGAGACACGGAATCAATTTAATCTTCAGTAATACCCATAATTCCGTGGAAGAGGAAGGCCGTCTGATGGAAACAATCTACTCCAAGCCGGCTTCTTTGCGTCCGGATTTTTTATTTTTAACTACCTGTGACAGTACCGATAACCCGAACCTGGCGCTGCTCCAGAAAATGAATGAAGAACTGCCCTGTATTCTGATCGACCGGTATTTTCATGGCCGGAATTTTCATTACATTGGTGTAAGCAACAACTATATTGGAAGCCGGACTGCTGAATATTTACTGCAAAATGGCCATGAGCACATCGCTTACATCAAAGCCTATGGAAAGATTTCTACTATTCACGACAGATTTTCATCCTTCCAGACTGCTTTGGACCTTTCTTCCATACCATTGGAAAAGCAGAATATCTTTTCCCTGACTAACGCCAACGTTGGATCAATCGCAGATATTCAGGGGGAAATCGACCGTATAGGCGCCAGAATTCTATCGCTTAGCCCGCGTCCAACAGCTGTTGTATGCAGTTTTGACCGTATTGCAGTTGCTCTGATTAATTTTTTCACCAAAAACAGCGTGCGTGTGCCAAAGGACATCTGTGTGATCGGCTGTGACAATGATGTTGATGTAGGAGCCATGTCCCCGCTCTCCCTGACCACGTTCCGGCATCCTTACCGTGAATGCGCACGCGAGGCAATCGCACGTATGGAAGCTGTAAAAAACAATCAAAAGGCTCCACCGCATGCGGCGGAATTTTTTTCAGATTTCATCATTGGAGAATCCACGTAAAACAAAAAGTAGGATATGGCTGCCGAATTACATACGCCATATCCTACTTTTATTTGCTTACACTATAACACCGTTCAAATAAAGAGCCCGCCATTACCTATAAAATGAAAAAATAATCAATCTGCGCTTCCCCTTCCGTATATAAATAAGAGCCATACATCGGAATCGTACAGCACATGACCCGTCTGCCCCCTGGAACCAGGATCTGATAGCCGCTGTTCGACTTGACACAGGCAGGCCTCTTTGATTTTGCACCGAAAGAGATATACTTTGCTGTAGTCTTCAAATCAAGCCATTGCTGGTCGACCGCCCCTCTCGCCTTCAATACCTCTTTTTTGCTCCAGTCGAAATAGGTCCACGTCTTATTTTGGGGAGCGCCTGCTATCTGTCTTGGCAGTGATGGATTTTCGCTGAGAAGAAGCATCTCTTTCTCAGTATAGAAAGAGATTCCGCCGTTTTTCTTGTCGATCCGCAAGAGCAGCTTTCCAAATTTCACCTCCACACGGGCCTTGTCTTCCCTGTAATTCCATTTCAGCCTTGGTGTGAGTTCAATCTCTGCCGGTATCTCCGGAAGCCTGCCTAATGACTCCCCTGCAAAAGTGATTCGTACTGCATTTTCACATATCGGCGTGACCCGAAGAACTCCGCAGGCATTCGTCACCTCAACATAGCTTTTATTGCCGGTCACCCATCGTACTGCCAGATTTAATTTGGAATGGCCCAGCGGCCTTAAGCTGTTCGTACCCGGAATTACTCCAAATTCCGATTTTTCTGACGGGCTATTTGCAGCGCGTGCTTTTTCTGACCGCTTCTCTTCGATGGAATTCTGAACAACAATTCGCTTCGGTCCGATGCGGTTGCGCAGTTCCATCTCGAATTTTCCATGGGATACGCGTTCCAGTTCTATTTCCCTGTTGGTTTTGGGCTTCTCCTCACGCACCCGCCTGGCAGGCTGCTCCTGCCGCACGACTACGTACTTTCGTTTCTTCTCCTCTGATACGGTGGTACCAATCAAATCTGTCAATTTTCCGGAATAAAGCACCACCAGTTCATGGAGCGCTCTCGTAGCCGCCACATACAGCAGTCTCGCAAAGCCATCCTCTGACGGATAATTCTCCTCACTGGCATTAAAAAGGAGAACTGCATCAAATTCCAGACCTTTTGCATATTCGATCGGCAGAACCATAACACCGCTTCCAAACTCTTCCGTTTCCGCATCAAACTCCCGAAGTTCTACTTTTTTCCGCAGCTCTTTCGTTAATTTGCTCACTTCCTCTTCGTCTCTGCAAATGACTGCAATCGTTTCATAGCCCTTCTTCTGCCATTCCAAAATGGTGCCCGCGGTCTCTGCAATCAGCCGTCCCTCATCCTCGCACCCCGTCGTTCGAACTTCTTTTCCGTGGCGGATAATCGGCTCAACCGGATAAATAGGAAAATTCCCATGCTGCAGAATATTCGTTGCGAAATTAGAGATTTCCACCGTGTTTCGATAACTTTTTCTCAGCAGCCCGAAATAATCAAATTCCCCTGGCAGCATGAGGCTCCTGAGTTCCTCCCAGTCTGTCAGTCCGTAATCAAAATAGATGTTCTGGGACACATCGCCCATAATGGTATACGTACATTTACTGAGGCAGTATTTTAATGCCCCATAGGCCATCATGCCAAAATCCTGCGCCTCATCGATAACCACATGGCTTGCTTCCTGGATGACCTCCGTCTCCTTGATTCGTTTATACAGATAAGCCAATGCGGCCAGATCATAGAGATCGAAGGAATTTCCAGGTGAAGGAATCCGGGTTCCTTTTTCCCTTTGCTCTGCCAGAAAACTGTCATACAACTCAAAAATGGAACCCTTCCACTCCCGTTTTCCGAAATAGGTCTGGTAATACTTCAGAAGCGCCTTCTGCTCTTCCGGCGGATACGTATAGTATCTTCCATATATCTCATTCTCCACCTTCGCCATGAGGTGCTCCGTCAGCTTGTCCAGCTTGTCAGGAAGCGACAGGTAATCAAACTTCTTAAGCAGCCCCTCAATGGAGCTCCGGGTCATCAGCAGGCGGTGTGTTTTCTCCGTATAGACATCCTCCAACGGAATATAGCTCCACTCGTAGCGCCGGCAAAACGCTTCCAGATCATGAAACCAGGAAAAGCTGCCTTTTACGCAGGCTGTTTTATCTTCCCGCTCCAGTTTTTTAATCGTATATTTCCTATCATCCCAGTCCTCATACAGAAGACGCGTAAACAGCTGCTCCATCGTCATCTGTGATACGCCGTACACGTCCAGATCCGGTAAAATACCCGTGATATAGTTGAGGAGAATCCGGTTGCTTCCAATAATGTAGAAATCCTTTGGCTGAAATTCCAGATCGTAGTTGTACAAAATATAGGAAATGCGGTGCATGGCCACAGTCGTCTTACCGGAACCGGCCCCGCCCTGTACAATGACATTATGCTGCGGCCTCTTACGAATGATCTCATTCTGCTCCTGTTGAATCGTTGCAATGATATCATTTAAAACGGATCGTTTATTCCTGGCAAGGTATTTTGTCAGCAGATCATCATTGGCCACTACGTCTGAATCGTAAAAATCCTTCAGTTCATCATTTTCGATTTCGTAGGTGCGCTTTCTGGAGAGATCAATCTCAAACGCCCCTTCTCCCTTTACCGAATACGTACACGCTCCAAGGGAACTTTCATAATAAACCGATGCGATCGGCGCCCTCCAGTCGATGACTACCAGCTCTGCGGAATTCTTTGTAATTGCTGCCTTTCCAATGTAGTAACACTCTTTCTTTAACAGACTGGCATCAGTAAAATCAATTCTTCCAAAATACGGCTTTTTTCTGCTTCGCTCCATGCGGAGCAGTTCCTGCCGGACCTGCTGGAATCTGGCGTCGGTATTGAACCACAGCGCCAGACCTTCTTTGTCCTCTACATCATAAATTTCCTTCAGTTCATGCAGTTCATCTGCTAAATTCTCAACAGAGGACCTGGCCTGATTTAAATTCCTGTCCGCTATGGCAAGAATTTCTGAAAGTGTATTTCTCTCATCCTCCAGGGTGACTCCCGGTATACTCTTTGTCTCTGTCTGATTTTTCTGCTTCATGCCCGTCTCCCTTCTTTGTTCTGCGCATATGTTGCAGTTTATACGGCGGGAAAATTGGTGCATAAAGCCGCTTACAAGCAAGCTTGACGCTGCTTCCTGCGCCAATTTTCCCGCCGTCTGAACTGTTACGTGCATATTACTATCTTAGCAAAAAAAAGAAAAAATGGTAGACTTGTAATAAAAAATTATGTATAATGGATAATGAAGTGTGCCCGGATATCTGTCAGGGCATTTTTTTATTTCCAATCACACTCTCGAGTTTTTACCTTCTTTCAGCATTTTCGTTTAATCCATTATTTCGCTTCCACATATTCCACGCATCACGGCTGCATGAAATCAAACAGGCTCATCTGTTTCCCCATACCCGGATCACGCTGTTTTCCCGCATTTTCCCGCGTTATCACTTCCTCTGGAATCGCTTTCAAAAACGGTGACGGTTCCTGCGATGTAATCAGAAGCAGTTCATCCTTTGCACGGGTCATACCAACATAGAAGAGACGTCGCTCTTCGGCTTCATCGATATCCTGCTTACCGCTCTCCAGTGGAATCAGCCCTTTTCTGACTCCGCACATCAGAACCACTGGAAATTCCAGCCCCTTTGAGCCGTGAAGCGTCATGAGTGTCACGGAATCCGATGTATACGTTTTGCCTCCGCACCGTTTTATATCACTTTCCTGCCCAAAGGTCAGGTTATCGAGGAATTCGGCCATATTTTTATAAAAAACAGACATGGAGGCCAGCTTTGCCACGCCCTCTTCTTCCTGCAGATTCATATCCGAGACCCAGGCCTCCAGAAGCTTCTGCGGCTTTTCCTTTTTTATCTTTTTCCGGTACTTTAAAGCCGCCGCATCGAAAATACTCCCGGACATTTCATCCTCCGGCAGCTTCCATAACAGCTTCAGGCTCAGCCGGCGCGCCGTCCGGTCCTCCGGGTTAAGAAGCGCTTTGAAAAAGCAGAGCGTTCCCCGTACAGCCGGTTCCATCAGGAAATCTTCCCTGCCGGCAACCACATAAGGAATTCCCTCTTTTTTCAGACAGGTCTCCAGAAGCTCCGCCTGTCTGTTGGTACGGTACAGCACGGCGATGTCCGAAAAACTTCTGGCTCTTAAGTCATCCCCCGTTTCCAAATGCCCCTGCGCGTCCAGCATATCGATTCCGCCGATCAGGCGGTTAATCTCTTTTGCCACAAAAATATCCTCTGACATCTCCCCGGATGCCGTCACCAGGCGCACCGGAGTACCAGCCTGCCTCTGCGGAATCAGTCTTCGCTCCGGTCCATCGTTTTGTGAAATCACGCCGGAGGCCGCCTCCAGGATCTGCGGAGTGGAACGGTAATTCTGCTCCAGACAGATTGTGGTTATCTGAGGATAGTCCTCTCTCAGTTTTTCAAAGCATCTGGCATCCGATCCCCGGAAAGAGTAGATCGCCTGATCTGGGTCTCCAATGACAAATAATTCTCTCCCACCCTTATTCCATTCCTGAATCAGCTGGTACTGAACAGGGCTGATATCCTGGAACTCGTCTACCAGCAGATAAGAGAATCCCTGGCGGAGCGTTTTATTCTTCCCCTCCTCTTCGAAAAGGTGAAGCGTTTCCAGAAGCAGATCATCGAAATCCAGGATCCCCTGCTCCTTCAGCTTTCTCTGATATGCCTCGTAAGCCTCTGCCGGAACCGATTCCGTCTCTTTTTCCAGACCGCATTTTCTCGCGGAAACCTGCCGCAGGAACTGTCTGACCGGCAGGTTCAGCTCCCGGTCTGCAATGATCTCTTCTGCGGTATCCTTCATCTCCAATTCATCGGCCAGAGTAAACTCCAGGCCTGATTTTTTCAGGATATCATGGCAAATGGAATGAAAGGTTCCGATTCTCATACGGCTTACGAATCGTTTTCCGCCTAACTGGCTTTCCAGGCGCTCCCGCATCTCCCTGGCCGCCTGATTGGTAAATGTAACGGCAGTCATTTCCGTTGGTTTTACCCCTCTTTCCTCCAGAAGATGGAAAGCATGGGCCACCAGTGTCTTCGTCTTTCCCGTTCCAGGGCCTGCAGCCACATTGATGGTGCGCGAGATTGCTGTCACAGCGGCCTCCTGCTGCGGATTTAAGACGGACGTAAGCTGGTGGGACGCTGCTTCGTCTCCGCCTGCGTCAACCGTTCCCTCTATCCTCTGTTTCGCCCCTTGCTCTGATGAATGATCCGGAACCTCCATCGCAGCCGCAGCCGTCTCCATGCGTGACAATTCGGCCATCTCGACTCCCGTAAACAGGCTGAGCTGTCCGTCCATTCCGTCCAGTTCCATTTGATCGAATAAGCGTATGGTCCCATATTCTCCGTCATAGCCCGGACGGCGTTCCACTTTTCCTTCGCGCAGTCTGCGGATTCCCTCTGCCGTCAGGCGGCCGGAGACCTTTTGGATATCTTCAATCGGAAGCTCCCTGAGAATTGAAAATTCTGAGCCGAGTGCGGAAAGCATTTCATAATACTGATTTTCCACCTTCCGGCTGGCCGCTGAATGTCCGGTGGATGCGGCGATCACCTCCGGCAGCGGAACCAGACTCTCAAATGCCTTCGCTCCCGGCAGCACGAACCCTTCCTCCCGGTCCGCCAGCTGCTCCACGCGGTGGGAAACGCCTATGGTCAGTTTTCTGCCGCAGACAGGGCATTTACCGGAGTATTTTTCCGCGTCCAGTGGGCTCAGGCAGAGATGGCATTTCCGGTGGCCGTCATAATGGTATTTTCCTTCTTCCGGGAAGAATTCGATGGTTCCCATCAGCCCCTCTCCCGTCTGTATCGCCGTTTGCAGCCCTTTATAGGACAACTCCATATCGAGTAAGTTCGCTTCCCGCCCCAGCTTTGCAGGGGAATGAGCGTCTGAATTGGACACCAGCTGATAGCCGTCCAGCGCCGAAAGCCGCCAGTTCATAGGCGGATCGGAGGAGAGTCCCGTTTCCATGGCGTGAATGTACGGCGTCAAATCCTCATAGCATTCTTCCACCGTGTCAAACCCTGAAAATGCTCCGAACAGGGAAAAATGCGGCGTCCAGATATGCGCCGGAATATAGATCGATTCAGAATTGAGTTCCAGCATAATTTCCAAAAGATCATGGCAGTCCAGCCCCAGGATGGGACGCCCATCGGAGTGAATGTTGCCGATCGTTTCCAGTTTTCCTGACAGGCACTCGGCCGCCTCCAGCCCCGGAAGCAGAATCACACTGTGCACTTTCCGCACCCGGTCGTGTTTCTTGTAAATGGAACTGATCTCTCCTGTAATCACAAAGCGCGGCACAGCTGAAGCACCTGCCGTTTCATCTTTGATCCGGTACTCCTCCTTCAGCACATAGAGCCCATCCTCCGCCGGCTCCAGCTTCTCCTTCAGCTCCTGACGCCATGCCGGATGGGTAAAGTCCCCGGTACCAACAATGGAAATCCCTTTTCTCCTGGCCCATAAATCCAGATATTCCGGTGTACAGTCTTTGCTCGTCGCCCGCGAGTATCTGGAATGAATATGTAAATCCGCTATATACATAATTTTTCACCTGCTTTTTGTCAATATATGGTATATTATAGACTTCTTTGGCAGACGGTGCAAGAAGGTTTCCGAACAGAGGCCTATAAATCCTCTTCATCACATTTTTTTCACATTTTCATCAAATAATCTTCACATTCATTGGGTATATTAATACTCGTAAACAAGGTAAACACCTTTTCAACATAAAACTTTTTTTCATACTCAAAGCCGGCAGGATCCCCCTCTTGCCGGCTTCCTCCCTTTTTGGGGGAACTTTTAAAGAGATGCCAGGCCACCTGCATCTTCTGCAAATGACCTGGCATCTCTTTATTTTTCAAACTCCAGATTCCACAAGGAATCCCGGCATTCATTCTTTATTCCAGATACTTCTTCACATACTGCCCCGTATAAGACACCGGATTTGCAGCTACTTCCTCCGGGGTTCCCTGGGCAATCACCATACCGCCCTTGTCTCCCCCTTCCGGACCGATATCAATGATGTAATCCGCAGTCTTTATGACATCTAAATTATGCTCAATAACGACCACGGTGTTGCCGCCTTCCGACAGCTTCCGCAGAATCTCGATCAGCTTATGGACGTCAGCGAAATGGAGTCCCGTCGTCGGCTCGTCCAGCAGATAGATGGTCTTGCCTGTCCCACGCTTGCTTAACTCTGTCGCCAGCTTGATACGCTGTGCCTCACCGCCGGAAAGTTCCGTGGAAGGCTGTCCCAGCCTGATATAGGAAAGTCCCACATCGTACAGGGTCGCTATCTTTCTCGAAATGGAAGGAACGTTCTCAAAGAACTTCAGCGCCTCTTCCACCGTCATATTCAGCACGTCATAAATACTCTTGCCTTTATACTTCACATCCAGCGTCTCGCGATTGTACCGCTTACCTCCGCAGACTTCACAGGGAACGTAAACGTCCGGAAGGAAATGCATCTCAATCTTAATAATACCGTCGCCGCTGCACGCCTCACACCGGCCGCCCTTCACGTTAAAGCTGAAACGGCCTTTGGAATAACCCTTTGCCTTCGCATCCGATGTCGATGCAAACAGATCGCGGATCAGATCGAATACGCCGGTATATGTGGCCGGATTCGAACGCGGGGTTCTTCCGATCGGGGACTGGTCGATGGCGATGATCTTATCCAGCTGTTCCACACCTTCAATGCACTTGTGCTTGCCCGGAATGGTCCTTGCCCGGTTTAACTTCTTGGCCAGTGATTTATACAGGATCTCGTTCACCAGAGAACTCTTTCCTGATCCGGAGACACCGGTCACACACGTCATCACGCCCAGAGGGAATGTGACATCGATATTCTTTAAGTTATTCTCCTTCGCTCCGCGGACGGTCAGGCAGCCGGTCGGCTTTCTGCGCTCCTCCGGAACCGGAATCTTGATTCTGCCGCTCAAGTAGGCGCCTGTAATGGAATCCTTGCATTTCATGATCTGGTTTGCCGTTCCGACGGCTACCACATTGCCGCCGTGCTCGCCTGCGCCCGGACCGATATCGATGATGCAGTCTGCCGCGCGCATGGTATCCTCATCATGCTCGACCACCAGCACACTGTTTCCCAAATCCTTCAAATGAAGCAGCGTTTTCAGCAGCTTGTCGTTGTCTCTCTGATGAAGGCCGATACTCGGCTCATCCAGAATATAAGCCACGCCCACCAGGCCGGAGCCGATCTGGGTCGCCAGACGGATACGCTGTGCTTCGCCTCCCGATAAGCTGCCAGTGGCGCGGGTAAGGGTCAGATAATCGAGGCCGACGTCGATCAGGAACGTCACTCTGGCCCGGATCTCCTTTAAAATCAGGTCGCCGATGGAATGCTGCATCGGTGTCAGCACCAGCTGGTCTAAGAACTCCCGGAACTTGACGATCGACATATTGGTCGCTTCATAGATATTCTTATCTCCCACCGTAACCGCCAGAGACTCTTTTTTCAGTCTCATGCCGCGGCATGTCGGACACGGGGTAATCCGCATGAAGGTTTCATACTCCGCCTTGGATGCCTCGGAATACGTCTCGCGGTATCTGCGGGCCACGTTCTGAACCAGGCCTTCAAAGGCAACATCGTATACGCCTTCTCCACGCTGGCCCTTGTAGTGCACCTTGATCTCCTTTCCATTCGTTCCATTAATCAGAACGTCATGGATCTCCTTCGGGTACTCTTCAAACGGGGTATCCAGGTCAAACTTGTATTCCCTGCTCAGCGCCTCTAAAATGGCGCGGGTAAAGCTTCCCTTATCGGTACAGGACTGCCATCCCAGCACGGTGATCGCCCCCTGATTGATGCTCAGGCTCTTGTCCGGAATCATCAGGTCTTCATCAAATTCCATCTTATATCCCAGTCCGAAACAGTCCGGGCAGGCCCCGAAGGGATTATTGAAGGAAAAGCTTCTCGGCTCCACCTCGTCAATGCTGATTCCGCAGTCCGGGCAGGAAAAGCTCTGACTGAAGGTAATCGGCTCGCCGTCAATCACATCCACGGTCATCAGCCCGTCGGAAAGCTCCATCACGGTCTCAATGGAATCGGCAAGACGCTTCTCAATCCCTTCCTTCACCACCAGACGGTCCACCACGATATCAATGTTGTGCTTGATGTTCTTCTCCAGCTTGATTTCCTCTGACAGCTCGTACATGCTGCCGTCGATACGGATTCTGACGTAACCGCTTCTCCTGGCATGATCCAGAACCTTCGCATGTTCGCCCTTCCGGCCTCTTACCACAGGGGCGAGAAGCTGAATCTTCGTCTTCTCCGGCAGTCCCATGATCTGGTCCACCATCTGGTCCACCGTCTGCTTCTTAATCTCCCGTCCGCACTTCGGGCAATGGGGAATACCGATTCTCGCATAGAGAAGTCTCATGTAATCATAGATCTCTGTCACCGTTCCCACCGTAGAACGCGGGTTGCGGTTCGTGGACTTCTGATCGATGGAAATGGCGGGGGACAGCCCCTCGATGCTCTCCACATCCGGCTTCTCCATCTGACCCAGGAACTGGCGGGCATAGGAAGACAGCGACTCCATATAACGCCTCTGCCCTTCCGCGTAAATCGTGTCGAACGCCAGGGAAGATTTGCCGGAACCACTGAGACCCGTTAATACCACCAGTTCGTTTCTTGGAATATCCAGAGAGATGTTTTTAAGATTGTGCTCATTGGCACCTCTGATTTTAATATACTGCTTTGCCATACATATGACTCCTGTCTGAAAGTATGAAATAAATAATCATTACTATATGATCTGTGCTGTTTCCAGCACTCATTCTAATGGTCTGCCATCTCATAATATCACAGCTTTTTCATTTTTGCAAACATTTGTTCGTGTTTTCCATGATTTTCTGTTTTCCCATTTTCGGGAAGGACAGGCCCCTGTTTTCAGCAGGAAAATAAAGGGATTCCGCTCACATAAACCACACCCTCTGATTCGTCACCGATATCGCAACCGCCCCCGCATTCAGCGCATTCATCACATCCTCCTTATCGGAGATCAGACCGCCTGCGATGATGGGCACGTTCACGGTACTGCACAGCTTCTTGATGATCTTCGGCATCAGCCCCGGCAGAATCTCCACCGCGTCGGGCACCAGGGAGGCGCACTGTTTTTCGATATTTCCAAAGGCCATGGAATCTATCACGAAGATCCTCAGGATTCCGAACAGCCCCAGCTCCTTGGCCCGCTTGACCAGCTGGGGTTTCGTGGAAATGATCCCGTCCACTCCGGTATGCTCCCGGATAAAATCGACGGCCACCTCTTTATTTCCCAGTCCGTTGATCAGATCCATGTGCACAAACACCATTTTCCCGGCGCTTTTTGCGATCTCCACATACCGGCCTACACTGCAGATATCGCCAAACAGCAGAAATATAATCTGGCTCTCAGAGTATAAGCATTCTTTCAGCCCCGTCTCATCCTTTACCGCGGCGATTACCGGACAGTCCTCCAGTATCACTCTGAACTTCCTCTTTTTATCATCAATCATCTTCTTCCCCCTCATCCAGTTCCTTCATCAGCTGCGGAAAGCTTTCCCGCTCAAATTCCTGAATCGATATTGACTTCTTATTTGGATTGGCGAATACGAATGTCTTATCCACATTCTCCACGTAATTCTGAATCTTATCATTGGTAGCGCTTATGATCGCCTGGAAGCCGAGGCCGCGGATCAGTTCAATACAGCTGGCCACCTTCTCCGCATCCATCTTGGAAAATGCCTCGTCCAGCACCACCAGACGGATCGTCGGATTTCTCCGGACGCTCTCCGGCATACTGATGCGGTACGCCTGCGCGAAGCTGGCCAGAAGCGCCACATAGAGCGGGTTCTGCCCCTCGCCGCCGGAATTCTTCTTGATCATCTTGCTCAGGCGGATCCGGATTACCTCATCCTCATTCTGGATCAGCTGCTGCATATCGAAGGATAAGTATGTCCGGTAATCGGCATACTTGTCCATATTGCGTTTGGCCTCCTCCATCTGCTCCGGCGTCGCATTATCCGGCGGGATAAAGACGTTAATCAGTTCCTCTATCAGCTCCCCGTACTGACTCTCATGCTCCATCGTGAACAAATTCATCTGGTTGTCCACAGCTTCACTGAGCTCGTTGGGATTGACCTCCAGGGAATCGTCCATGAACATATCGTAAAAGCGGCCGTCTGCCCCTTTATTTTTGCCGATAACAAACTGGTATTTGTCCTTGCCGAAATCGAGGCGGCTGATGATGCGGTTCAGTTCGTCCTTTCGCTGAAGCGCCTCCCGGATAGCGCTCCTGATCTTAAACATAAAGTCGTCCTTAAAATGCTCCACTGCCGACCGCGCCTGCTCGGCCGCGATCTGGCGGTACTCCTCCAGATGACCGCACGCCAGAATCTCCATCAGCTTCTCATATTCCCGGTTGTCCCTGGACGTGATGGAGAAATTCCGGTTCGGATACTTTCTCGCGTACTCTCCCCTGGCGTCCATCAGCGTCTGAAACGCCTGGTCCCTGGCCTCCGCCGCAGCATTCAGTCTTCCGGTAAAGTAATCCTTAAGTTTCTCATACCGCGGATTTTCTTTTCCAGCCATGTACTCTGCAAACTCCGCCTCCAGCAAATCGTCCTGCATAAATTCCCGGTCCTTTGCCAGCAGCTCCTGCTCCACTGCGGTGACTGCCTGGGCCATCTGGGTGATCCTTGTGTTGATCTCGTAAATCCGGCGGCTCACTGCGTCCCGTTCTCTCCTCTTGCCGTCGGCAAGGGCTGAAACCGCGCTCCGCTCTTTCTCCCACTGGTCCACATTTTCTTCTTTCAGTTTTAAAAGCTTCTGCTCCAGCCTCTTCTTTTCCTTCTGCCGCTCCTTCAAATCTCCCATATCCTTCTGCCACTCCAGATAGACGGAGATCTCCTCGCTTAACTGCTCCAGGCTTAATACGGCCTCACATTCCCTGACCGTCGTCTCTTCCGGAGCCCGCTTTTTCTCCATTTCCGACAGGGATTTCTCCAGAAGGCGGATTCTCTGTCTCACACTGTCCTTACCGATATAGGCGGATTTCGTGTACTGCTCCGGATTCATCTGCTGCAGCCGGAACGTGTGGTAGACCATGCAGTCCGGCGTCACGCCGATGCGGCAGCCGCGAAGCTCATCGATGCTCCTGCACTTGACCACCTGACCCAGAAGCCGCTCCAGATACGGCTTTAAATACGCCTCCCGCACCTCAACTTCCTCGCAAAGCGCATCTTCCAGAACGGTCGGCGTATCCTTTCCAGCTTTTTCCGTATCGAGAACGGCCACGTGGAAGTATTCATTTTTGTCCAGTTCACTGTATATTCTTAGGGCATCCTCCGCGTATGCCGGCGGCACCACAAGGGAAAGCTTATTGCCTCCTAAATATCCTTCGACCGCATTTCTCCATTCCTCGTTGCGGATATCTAAGAGATCGGCCATGACGTGAACCTCCACAGCCTTTCCCGTCTCCTCCAGCAGCCTTCGCTGAATATAGGTCCGGGCATGCTCCAGATACTTGGGATACGCCTTGCTTCCGGCCTTTAACTGAGCCAGCTCCTCTTTCAGCTGGCGCTCCTGACGCTTCAAATCGCGAAGGACGGCGGCGGCCTCACTCTTTAAATCCTCCGCCTCCTTCCGCATCTCTGCAATGGACTTTTTTAAACGTTCCAGCTTCTCCCCGTCGATGGTGTTTTTCTCAAACTCCTCAATGTCCCAGATCGTCTGGTTCGACGTAGTCTCCTGGTCGATCCATACATTTAGGCGTTCCGCGGTCTGGCGCCATTTGACCTCACTCTTATTCAAATGCTCCATCAGCTCGTTTAAGGATTCCAGACGCGTCTTTAAATCCTCGTATCCGGTGGAGGATATCCGTTTCAGCAGTTCCTCTCCCTGGGCGGTCAGTTCTGCGATCTGTTCGTCGAGGCCGTCCTTTAAGCTCTCCTGCTTCTGAAGATCGTCTCTGGAAAGCGCCGCCTTATCCGTCAGTTCTCCAGCCCTTTCTTTCAGCTCCAGAATCTCAAGTCTGCCCGTAAAGTAACCGTTTTTCCGGATATTCTCTTCCTTCTCCAGGACGAGGCCGTACTTCTCCTGCATCTCCTTCAGGATCGAAATCTCTATGTAAGTGTCTTCAATCTTCTTTCTCATGCGCCCGTACTGCATGACGCTCTCCTGCATGTCATCGATATGGATATCCTGCTCCATGCAGATGTATTCCTTCACGAAATCTTCCAGGCGGATGTTCATGCGGAACGGGATCGCCCGCTTAAACAGCAGCGGAAATTTCTCAGAGTCCAGGCCGCCTAAATACACATCGTAAAGCTGCCTGCGGAACCGTTCGTTGTGAGAAGTGGCGAAATACTCTTCTTTGCCGTAATGGCTCTGTAACCAGCCTTCCACCTCCGCAATGGACATCGTCCGTCTGGCCGTCCGGTAACCGCTGTCCCACAGAGGCCCGCGGTGCCAGAAGAAACGTCTCGATATCTCATTAGTCGATGTGTCCACATCGAATACAATGCCCACGCACTGGCATTCTTCTGTATCCGTGCGCTGCAGCTCCAGAACAATGGTGCTGGAGAAATTCTGATTCCGCAGGTAAGCGAACTCGTTGTTCTCTCCAATGTTCACCATCCCCCGCAGATACTCAATCAAGTTCCGGTCGGAGTCATCCGCGGCCGCCTTATTGAAAAATCCGCGGCCATCCGTGTTGGCATAGAGCACAATCTGCATGGCGTCGATCACCGTGGACTTTCCGCTCCCTGAATGCCCGGTAAAAAAATTGATTTCCCGGTTAAAGGACAGCGTTTTGCGGTTGATATAATGCCAGTTATTTAAACAGATCCGGGACAGGGCCTCAAATCTCTGATTCGTCATCGTTCTCTTCTCCTTCGCCAAATGATTCCAGCAGCACCCGCACATCGTCGCCGAACAGCACCACATTGATGCACGGATAGATAATCAGTCTGCTGTCGCCATTTAAATCTTCCAGCAGGTCCAGCGGCTCCACCACCTGGTATTTTTTCAGCAGGGTGACCGCCCTTCTGATGTCGGTGGGCGACGGCTGCTTTTTGAACAGCCGGTAATTTCCCAGCTTCTCATGCATTTCTCCCAGCGACGTGTAGATATTGACGCTGGTGGAGACCGTGGCCATCTGCTCGTCGTAAATCAGCTTTAATATCAGTAAGTAAAGAGTGGCCAGCTTTGGAAGCTTGTCGCCCACCAGGGTCTCCCCCTGGATGTAAATGACTCCCATCTGGCTGTTCTCCACCACCGACACGCCGCTGACGGCAAAATACTTCCGCAGAAATTCCAGATGCTTGTTGCAGATCCGAAACTCCCGGTTATTGGTAAAACGTCCGGAACGCTTCTCGTATTTCCGTTCCAGCACAAACGTCTGACGAAGCAGAAGCTTAACGGCTTCCGTTACCTCCTGCTGCTCTTCCGGCAAAAGGCTGTCATAATAGGGGAGCCCCAAATTTACTGTCGTCTCTTCCTCGTACCCCATTAAGATTTCCTCCTTATAAATGTCAGCTTTGGATAACGGTATCCTCCGCTCTCTATCATCTCCGGCTCTCCATCCGCTTCTTCCACCCGGTAGAGGCTCTTTCGCCTGGTGGAATAGTCGTAGGCCAGAATCAGTTTCTCAAAGTCTTCACCAGAGCGAACGGAACCATCTGTTACCTCCATACGCCCCTCTTCCATGTTCTCCTCGATGAAGTTCTCGATCTCTTTTTTGCTGTAGCGGTTTTTCAGCTTATTTAAGTTCAGGATCTCTTCCCTGGAAAGCTCCTCCGCCTCTTCCTCCGCCTCCAGATTCCCGGTGAAGTCGGCCTTTGGCCGTCTCCTCTTGTATAAGGATTTCTCGGACAAGATGGTCATCTGCGACAGGTTCATGTGCTCTCCCACCTCCCGGATCCGTTCCTCCTGCTCCTCGCCTTCGGATAGATGGTTCAGCAGCTGTATGACCAGCCCTTTCATATTATCATCCTGGTTGAGTAAGTAGTTAAGCCTTGTCACCGTGGCGCGGATATATCTGGAATGCTCCCGGTCCATGTTGGATATCCGGTGTTCGATGCTGTCGAAGCCCCTCTCGATCTGGTCCAGCTTCTCTGCGATATCGGCGGCAGATACCTTTCCTCCGCTCCGTCTGCTCATCTGCTCCATCCATTCCGTGTCCTCCCGCATGGCCGCGATCCATCTTTTGATGTCGGTCTTATAGAGGTAAAAATTGTCGGAGGTCTTTAAAATGTGGTATTTCTTCTTCACAATCTCCTCCACATACCCCTCTAAATGATCCCGGAGAAGGTCTTCATACGACTTCTGTTCCAACAGGCTTGCAAAGAATTTGTCCATATTATGCAGCATATCCTGCAGCGTCTTGTTCAGCCGTTTCGTATTGACAAATGCCGTATTCAGCAGGCTGATGCTGGCCCTCGGATCATTCTTTAAGGAAAACAATATGGCGTATACATTCTGAATGTATATCTGCGTCTCATCCTCATCCTCGCTGTCAAGCCGCAAAAAAGCCTCTGTCATGACGGCGGCGTAGTCCGGAATCACAATATACACCGTCATAGAGGCATAATCGTCCACTTTTCTGAGCCATCCGGTCTTTAAAAGCCAGTTGAGCACCCTCGTGGCCGGCGGTTCCAGCGTATCCAGTTCATCCTCCAGCTCATCCTGCCAGATCACGTACCGCTTCTTTGCAAAATACTCACTTAATACCTGGATGCAGACCTCACGGCTCAAAAAGTAGTTGCTGTATTCATATTCCTCATTGATTCTCAATAGTGCTTCTATGTAGGTGGACCGGTTCACAGAGCGGAACAGCCCCCAGAACCGGTCCGGTATTTCTTCCATCAGTTTCTTATTCTGTTTCATTCTTTATGCCTCCGCAGCCACATTCCGGCGGTTCTAAACGCGTTTCATCCTGGTGCCGCTTCATCTGCTGCTTTTTCTCATACATGGTAAAATCGGCGCGGCGAAAGGCCAGATCGATTCCGCACTCGTCCTCCCTGGACCAGCCGACCGCCACCGAGACAGGAAATCCAAGCTTCGTCTCCCCCTCCTCCAGCTTCTTCTGAAGGCTGGCTGCAAAATCCTCCAGCTCTTTCCCGGTAATCCGGCCGGACAGGGCACAGAACTCGTCGCCTCCAATGCGGTAGAGCTCTTCCTTATCCTGAAAGGTAGCTTTCAGGGCATCTGCCACAAAGATCAGGGCCGCATCCCCCTTCTGATGCCCGCGCTGGTCATTGATCCGTTTTAAATCATTTAAATCGGCCACCACCACCATAGTACCGGAAATTCCGCTTCCGCGAAGCGCCTCCATCCTCTTTTCAAAGGCATTTCGGTTGGGCAGGCCGGTCAGCAGGTCTGTGTAAGCCATACGCTCCAAAAGTTCCCGTTTCACGCCTTCTTCCCGCTCCTCCACGATCTGGCGTACTGCGTAATAGACCAGAATGCAGAAAAATATCACCACTCCGATCTGGCTGAAATAGGCCGAGCTGATCTCCGGGCTGCACACGTAAAACCGCAAAATATCAAGGCAGGCAAACACGGCAAAGGACAGACAGGCCGCCATCAGCTGAATATCCCGCACCTTACCCCCGTGCAGTATACGCCAGACAAACTGGAATAAAAGCTCCGCCATAATCAGGACCAGAAGCACATGGGCTCCAATCAGACTCTCGATAAAATCGCGGATTCCGGCAATCTGAAGGACCGATACCACCACAACGTTGATACAGGACAGCCAGTAGAGCAGATTCAGCCATTTGTCCTTCGAAAAGCTTTCATAGGTTAGAATAAACCGGATACAGGTCGGCGGAATCAGATAAAAAAGAAGAAAGAGCATATTGGACACAAGCGGCGCCCGCCCCCACAGGATCTGGTATCCCCCGGACTCCAGCACGAGCCACATGCAGGTCACCAGCGAAAAAAGGCAGAGACAGCGCAGCTGATACGTCACATATTGTTTCTTAAAGCTGAAACTGTACGCCAGCAGCAGAAGTGCCGCCAGGATAATTGCAAAGTTAAAGATCATCGTCGGCATGCATTCATGGATAATCTGAAATACCAGCGCATTCTTAGTACCGATATAGACCTGGTTCAATTGGCCGGAAAGGCCGCTGTAATAGTTCTCAATTTCGATGGAAAGAGTCTTTCCCTGGCAGTCATCCGGAAGTCTGGCAATCACCCATGCGTTATAAGGCGCCTCTCCAAATGGAGTCTTCTGGCCGTATCCGAACTCCTCTATCATCTCCCCGTCCAGGAAAATCCTCACATACTGGTGAACAGCACGAACCATGACCGAATTGCCTCTGATCCCGTATTCACCAAGCGTTATGGAATAGCGGACCGGAATCCCCTTTTGCGGGGAAAATGGCCCCGGCAGCTGCGACACTGCCGTTTCTCCCTGATATTCCATACTCCAGTCACCCGTAATCACCACCGGCTTCTCACTGTCAAAGCGGACATCGGGAGCCTTCACAGTCCCGAGAAGCCATATAAAAATACAGAAAGAAAACGCCATCACAAGATACATGACGGCGGACTGGCTCCTTCTGTCACTTCCCGCTCGCTTCTTTTCCATGCCCGCACACCTCATTTCGTTCAAAGGTTACAGGAATATTATAACAAGAACACGGACTTGTGACAATCGAATTCTTTTTTCAATCCGTGACTGAACCCATATCTGGTTTTATAAGTGGCTGCAGACCGCCGGGGCGGTAACCACAGGTCAGAGATTATCTCTCATCACCCTGCACGGATTCCCATAGGCAATCTTATCCGAGGGAATATCCCTTGTCACGACACTTCCCGCCCCGATCACGACATTATCGCCGATCGTCACTCCCGGCATGATAATCGCACCGCCGCCGATCCACACGTTGCTGCCGATCCTGACAGGCGCCGTCTGCGTCTTGCAGAACGCAAAGGAACCATCCTCCTTCATCTCGCCGAACCGCTCTCCGGCGTTCGTGGGATGAAAGGCTGTATAGATCTGCACATTAGGTGCAATGAGGGCATTGTCACCAATGATAATCAGATTATCATCCAAAAAAGTACAGTTCATATTCACTTCGCAGTTATTGCCGAAATAGATGTTATTTCCGTAATCCACATAAAATGGCGCCGTTATCCAGAGGTTGGCCCCGCGTCCTCCCAGCATCCGTTCTAAGATCCGGTCCTTTTCGACGAAGTCTTCCGAATCTGTCCGGTTGTAATCGCGGACCAGATTCTTAGCCTCGTGCCATCGGTTCAGCAGCTCGCTGTCACCGCAGTCATACAGCTGTCCCGCCAGCATTTTTTCCCGTTCTGTCACACTAATCTCCTTTCTTCGCGTCAGCGGTACATCCGCGCCACTTCCGCCGCCTCTCTGGCGATCTCCAGTTCCTCATTGGTCTTAATGACCAGTACATTTACCCGTGACGTCCCGTCTGAGATCAGGAACGCCTCCGCCTCATCCCTGTTCTTTACCTCGTCTATGGTAATCCCCAGATATTCCAGATAACTGCATATCTCCATGCGGATATCGGAATCATTTTCCCCGACACCCGCGGTAAATACTATATTATCTACGCCGTTCATCGCAGCCGCATAGCTGCCCACATATTTAGCCACCCGGTAGGCAAAGATCTCCCTCGCCAGAGCCGCCTGACCGTTATACTTGATCTCCGCGTCCTTCAGTTCCCGGAAATCACTGGAAAAATTCCTTGAAATGCCCAGGACGCCTGATTCCTGATTGAGAATATCCAGTACCTGTGCAAAATCCAAATTTTCCTTCTTCGCCAGAAATTCCAGCGCTCCCGGATCGACATCTCCGCATCTCGTTCCCATGACCAGCCCCTCTAACGGTGTAAATCCCATGGAATTGTCCACTACCTGCCCGTATTTCACCGCACAAATGCTCGCTCCGTTTCCGAGGTGGCAGACGATGGTCTTCACCCGGCCCGGGTCCTGTCCCATAAATTCCGCAGCCCTCCGTGAGACATACTTATGACTGATCCCATGAAAACCGTAGCGGCGGATCCTGTGCCTCTCATAATACCGGTACGGAAGCCCATAGAGAAATGCCTTCGGCTCCATCGTCTGGTTGAACGCCGTATCAAATACCCCCACCATCAGCGTGTCCGGCATCAGTTTCCGGCAGGCCTCCACGCCAACCAGATTCGCAGGATTATGAAGCGGCGCAAGGTCGTTGCACTCCGTCATGGCCTGGGTCACCTCGTCCGTGATCACCACGGAACCCGTAAACTTTTCTCCGCCATGCACGAGCCTGTGTCCTATCACATCGATTTCCCGAAAATCCTTTATCACGCCTTTTTCCGGGTCCGCCAGCGTGTCAAGCAGCGTATGAACCGCCTGCGTATGGTTTTTCATCGGCACCGCCTCTTTTAAGGAAATACCGGTGCGGGTCCGGTATGTAAACCGTCCGTCTATTCCGATCCGCTCACATACCCCCTTCGCCAGTACCTCCTCGTTCTCCGAATCTATCACCTGGAATTTCAGCGAGGAACTGCCGCTGTTAATTACCAAAATTGTCATATCCGCTGTGCGCCCCCTTTCAGCCGTATCTGTCACTGTTTATTATACTTGACTTGCTCCCTGTTGGCAACGAAAAATAGGACGCTGTACAAAACGGCACCTTCGGAGCCGCAGCTTATCTGCCTGCCCGAAGGTGCCGTCATTTCTCCCTTTTAAACCGTGTCCGCTTATGCGTCCCAGTCGGTAAAAGCAACGCTGACCATCCCCATGCTGCATGAAACCTTATAGAAATTGGAATCCCCGGCGTTCATGGTCTGACTTCCGCCGATTCCGCTCAGTCTGTTGTCCCCGATTCTGACCTCGCCCATTCCCACGGAGGTACGGTAGCCGTAGTGCTCAGGTTCTTTGATGTATAAGCGGACCGATCCCATTCCGCAGTCCACGTAGCACTTTCCATACAGCTCGCCCCGTACTACAATCTCTCCCATTCCACATGTAATCTTTGACGCGTAGCTGATAAAGTCCTTCATGGTCACCTGGCCCGCTCCCACGCTCAAGGTACTCTCACCGGCGGTAATTCCCGCCCCGGTCAGCGTTCCCGCTCCAATATTCAGCTTCACCTTATCAAAATGATACCCCTGGGGAATCGTAATGATCATCTTTCTCTTCGAAAATGTATTTCTTCCGATGCGCAGAATATTCTTGTCAGCGATGTCACGAACCGTCCAGGTCCCGCCCGACACCTCGCTGATAATATCGCCCTCCTGATACCCCTCTGTTTCCAGGCTGAAGTCGCTGCCGGTCCTAATAACCGCAGCACACGCTCCAGCTCCGACAATCAGCTCACTGATACTGTGCATGCCATCATTCCTGGACGGTATCATAAGCAGGCTCTGGAATCTGGTCCTCTCGGCTTCCCGCCCCCGCTCCGATTCCCGTTTCTCAGAATCATCCGGTCCCATCGTAAAATTCACCTCCGGTTCTGCATCACGCAAACCGTCCGTGTCATGTACACTGCCACTCTGTATGCCCAAAAGTTCGTCCGTACTCACTCCTAATATCTGTGATAATGGAACCAGTGTCATAATATCCGGACAGGAAATCCCCGATTCCCATTTACTCACAGCCTGTGCCGATATTCCCAGCTGTTCCGCAAGCTGTGCCTGGGTCATTTTTTTCCGTTTTCTTAAATAAGCAATTCTTTCTCCCATAGTACCCGGGACAAATTCTCTTCGATCCTGCATCACACGATTCTCCTTCCGTCTCAGCGTCTGATTTTCACCGCGGTCTGTTGCGCTGTACAATTTTAAGATATCCTTAATCCACCTCAAAAATCAAGCAACCAGCGGTTGTTATCTGCAAAAATCAGCAAAAACAACCGCTGGTTGAGTATCTAAAACCAGTATATCACACTTTTATCTGTAGAGCTTAATTTATTTTCCGTTTCAAAACAAACACATAAGTCCCTTCCTTTAAAGAAATCTCGAACGTTTCAGCCAAAACAAATCCGTTGGCCGGCGCCATTTGCCTTACATACCCCGCGTTATGGGAATACAGAATCATGACACCATCATCTTTTAAAACACGCTTTACGGAAGAAAAAAATTCCGCATACAGGTTCCCGATCTCCTCCTCCGTTTTCCGTCCAATCTTAAAAGGCATATTTGTTATGATCTCATCAAACAGATACTCATGTTTAAAATCGAAAAAATCCCGGTTAATATAGTGGATAATCTGGCCTGCTGCCTCCGTATTCTTCCTGGCCTTTTCTACGGCCTCGTCTAAAATATCCAGGCCATACATGGTATTGCTCTTCACTGCCTTGTGGCGTTCGATCAGCATTGTTCCCACACCGCAAAACGGGTCCAGCACCTGTGCGCCCTCTTTCATATAGCGTTCTGCCAGCTTAACCGTCAGCGCCGCATTGACCGCCTTTAAGCTGGTTGGAATCACTTCCTTCCGGTATGAAAAGCGCTCATCCTTCAGGGTAAAAAGTTTAAGCAGGACATTGCAGTTTCCTTCTTTATTTTCAATAAGCCGTAACTCAAACTCATAATTGGAGGTTGTATTGATTAGCTTACGGCCGGACAACTTTTCTATTTTCGAAGAAAGTCTCCGTGTAAACGCGCTCTTTTTGCTGTGATCCATCCTGCACTTAAGCTCAACCCTGAAATAGTACGGCGGATTTCCCTCATGGCTCCTTGCCAAAAGCTTCAGAAGGTCAGATTTTACAATCATTTCCGCCGCTTTTTCCGCATCCATGGGGCAGGTTGGAAGCCCCTTTATGCTGAATAAAAGCTCCTGATACGTCCTGATCTCAGCCAGCCAGTTCAAATTCGGGACTCTGGCCATTACCCCGGCTCCAAATACCTTTGTTTTCGCATGGGGTTCCAGCCGCCGCAGTTCTTCTCTGGTAATCTCCTGAAAATTGCGGTTGGTCAAAAGCACAATGTCGAATGTCTCATCCTGTCCGCAAAACGGGTGCAGCAACACGCCTTCCCTGCTGATTATCATGGAAGATAACTCGCGGATTTCTTCCGTTATATGTTTTTCGTTCTCCGGAGTCAGCTTCATTTCCGCCAGCTCGTCCAACCGTTCCTTAAAAAATGCAAGGTACTGCCCATAATCGAAATTCTTAACTGCATTCAGATAGGAACTCTTGACAAACAACTGCTCCTCTATCCTGTATGCATGCAAAATGGGAACCAAATACTCCTGACTGCCCAAATCACCCATGAGCAGTGCAGCGTTCTTTCTTATTTTGGCATCCCCGTCCTGCAGCAGCAGAATAAGACGCTCTTCCTCCCCTGATATGCAGGTAAGTGCCGCCTCCCTGCCTCTTCCTTCTTTCATATCCTGTCTCAATTTACTTAAATTCTGCCGAACGTCCTGACCCTCTGTGATCTGATTCCAAGTCTCTTTTATCATATTTCTCCTTCTGTAAGCGCTTGCTTTCCTATCAGTATACTATAATTTTCCTCTCTTGTCATGAATCAGCCGGAAATATCAGCGCCGAAAGGCGCTTTTTTTTAATCAGGTCATTCGATACCTATTCTTTAAAATTTATTTTTCCACATCGTGCTGCCCTTTCCTTATTTTTTCTATACATCATAGGCAGGTGGGGCCCTCTTCTTTTTCTTACCACTTCTAGCGCATTCAATAGCCTGTCATTTCTTTTTCTCTTGTATTCAGTCAGATAATGTTGTATAATTTTGGTATGTTTTGGATACTATTTAATTCTTATAATGATAATTATGAGAATATATTGTATATTTTCCATATATTTTTTACTATTTTTTATATTATACTTCTGAGAGCTTGTACCCTGCGCCTCCTTTTCCCTATAGTTTTGAAAAAACAGCTGCAGCCACACCTGTTTTTTGTACTCATAATTATCATTATCTGCTTAAGTCGTTATATCCAAAGCACATATAAATGATTTATAAGATGACAAGGAGGTATCGGATATGGAAAAAAAAGAAAAAATAAAGACAACTCACAGGCGATTGCTTGTCACACTGGTTTTAATGATGAGCCTGGCGTGGAGTATGATTGCCATGGCAGGCGAACCAGGATGGCAGCAGGAGGATGGCCTTTGGCATTTTTATGACAAGGACGGGGTTATGGTTTGCGATGAATTTAAGAAATCAGGTAATTCATGGTTCTATCTCAATGAAGATGGTGTGATGGTCACAGGAGAGCTGATCGAAGATGGTGACGATCTCTATTATGCCAGCGAAGCGCCGGACCCGGATGATTCAAATGACAAGCGGATAGCGGGCGCGCTGGTGTCGAAGCAATGGATAGAAATTGGCAGCGGCAACTGGTACTTTTTCGGAAGTGACATGAAGGCTGTCAAAGGCCTTAAAACGATTAATCAAAAACTCTACTTTTTCGGAGAAGATGCGAAAGCTTTCCAGGGACTGCTGCAGTTTGACAGCGATACCTATTATTTTGGAGAAGATTATACTGCCTGGAAAGGCTGGTTAACGATTGGCAGTGACTGTTATTATTTTGGAGAAGACTTCAGGGCCTATAAAAACAAAAATGGAGTGACTATCGGCGGAGTTAAGTATTCATTTGACAGCGAAGGAAAACTTATGGAATTTGCAACTCCCAGTGTCGCGACAGCCAGACAGGCGCTGGAAAGCCTGACGTACAATGTTGATCAGGAAGATGCCAACAGTGAGGACGAATGCATCGATTATGTACAGAGCTACGCCCAGGAATATCTGGATCAGATACCCGGCAGCGACAGTATCTATATCAAAGCCAGCCCGAGCAACTGTACGCCGGCAGTGGCAGGTACAAGCTCCAAAAAAACAGGCACTGACGGCAAATTCAGATTTAAGTTTCTTATTACTCTCGATACCGATGAAGGGGAGATCGAAGGGATGACCAAACTCCTGACTCTTACGATCAAAGCCACCCCTTACCATTCCAGCAGTTCGGGAGGCAGTTCTTCCTCGGGAAGCGGTTCTTCCTCAGGAAGCCGTTCCGTAAGCCAGGCGCAGCAATACTTAGACGCAGTGGCCAGGCATTATACTGTATCCGGTACCTGGGAGGAGGATGGCGGCAAATGGAGACTTAAGAAACCAGACGGCTCCTATCTGACGGAGGCCTGGGCCTATCTCAGCGGCAAATGGTACTATATGGGTAAGGATACCTATATGATAACTGGTCTTACTGCCATTGGCGATCAGGTCTTTTACTTAAACCCCATAACCGGCGAGATGATGACCGGTTGGCAGCAACTAAATGGAACCTGGTATTATTTCTGTACAGACAAAGAGGGCAATCAGGGCGCTATGTTAAAGGACATCACCACACCTGACGGCTACCATGTTAATGAAGATGGTGTCTGGATTCCATAAAATCCGTATTAATACACTTCCGGTTCTATAAGATTATATAACCAAAAGGGTGCCGCAAAATCATGATTTTGCGGCACCCTCTGTACTCCTGCTTATATCGAAAGAGCTGTGCTCATCGGCCCAGCAGTTCGATCAGCCTGCCATGCGCCTTCTTATAAGCTGACACGCCATCCTGCTCCCTGCGCTCCCTTGCCCCCTGCTCCAGTTTATCCAGGCCGTCGAATGACACGAGATGCGGTTCCAGACTTAAAAATCCTTTATAGCCTGAAGAATCCAGCATGGACAGAATATCCTTCACATTGCCGTCACCATCCCCAGGAAGCACGACCTCGCCGTCTTCCTGAAGGGCATCCTTAATATGTATATAGAAGATATAGGGTTTCAGCATCTCATATGCCTCCAGCGTATCCTGGCCGCACTGGACAAAATTCGCAAAGTCAAAGACACCTTTAAAATGATCTCCATAAAATGTCTCCATAAGCTCCAGGCACCGGCTGGCTATGTCGCCGTAAATCTCCTTTTCATTTTCATGGAGAAGAACGACATCCTGTTCCACAGCATAATCCACCATACGCTTCATTCTGGAAAATACCTCTTCCTTATACTGCGCAGGATCTTCCCCTTCCAGTATGTAAAAGCTGAACATGCGGATATACCGTACTCCCCACAGCTTTGCCAATTCCACAACATGCCGGTATGTCTCGAAATGCGGTTCAAAGTCATCGGTAATCTTAATCTTTCCGATCGGTGATCCCACAGAAGAAACACTGATACCAGCCGCTTTCATCCGCTCTCCCAGTTCGGAAGCCATCTCAAGACTTAAGTCTGCCACGCCGGTTCCATCGGCGCTTCGAAGTTCTACATACTCCTGTCCCAGTTCCTTTAAAACACTTAGCTGCATATCAAAATCCTTATTGATTTCATCTGCAAATCCTGAAATTCTGCAGTCACTTAACATTTTTTCACCTCTTCAATTTTTCCTGCTGTCTCATAAGCCTTCAGCATGAGCCAGACGGTGTCCTTAATCTGTTCCAGGCCAACGGAAAATGGTTTTCCCTGCTCCACGCTTTCATAAAAGCTGTGAATACAGTCCATATGTCCAGCCCCCCAGTAGCTCTTGCCGAGATGTTCCCGGCCCGAGTAATCGATCGTTTTCGTCTCCCCATCGCTGCCCGCAATGGTGACCTTCAACTCCTCGATCCGAACCCTGGCCTTCTCGCATTCCAGCTCGATCATGGGCGGAACATCCGCCACATAGCTGGTAGTAGCATAGAAGCATGCCTTTTCTTCCCCGTAAGAGATGTAGGCCTCCATCGTGTCCTCCACCTCAATAATGCCCTTTAAATGGTGATTGGAGGTGGATGCTTCCATGGTCAGAGGCATCTTTCCGATCAGATACTGGATCAGGTCAAGCGTATGGATGGACTGATTGATCAGAGCGCCGCCGCCTTCCTTTTCAACCGTTCCGCGCCAGCCGCTCTCCGTATAGTAGCGTTCCTTTCTGCACCAGGTGACCAGGCCCCTGGCTCCCAGGATCCTGCCGAACTCACCGTTCTCAAGCCGTTCCTTCACCGCCGCAACGCTGGGATTAAACCGGTTCTGAAAGCAGACGCCCAGGGCTGCCCCGTTGTTCGCCTCTTTTTCCGCACGCTGAAGCGTCTCCCACTGCTCCTGGCTGATGACCGGGGGCTTCTCCATAAATGTATGAAT
Source organism: Hungatella hominis (assembly GCF_014288005.1). NCBI lineage: Bacteria > Bacillati > Bacillota > Clostridia > Lachnospirales > Lachnospiraceae > Hungatella > Hungatella hominis. The sequence goes on from NZ_JACOPB010000004.1 coordinate 354,535, forward strand.
TCCCCGCCTTAACGCCTCCGCTGCCATGGGCGTGTGAAGATAATGAGGCGTACAGATATGGAGGACGTCGATCTCCTCCTTCTCCAGCATCTGTTTCCAGTCGGTATAGGGGACTGCGCCGTACTCCCGGGCCATAGACTCCGCGCGTTCCGGAATTATATCTGCCACGGCAGCCAGTTTGCAGCCTTCCATTTTCATGATCGATTTCGCGTGTACTGCGGCAATGCTGCCGCATCCGATGATCGCACTCTTCATTTATACTTTCCTCTTTATCTTCCCTCTTTTAAGCCTTTCCACTCCCATAGGACCCCTTTGTATTGAAGGTTATCTCATTCACATGTTCCTTTTTCCGGGAAGCGGCTCTCTTCTTATTCAGTTCCTCCAGGAACAGCTCTTCGTCGAAGGGAATCTCCACCGGGCGTTTCAGCCAGCTGGATAAATGCATGGCATTAGAGAGTGTTAATCCGTTAATTCCTTCCTCTCCCCCCGCAATCAGCGGTTCTCCTCTTAAAATGGTTCCTGCAAATGCCCTCAGGACTCCCACATGCTGAAGATTTTCTCCGTCTGTCTCCACGTCGATCCATCTTCCCTCAGGCTTCTTAAAGCCTTCCGTGGCGGTATAGCAGTATTCTCTCTCATTGACATCCAGTTCGTAAACCTTAATCTCCTCATTTTCGCAGACGATCTTTGCCTTTTCTAAATCCACCTCAAACCGGTTGGTTCCGGGCGCATCTCCCGTTGTCGTCACAAATACGCCGGTTGCTCCGTTCGGATACTCCAGATACGCCGTCACATCGTCTTCCACCTCGATATCATGCCATTTGCCCTCGTGGCAGAAGGCCTGAACCGACTTCGGCATGCCGCAGATCCACTGAATCAAATCCAGATTGTGAGGACACTGGTTTAAAAGGACACCGCCGCCCTCGCCGTCCCAGGTAGCGCGCCATCCGCCGGAATTGTAGTACGCCTGGGTTCTGTACCAGTCTGTGATGATCCAGTTGACACGCTTGATAGCCCCGTACTGGCCGCCGTTCACCAGCTCATGCATCTTCCGGTAGATGTGGTTCGTCCTCTGATTGAACATCATTCCAAATACCAGATCGTGCTTTGCAGCTTCCTCGTTCATCTCCCGCACCTGCTTCGTATACACGCCCGCCGGTTTTTCACACATGGCATGAAATCCCCGTTTTAAAGCTTCCATCACATACTTCGGATGGTCGTAGTGTGGAATCGCCACCAGAACGGCGTCCATGTCCGGATAATCCAACAGCTCCTCCGCCGTTACAAAAATCTTCACATTCTCCGGAAGAGTCTCCTCTGCCCATTGACGTCTTGATTCCCGCAGGTCAGCAACCGCCGCCAGCTCTATCTCCGGCACTTTCCCATCTAAAATACTCTCCACATGGCCGCTTCCCATGTTACCAATCCCGATTATTCCCAGCCTTACTTTATTCATGATCCTATCCTCCTTCTACCTGTATCCCAATTCCGCAAGATTCCGATAACTCTTTTCGAGGCAGACAAATGGATTCTCCAGACACGTATCCTGTTCCACCAATGCGTATTCACAGTCAGTCTTCTTAAGCGCCTCTAAAATAGCGGGGAAATTCATGTTTCCTTCCATCACCGGAGCCATGACCTCCTGCCCGTTCACGATACCTCTGTCCTTTAAGTGAACGCAGGGAATCCGGTCGGCCAGACGCCCGATCCACTGGCACACATCACCGCCCGCCGTCTGTACCCAGTACGTATCCAGCGTAATTCCAAGCTCATCAGGGGCAAATGCGTCCAGCAGATAATCCATCAGATACGTTCCCCCTGTCTTCTCAAACTCAAACGCATGATTGTGGTACATGAGGCGCATTCCCGCCTCCTTAATCATACGGGCCGGTTCCTTAAAATCAACTGCAAAACGTCTGATCCAGTCCGGGTTCCGGTATTTCTCCGGCATCGATCCGATACCGATATACTTACATCCCATCACCTCGTGGTCGCGGATCAGCTGCTCCGTATCCTTCTGTATCCTGTTTAAATCGCTGTGGGTCAGCACGATCTTCAGTCCCATCTCGTCGGCAATTTCCCTTGCAATCTGCGGGGTGATCTCGCTGCCTGTGGCCGACAGCTGTACCGTCTCATATCCGATCTCCGCAACCCGTCTCATGGTCTCCCGAAAATCCGGCGCCGTCTGTGTAAACAGCCTGACCGTATAAAGCTGTGCTCCTGTCTTCATAAATCATTACCTCCTGCATTCATTTCTGTTACCTCTATCATAGCGCTCTTCCCGTAAAAAATGGATTGGTAATGATGAAATAAAGTTTGCAAATATAGCCCTCCCTGATATACAATAGAAGCAGCCTGCATCGTTTTTGCTTATGCGCACATTTAGGAGGAACTGCTTCATGATCTACGAATCCGCCCCGGCCCCCGTGTCGGGAAAAGTAAATTTTACCACCAGTCATATGAAAAGCGATACCTTTGAAGTCCATTACCACTCCTGCTATGAGATCTACTATTTTCTAAAGGGAGACGCCGATTATGTGGTGGAGGGCCGTGAGTACCATCTGACTCCCCACAGTCTGATTCTGCTGTCCCCCTACGTTTTTCACGGAGTGAGGGTGAATTCCACGACGGATTACGTCCGCTGTTCGGTCCATTTTTCGCCGGAATCGGTCATTGCAGAGCGGCGTGTCCTTCTGCTGTCCTCATTTCCGGGAAATAAAAAAAGCGGACCAGGAGAAGTGTTCTACGAGCATACGGAAGAATATGGTCTTCACGCCTATTTTGAACACTTAATCTGGTCCCAGAAACAGCCTGCTGCCTTAAGCGGCGCCTATTATGCCATGTTCTTAGAAGCGCTCCTGGCTGAGATTTCCTTGATGTGCCAGACCCTGCGCCCCTCTACGCCTGACAGCAGCGCCTCCGGCACCATAACAGATATCATACGCTATTTAAATGAGCACTTAACCGAGCCCGTCACGCTCGACGAACTGTCCGGCCGCTTTTTCATCAGCAAATACTATATGAATCGCGCATTTAAAAAGGCTACCGGCACCACAGTCATGGATTACTTAATCTACAAGCGCGTCGTCATGGCCAGACAGCTTATGCTCAACGGCTTCACGGCGGCTGACGCGGCCAATGAGACGGGCTTTGGAGACTATTCAACCTTTTACCGTGCCTATAAAAAGGTGATGGGATGCCGCCCCGGAGCGGACAGGACCGGAAAACGTCCCCGAATCCCCATGAAACAGTGAAAAAAGTGCAGGGAACCGATATTTAACCGGTCCTCTGCACTTTCTTCTATTCGTTCCCGCACAGCTTCCATCTTATCCGCATCCACTTTTTTGATGTCAAAATAGTCGGCCGGGTAGAGTATGGTTATTTTCATGGTTGTATGGTTCCCTCCCTCCGCTTCACAGATACCGCACAGATGGTATCCGCATTTCCCGTGTATGGTCTGCCTGCTGCATCATCAAAAAATACAATATCTTCAAAGCCAGCATCCCGCAGTTCTTTCTCCATGGACTCCACGGTATAGATCTGATTCCAGTTATTATAGCACTGACACGCGTCTTCCGTTACGATCACATACTGTTCAACATAGTTATTCGTCTCCGGATACTGATAATTCCGCTGGATACAGACATGGGGCTTTCCGGACCAGAATCCCTGCTCCAGATACTCTATGGATTCCATTTCCCTCAGTTTTTCCCTGTACTTCTCTGAATCCCCATCCAGAATGAAAATTCCGTCTTTCTTCAGGGCTCCATATACGTTCTTTAAAAGTACTTTCCTGTTATCCGGGGGAAGCACGCCATAATCGCAGTATATCAGAACGGCTGCATCGAATTCCTCCCGGTAATCCATTTCCAGATAATTTTTATAATGATATCCGATCGGAAGCCTCTCCGCCTCCGCGTGTTCCCTGGCATATTCGATGGACCGCCTGGAATAGTCCAGCGCTGTGACCCGGAAGCCCTCTTTACAGAATCTCTCCGCATAGAGGCCGGGGCCGCAGCCTAAGTCCAGCAGCCTCATATCCGGCCTGGCCTTACAATATTGTGCGATCCATTTCGCTGACTGTTCTATAAAATCATGGTGCCTGGAAGCCGCGTCGATCTCCGGATCGAGATGCGCCTTCAGCATATACTCCGAAATATGTTCGTCATCCCAGAACGGAGCGGAGCTGGGCGCATAGAGAGATGGTTTTTCCTTTAAATAGTTGATGAATTTGCTGTACATAGGAACCTCCGTGTAGGTTGTCATTTTCTGTTATGATAGATACTTTTTTAGTATACCTTTTTTCCTGTGGAGGAAGCAACCCTATGTTGAAGGCAGAACCATTCTTTCGCTGCGGTTTTAGTGACTGATCAGGTTCTTCTGGCCGCCTCCTCACAGTATTTTCTAATCTCGAACAGGGTCCCTTCCCGGTTCTCTATCATCCGTTCCACTTCCGCCTTATACTCCGGCGGACAGATATTCTTAACCGCCTGCCTGATCATTTCTTTGGAATGGCGGTCGTCCTTTTCGAATGGAACCACATCGCAGGTCTTCTGGTACCAGTCCAGCAGCAGTTCTTTCATTTCCATGATTATTTCTGCATACTCCTTCACATGAATCCGGTTCATCCTCTCCTGCGGATCCAGCCGCAGATCATAGAATTCGTCATCCTCGTAAATACGGCGTATATATTTATACTGCTCAGTCCGTATCATCGCGGCTTTTCCATGAATGACAGAATCCGTCTGCAGCTTTTGCCTTGGATAGTATTCCCCCATCACGGTCGGCAGATTTATATCATCATGAAATTCGTCACAGTGTATCTCGTCCTCATTTCTGCCTCCCTCGCTGCACACGTAGTCCCGGACCTTCACGCTGCGGTCCGCCAGATTACTCTGAAGCTTTCTTCCGAACTGGCTGTGATCCGGAGCTACATCGGCAAACGCCATGGCGGTCCGGTAGAAATCCACCAATTCCACCATCTGGTCACTGATTCCTGCATCCACGCCGAAGTCCTTTGGAGGCTTGATTAACAGCGGCACCCTGACGAGACAGTCTTCCATCATATTCTGAGCCTTTTCCACGATCCCGTAATCTCCTGTGTAATCCCCGTGGTCACTCAGGAAAAAAATGGCCGTGTCCTCATAGATTCCCGCCTCCTTCAGCCCATCACACAGCCGCTTAAACTGTGCATCTATCTTACTGCACATGCCGTAATACACGCCTCGCAGTTCCTTATAGTCTTCTTCCGTAAAATCCTGCATTCCCAGTTCCTCACGGATTCTCCTGTAAAATAACGGCTTTTTATCCCCGGGAACCACCTCTGCAATTCTTGGCATAACCTTCTCTCTGTCGATCCGTGAATAATAGGGTTCCTCCACCCGGTAGGGCGGATGGGGATAGATAAGTCCCAGAAATATGCAGAGCGGCCGGTCATCTGCCGGTGATTTCAAACGGTCGATGGCCGCATCTACCGCCTCGTCATCAGGGGTATAGTTAAGCCCACGCTCATCGGTCGCCAGTTCCCCCTTATAATGGGAATAAAAATACTTACTTCCCGGTTTTCCCCGAAGTCCCGGGTTTACCGGCCCTGGTGCGGGAGGAACATTACCTCCATAAAAGATTTCGGTGGCGTGCCTGGAAAAGATATCATCATCCTGCCCAGGAAGCAGATCGTTTCTGGTGTTCATCCAGACGTAATAGCCGGCCTCCTTCAACTCGCTGAGCAGAGAACTCTCGTGGCGGTGCAGCATATGACGCATGGTCCTGTGTCCGTGTACATGGGGATACAATCCGGTAAAAAAACTGCATCTGCTCGGCGTGCACACCGGATTCTGACAAAAGGCATAGCGATAGCTCACAGCGTCTTCTCTGATCATTTCATCCAGAAAGGGCGTTTCCGCACCAGGATTTACCCCCATATGGCCCAATGCATCATAACGCATCTGGTCGGGATTAAAGATGACTATGTTCGGCCGCTTTTTCACGTTCCTTTCCTCCTTCTTCTGCATTTTTCATTTCCCAATACCGTCTGAATTTCTCCGGCATGGGCTGATTCGTGGAAAGATACTGCTTTGGAAGCTGCGTAACGGAGCGCGGCGGTATCCATGTTTCGCTGGAAACCCACGATTCTTGTCCCTGAAACTGCGCTACAATCTGATATCCGTCCTCACGAATATTCTTCTCTTCCACGATCCTGACGGCGCAGACGTTATGGAAGGCAGCTTCGCGAAGTTCGTCAGCAGCCTCCGGGAACTCTGTAATCCGGTTATAAAGTTCCCACGGATCACTGTCCGGGCAGATAAGCAGTTCCTCCTCCGGATGGCTGACATAGGAGATCAGTTTCCACTTTCCCTGACGAATCATACGCCCATAATCCGTTCCCCTGCCATAAGGGAGATTAATCCATTCGGCAGTCACCGCGCGATCCTCACGTTCTTCCCCTCTTTCCAGTTCCGGAATCAGGCTGACCCCATCCTGAAACGGAAGCTCCCGTGCACCGGCCAGCTGACACACGGTCGGTGCTGCGTCCAGGAGACTGACCGGAGACCGCAACCGATTTCCAGCTAAGATCCCGTCTCCTGACACGATCATAGGGATCCGTACCGCCGCCTCATACAGAGACTGTTTCCCATAAAATCCCCGGTCACCGGCATGATCGCCATGATCTGACAGATAAAAGAAGATTCCCCGTTTCCCATGCCGGGAGAGATAAGTGTCCCATGCCGATTTAACCTGTCCCAGGCAGTGATCTTCGAATTCTATCAGGCCCCAGTAAGCAGCACGGACGCCCTTAACCAGCTCCGGCGTTGTATCGCGAAGACGCCCGGCATCCTGCGCAGAGGCCATAATATCCAGTGTTGGCGGCAAATCCGTACGCATTCTGTACTTATCGTACAGCTCTGTAGGTGCAATATAGGGAAAATGAGGGGCATACGTTCCCACAACAACACACTGCGGTTTTTTGTGAGGCTGGGATAAGTAGGTTTCCGCTTCCCTTATCACATAACGGTCGTATTCCTGCACCGGAGAATTGCCCCCTCCGACGGCGTGAATACAGCCGCCCTCCGTCATGACTGGAGCCATCGGCCCCATTCGTTCCCAATACGGAGCCATTGGCCCTATCGAGACAGGTGTGATGTCCCCTGCAATCCGCTTCGTGAATCCGTGGCGCTGGTCCTCCCCTTCAAAATGCATTCTCCCGCACAGAACGGTTTCATAGCCGGCCAGAGCCAGGAGGTGAAGAAACGTAGGCATTTCCGAAGGGATCGAACCGCGGTTCGTATAAACGCCGGTGTGAACGGGAAGCCGCCCTGTCAGAAAAGACATGCGCGCAGGAACACAGAGCGGACACGACGTATAGGCATTTTTAAACATCGTTCCCTCAGATGCCAGTGCATCCAGATTGGGAGTCTCCACCACCGGATGTCCCGCACATCCCATGACTCTGCCGTCGTGCTGATCGCTTAAATAAATCAGAATATCCGGTTGTGTTGATTGGTTCATAGTCCGGTCTCCTTTCACAGCTCTGTGCGACTTCACTGGAAAAATGTAAAAGAGAGCATCTCCATGTGCCCCGCCCCCTGATATACGAAGTACAGTTCACGTTCCTCTGTAAACCGGACCTCTGTTTCCGCATCCGTCCAGTCCTCCGCAGGAAGGATCGAAATGCTGAATTTCTGTTCTCTTTCCGTGCCAATCAGAAGCGTTCCCGTCGCATGGCCGCGATATGTGACACGGATACCCGCTGCAGTTCTTAACTCGATATACTTATATCCGATCCGTGTCCCGTCCTTTATGCCTGTAAGAAAGTGCTCGCCGCCCATGTCCGTAATATTGGGAAAATCCGCTGCCTCATTTCCCCTTCCCCTAGACGGCATCATCGGCATATGGCCGTCCGTCAGATTGCAGCAGATCACTGCCGGATACGTCCCCTGTCCTGCCAGAGGACCGTTGTTTAATCCGCTGCTTGTGATGGTAACCTGCTCAATCCGCCCATTTTCATCTAAGAATACCGGCTCCGCACAGCCCTGCCGGTTATAGGCATTGGTATGGGTGTGGCGGTGATAGAAGATATACCATTGATCCTTTACACAGACCAGTCCTCCGTGGTTATTTCCTATCGCCATCAGCCGGTCTTCCGTTTTTCGTCCCTCATAGCCGATATCCCCATTGCTGACGATGACTCCGCCGAACAGAAAGCCTCCCATGGGATCTCTGCTTACCGCATAACAGAGTTCATGTGCGTGGACCGAGGAATAGACCAGATAGTAGAGCTCTCCGATTTTCCGAATGGAGGGCGCTTCAAAATACTCGTGTCCCTCGAATGAGGTTCCGATTCCATATTCGGAACTGGGAAGCACTACATACGGTCCCCGCTTCACGGTCCGCATGTCGGCCTCCAGCTCGACGACGCTCCCTCCCGGCATCTCTGCTCCCCTGTATTTTGGAATATGCAGGGTTGTCGGCGCAAAGCCATAATAAAGATACACCTTACCGTCCTCAACCAGAACGGCGGGATCGTAAGGAAGATTCTCACTTAACTGCCTGCCATCGGGGTATGCTGCCTTCCCGTAGTATTCATACCGCCCCGCCGGTGTATCGCAGACTGCTACGGAGATGAAGTCACAGAATTTCAGGCAGTAATAGAGATAATACCTTCCATCCGGTCCCATACAGACATCCGGCGCATAAAGGCATAAACTGCCATCCGGATTATCCGGATCCTGGTCCTTTTTGTAAATAACGCCCTCATACCGCCACTCCGTAAGGTCACAGGCATCGGCGGAGTAGCAGACATAGTCCAGTTCGCAGAATTCATCGCCATTTTCCCGGTCATGAGAGCCATATAGGTACATCCGGCCGCCGAATACGTGAGGTTCTCCATCTGGTATATACTCACATAGAGGCAAATACGGATTACAAATCTGTTTCATAGACTGCTTCCTCCTTCTTCCCCGGAATATAATCCAGTCCGAACCGTTTGTATAAATACTTCGGCGCGTCGTTGTCCTTTAACAGACCGATCAGCGCCCTTTCCATTCTTCCTTCTGTCTCTGCGTCCCGAAACGGCTTCTGCTGGCCGGGATCTGACTGCAGATCGAACAGAATATCGTGTTCCAGCTTCCCCGGATTGCGGGTTGGCATAACCGGTATCTCCATGACCCTGCAGCCTCTGGTAAAGGAAAAGCCTTCGTGCAGGCGCATTTCCCGCAGCTCGTCGTGGCTGAACATGCCCACCATATGGGCCGGCATCAGGGTATATTCCAGAGCTTTCTCCTCCGGATTTCTCACAGCCCGCATATAAACGGTCTTTCCATCTGTTACACAGACCGGACCTCCATGTACCCCGTACATTCCGTATTGGCGAACCGCTGCATCCAATTCTATCACCGGGCCCAGCGCCTTCCCCTTCATCCGCTCCGGAACAGGCAGTCCGAAAAATTCCAGGATTGTCGGCGCCAGATCAATGGTCTGCACCAATGACGTTCTGTGCTTCCCCGCCGTTTTATACCGCGGATCCCAGATAAACAGCGGAGTATGCACCACTTCGTTGTATTCCAGCGTGTTGTTTTTCGCCCACCAGCCATGCTCTCCCAGAAGAAAACCGTGGTCAGTATTCACGATGAGCATGGTATCCTTCCACATATCGTATCGATCCATCCGATCTAAAATCCGGCCCAGACTCCTGTCACAGAACTGAGCAAGTGCGTAATACTTTTTCTGCATCTGTTTTATGGTTTCCGGGTCTTCATGCGCCTCAGCATAGGGAGGCCAGTCCGGAACAAACGGACGGTCCGGATCGAACAAGGCGGCCTGATACGGTTCCGGGGAGTCGAACGGTTCATGGGGATCAAAGGTTTCAATCTGGACATACCAGTTGTCACAATTGATGTTATCCTCAATGAAACGGATTCCTCCGTCAAACGTCAGTGTCTGGGGATACTCCTCCTCATTTCTCATCCGGGTCCGGTTGGCCATATTCTGCCAGCCGCTTATCTTTCTGATATTCTGAAGCCGTTTCGGCTGAGACTCCGGGCTTAAAAGAACCGGTGCAAATTCCGGTTCTTGCTTCGAACAATATCCCACCCATGCATCGGATTCCTGTCCTCTGTAGCATTCCCATGTAGAAAAACGCGGGTGATAGGTAGCGCCCCCATCCTCCATATAATGGTAATGGTCTGTGGAAAGATGGGAGTGAATCCCCGCCTTTTTAAGCATCTCCGGCATGGAATCATCAAACGGCTCCATTGGTCCCCAGCTTCTGTGCAGGAAATTGGCCCTTCCAGTGTGCAGCTCTCTTCTGGCCGGCATACAGGGCAGACTGCACACGTAGCTGTTGTCAAACATGACCGTATGCCGGGCCAGCCTTTCAAAATTCGGCATCGAAACCTTTTTCTCTCCAAAACAGGGAATTATGTCCCGCCTCAGAGAATCATACATAACCATAATCGCTCTCATGATAATGTCTCCTATTAAACCGCCTGTCTGGTCTGCTGCGCCAGCCTGATCCGTTCCCGCTTCTTCTTCGCATAGGAGAACTTATCCACGTTCATCCGGTAAATCATGAAGATCAGAAAAAGGGAATAGACAATGATATTCTGCACGCTTCCTTCCATGGAAAGCTTCGACAGTCCCAGAATCAGCAGCCTTACACTGACTGCCCCCGACAGCACGCCGAGAATTGGGTTGCCGACGTAAGTTCCGATGAACACGCCGAGGAACAGCGGGAACATATTGCTGAATACACTACCATTGCTGCTCATACCCAGTACCGGTGTCAGAGACCCCTTGTACGCCGTATCAAAAACTCCGGCGCAGGCTACCAGCGCGCCTGCCAGCGTATAGCAGATGACGCAGTTCACAAAGATATTGATTCCCGCATCCGACGCCAGCTTCTGGTCGCCCTGAATTGCCCGTCTCTTATAGCCAAAGCTGCTGTACTGAAACAGAAATGTCATAATGAGCAGCAGTGCCGCAGCAACCGTCAGAATAAAGGTTACATTTGACAGTATGGATACCCCCGATTTTCCGTATATCATCAGACCCTGCTGATTGTAAGCGCCAAAGGAAAAGCATTCGAAAATCAGAGTCATGCCGATTCCCAGTACCATGGGAAGAATTCTTAAATTTACAAATAACAGTCCCACCAGAAGTCCGCACAGAGCGCCCACCGCCATACTGAGCACGAGGATCCCGACTCCGCCCAAATGAAGCTGCAGCGCCAGATTACCGCCGAATACGCACCCCATATACATCTGTGCTCCCGCTGATAAATCCATGCGGCCGGACAGAAGATTGCAGTTTAAGGCCAGGGCGAAGCAATAGCATGTGAGTCCCGTCCGAAGCAGTGTCTTTAAATCCGTGATTGTACTGACCGTCCTGGTACCGGCGATGCTTAAGTCCAGCACATTCATAACAACAAACACAATAAGTGGAAGACTGATCAGCTGTATTATATTTTTTATCCGATATTCCAGAGTCTTCTGTTTCATCCTACTCTCCTTCAATCCCCATTATTTACCCAGGCGCTCCAGCGTACTCTCATACGTCATGCCATTATAAACCGCCTGTACATCGTCCGCAGTCAGGTCCGGATTCATGATGCCCAGACACTGATTAATCATGCTCTCATCCATGATCCATTTATCTCCGCCCTTTACGTCCCAATTGGCGCAAGTATTGATCTGATCGAGCGTGTCAAGGGACCACATGCGGAAGCTTAAAGTCCTCTTTTCATTTTCACTGCTGTCATTTAAAGCGGCATAGCCGGTCAATGCATTATAGACGGATATAAATCCCATGCTGCTTGTGAGACTGGTGGATTTCAAAGCAGCCATATTCAGAGAAGAATTCCCGAACTTATCCTGTGTGTTAAACGCATTGATCAGCGATTCAGACATCGACGCGATCGAAGCCACCTTAATATCCTTGTCAAAGTTCTTTTCCACCTCGTCCACTACAACCGCGGTCTGCGCATAGCTCTGTCCGGAATGGATCAATACGCCGTATTTGCCGGTCTGAAGCGCCGCGCTGACTCCTTCCAGCCATCCTTCCATGCCGCTGGGGCTTCCCGGATAGATGTAAATGTTGATTCCCTTGTCGTTGGCAACCTCGATCGGAGCAGACGTCTTTGCCAGGTTTTCCACCGTATCTTCAAAGGTCAGATTATATTTGCTCTGCAGAGCCGACAATGCAGCAATCGCCGTCTCGAGATGCTGAATATTCCCGGAAAATGCCAGTGAAGAGGTAATCATAAAGCCCTCGCTCCCATCGTCAGAAGCATTGCTTGAGAGCCAGTCCCGGAAGAGTTGTCCGACATGCTCATTGTCGGCGCCGAAGCTTCCCTGGAAGGTCTCATAGCCGCCTTCAAACGCACCGTCAACCTCTGGTATTCTCGCCGTGTTAATCACATACTGCATTCCGTACTCCTCACAGACCTGCGCCATCTGATTGGCGTCCACCGAACGGTAGGAAATGATGGCGTCGCAGCCCGCGTCTGCACAGCCCTCGATAAAGGTCAGCTCATCATCCGTGTCCTTACACTGCTCTGAAAATACGAATTCCACGTTATAGCGCGACGCCAGATAATTTTCATAATAATCGCGGCGGATCACGACCTCATCGATGGCCTGCGGTTCACATACACCGATCTTAAACTTCTTGAAGTCCTGAGGAGTCTTTGCTCCGCCTTCTGCCAAAGAGGCTCCTGTCGCAGGCGCCGTTGTCTGTGCTGCCGTCTCCACGGAGCTTTCCTTCCCGGAACATGCGGTAAGCCCTAACACCATCGCCGCACAAAGTAATACTGCTGTTAATCTCTTTTTCATCTTTCTTCTCCTTCTCCATTTCGCGAATCCTGGACTCGCGTTTTTTTATCGTTACGAGCACTTGGCGCCTGTCTTTTTAGGCGCTTACGTGCGATACATGTAAAACAGTTGGCGCGGTCCTTTCGAGCCTTACTGTTTTTTATACCTGCTGTCTGGTCGGCAGTGTGGACGGCCGTTCAGAGTTTAAAAATACAAGAAGCAAAAATACGATCCCCCGGACTCCCTGTATGGCTGTCGAAGATACGCCTGTCATGAGAAGTCCCTTATTTAAAGCCGATACCGTGAGCGCCCCCATCAGCCCCGCGTAGGCGTTGGACCTTGCTCCGCCAAAGATAGACATGCCTCCAAGGACTGTAGCCAGCATCACATCCATGCCCATACCGCTTCCCACCTCCGTACTGACTGATCCGGTCCGGATGATCGTAAAGATCGAGGCCACACCGACTCCGATGCCCGCCATGAAGAAGCTGACATAGGTCGATCTCTTCGCGCTGATTCCCGTCTGATCCGCACAGTTTGGATTTCCGCCTACGAAACGCAGCCGCCTTCCAACCGGAGTGAAATGGTATACGATAATACAGAGTATAAAATATCCCAGAAACATTGCATACCGGAATCCGGCATTTTCCAGCATTTTACAGACACTGTAATCTACTTTCAGGGAATCCGGTCCCAGTATTTCGCTGACAATCGCACTGTACAGCTGGATCATCACAATGGCTACTGTAACCGTTTTTATCTGAAACACCACGCTGAGCGTACAATTAAATACCATCAGAATAATGCCGACGGCAACAGCGGTTACCACCATAAGGGCGATATTTCCCGTCCTGTTATAAATCAGCGCGCCGATGGTAGCCGCCAGCGCCATGGAGTTCCCCACGGAAATATCCAGGTTCCCCGTCGTATAGATAAAGGACACCGCGGTGGCCATCGTACCGATGATGAGTGCCTGATTAAAAATTCCTATCAACACGTTTCTGCCAAAAAAGGCCCCCTTCGTGACGCCCCCGAATAAGGCGACGATCAGCACCAGGATGATAACAGAAAACACCAGAGAAAAGGAAGGTTTGTTTTTAATTATTGAAATCCTGTCCCCCGCCTTCAGCTTCGGAACATCCTTTTGAACAGCAAGTTCAGCCATCTCTTCCACCTCCCTAAATCATGCACCCGATCAGTTTGTGCTGATCGTAGCCGTCTTTTCGATAAAATTCTCCGTTGACCTTTCCATCTCTGATAACCAGCAGCCGGTCTGACATGCCGATCAGCTCCGGCATCTCCTCGCTGATCATGATAATGGATTTTCCTTTCTGCTTCATCTGGTAAATCAACTGATACATGGCCGCCTTCACTCCAATATCTACGCCTCTGGTGGGGCAGTCCAGAATCAGGATATCCGCTTCATCCGCTATCCATTTTCCGAATACCACCTTCTGCTTGTTTCCTCCGGAAAGCGCCTTCACCGGCTGCAGCATATTGACACACTTGATTGCCAGCGAATCAACCTGGAGCTTCGCATACCGTCTTTCCTTCCGGAAGGAAAGAAACGGTCCGAACAGCCGGTTCTTATCGAGACCCGTGCTTTGTATATTGGCCGCTATGGATGCGTTAAGTTCCAGGGACTCCGTATCTCTGTTCTTTGACACGTATCCCATCTTGTTCTTAAAGGCCGTCTGCGCGTTTTTCACCACAGTCCCTGTCTTCGTGAGAACTACCTGTCCATCTACCACCTCTTCCAGTCCGTAAAGCGCCTTTCCAAGTTCGTGCATACCACATTCCGACAGACCTCCAATGCCCAGAATCTCTCCCTGATGAAGCTCTAAGTCGAAACAGAGCAGCGCATTCATGGTGGTGATACAGTCTGCCTTCAGCACCACTTCGCTGCTGTATTCATCCTTGTCTACCCGGTAGTAGTTTCCTTTGATTTCCCGTCCCACCATCTTGTGTTTGATGTCATTGCTGTCAAAATCCTTCTTCTCCATGTTGTCAATGATCACGCCATCCCGCAGAATTGTCAGCGTATCGCAGTGTTCCATAAGCTCTTCCAGATCATGGCTGATGAAGACGACCGCCCGGTTCTCGTTTGCCGCCCGGTGCATCAGATTATAAAGAATGGTTCTTCCGCTCTGCGACAGCGCCGTGGTCGTCTCGTCTACCACAAACAGGTCCGGATTATTGTACATGGTCCCGGCAATCTCGATCAGCTTCCTGTCCTGCATGTCATACACTCTGGTCGGCAGCGCCGGATTTATGGTCGTCACCCCTATTTTCTCCAGTGCTTTGGCCGCCTCCGCGTTCATTTTCGCCTTGTTCATGAAGATGCCGTTCTTAAACGCCTCATAATTTCCCAGAAAGATATTCTCTGCCACGGTAATGTTCTCAATCGTCCCTGCTTCCTGCACTATCATGCCGATTCCCTGTTTCACCGCTTCCAGGCTGGTAGACGGTTTCCACGGCTTTCCTTTATAAAACATTTCCCCGCTGGTAGCCGGCTGAATGCCTGCGATAATGGAAGAAACTGTAGATTTTCCCGAGCCGTTTTCCCCAATCAGCCCCCGAATCTCACCGCGTCTGATGGTGATATCCACATGATTTAAAGCCACGGTTACTCCGAAGTTTTTGCACATGTCCTTTACTTCCACCAGCACTTCGCCTTTCTCGTGCATATTTCCTTCTCCTTCCTCCCCCGCTATGAGCACTCCTGCCCGGAGCACCCCACCGGATCTTTGATAGTCCTCATTATATCGGAATTTATTCCCTTCTGCCGCACAATTAACGGCCGTTTATAGTCAAAAAACGACTTCTGCGTAAAAAAAGAACAGCCGGTTTTGCAAAAAACTTCGGCTGTTGTTCTTTTTCAGACTTTTTCACCTGTCGCGCTCTTCCTGCGGCGTGTGTCCCATCACTTTCTTATATGCTTTGGAAAAATGGCTGAAGTTGGAATATCCCACCTTGGCCGCCACGAAGCTGACCGGAAGGCTGGTGGTACGCAGAAGCGACTGGGCCGCCTTAATCTTCTGTTCAATTATGTACTCCTTCAGCGTCATTCCCGTTTCCTTCTTGAATGTCCGGGTTAAATAGTCCGGATTTAAATGCACCAGTTCCGCGATGGTTCCCCGCCTTAGCTCCTGCTCCAGATTTTCTGCCACATAGGCCATCACCGTCTGCACCAGCGCCTGGGCGTCATCCACCTCCTGCTCCGGATGACAGCAGGAGGTGACAAAGGAAAGCAGGCGTTTCATGGCATCTACGGATTTCATCCCATTGCGGTAGAGCTCCAGTTCTTCTGCTGTTTGAAAAAGCTCGCATACGTTTACGCCCTGTTTCCCAAATACGGTATACATCAGCTGCATATAATCCTGGTAAAAATAGAGCAGCGTCTTCTTATC
This sequence comes from Hungatella hominis, assembly GCF_014288005.1. Lineage (NCBI taxonomy): Bacteria > Bacillati > Bacillota > Clostridia > Lachnospirales > Lachnospiraceae > Hungatella > Hungatella hominis. The sequence continues at coordinate 370,751 of NZ_JACOPB010000004.1, forward strand.
CAGAATCCCCCGGTCCGCCAGGTCATCCAAAAGCTGAAACGCCTGCTCTTCGACTGCCTGCGGATATCCCTCCTCATACAGGGTCTCCCACTGTTTGACTGATACCAGACGGAATACATACTCCTTTTTCTCCTCCTTACCGGATTCAGGAAATACCCCCTGCTTCAGTGATACATTGTTCTCTTTCCGTTCTTTTAACTGCCGCCAGACTTCGCTCAAATCCGAGAGCGGCTTAAGCTCCGATAGATAGCAGGCGATCTGACACCGGAAAAACTGTCTGCATACACTGCTTAAAAACATAAACTGCCGGCTTAGGCTGTCCTGGGTAATTTCTTCATCCGAGGTGGACTGAATCACCAGCAGAAATACATTTTCCTCGATACAGGATAACGCCACCTTCTGGTCATTTGGCAGAAATATCTCATTGAGAATGTTATGAAGGCTCTGTTCCAGCAGGTAATTGTCCCAGTCCTCTTTCTTTCCCACCCACTTCACGATCTGAATCAGCACCGCATGCCCCTGTCCCGTAAAGTCAGGCAGAATACCCAGGCCGGACAGATTTTCAATGTCCAGGTAGTTGCTGTCTCCGTACAGGTAATTGCGGAGTGCATTGGACGTAATATTTTTCTGCTGGCGCGTGAACGCCTTTCCCTTATAGATGGCGTTCTCGTTCATCTGCTTCTGTTTTACCGCTTCCATCGCCTTCTTCACAGTGGCCGCAATGGTAGGATACAGAGCCGGCTGCACTACATAATCAAACGCTCCCAGGCGGATCCCCTCCCTTGCGTAATCAAATTCCGCATGGCTCGTCAACAGGATACACAGGGTTTTCATCTTCTTTTCCTTAACCCAGGCCAGGAGCTGTAAGCCGTTTTCCACCGGCATCTCGATATCGCACAGCATAATATCAATGGGCCGGCTGTTTAAGATTTCTCTCGCCTCCAGGGCATTATAGGCTGCAAATACTTCGTCAATCTGCAGTTCCTCCCATGCGATCCCTTTTTTAAGGCCCTCGCTGACCGAAGGCTGGTCATCGACAATCAGCAGTTTCATCATTCGTTCCCCTCTCCTCATATCTGTATCATCAGGTTAATTTTCGCTCCGCCCTGGTTGGAGAACTGAACAGCGAAATCTTCTCCGTAAATCAGGCGGAATCTCTGGATGACATTGCGAATCCCCACCCCCGTCAGGGCAGCAGTCTCATCCAGATGGTGGTTCAGTTCGCTGAGCAGTTCCTCTGGAAAACCGGGTCCATTGTCGCGTATCACAATATCCGCCAGGTGCCGGCCATCCATCTCCAGGGACCGTGCATCGATCCTGATCTGCAGTGTTCCGTCCTGTGCCATACCGTGTTTCATACAATTTTCAATCAGAGTCAGACAGCTGACCGGCGGTACCATCATCATCCTGACGCCCTCATCCATGCTGATATGAATCTCCGCCCGGCCGCTTTCTATGCTCCGATGCAGTTCAATATAGTTCTCGCACATCTGCATCTCTTTTTCCAACGGGATCAGATCGCTCTGCTGATCGAACACATACCGCAAATGAGTGCCTAAATACACCACGGCTTTCTGAATCTGCCCGATCTTTTCCGACTGCGCCAGTCCAAAAATGCTCTTGAGACAGTTCAGGAAAAAATGAGGCCGGATCTGCATCTTCAACGCGTACAGCTGCGCCTTTTCCCTGGCAATCTGCTGCTCGTAGCTCTTAATCTTCAGTGTGGTGATCTCCGAGATCATATGGTTAAACGCCTGCTGTACCTTCTGGAATTCGCGGCCGCCCTGTTCTTCCACCCGCACATTTAAATCGCCCTCTTCTATCTTCTGCATGGCCTGTACCAGAGAATCCATCGGACGAAACAGAATACTCTTTAAATACCCGATCAGAATCCAGACCATCACAAATCCCAGGGCAATATACAGATACGGGCTCATATACAGAAATTTTAACACCACACTGCTGTTATAGAATTCTGATATGAGCGCGACCTTAAAATGGATCAGCTGCTTCTGCACCACCATATAGTTCTTACTGTTGGAGAAATAGTAGTCCGAATCGTTCAGATAATTCAGATAAATACCATTCTTCTGAATGAAGTCTTCGTTAGAAAAGACCTCCTGGTTATTAAAAAATACGATTTCGCCCTCATAGGAATAAAAGAGTTTTGCATTCTTGGAGGCCTGAGGCAGATCGTATATTCCCACTACAAAAGCGTTGTCCCGCTCCATGACTCTACACAGAAATGTCCGGCTTCCGATCCTTTTTATAAACCAGCCCAGAGGCACTTCCTCCTCTTCCAGAAACGTTCCCAAGGAATCTGTTATTTCTTCCTTCACAGAGCCATAACCGACAATCGAGTTAAATACGCTGCCTCTGACGTCTGTATCGGTATCGTACAGCAGATACGCCGCAACGTCCTGGTTGTCCTTCAGTTCCTCCGAAAAGCGGTCCATAATCTCCCCCACAAACGGGCTGCAGCCCGGATCCCCCCGCAGAGCGAGAAACTGATCAAATGCATCGTTATGATACACCGTATTTGTGATAAATACCTCTGAACGCTCGATTTCGCTCTGGAGCGTATTATAATAAACCTGCAGGCTGGCATTGTTCGATTTGGCAATCTGCTGCTCTATCTGCTTTATTGCCATCCTCATTCCGGTTCCGAATACCAGCGAAAAGAGAATAATGACGCCGAATATAGAAATTAAAATCTTGTGTTTCAGTAGAATTTTATCTTTCATACTTCCCCCCATGTTAAATAGAAAGCAACTGTAATCTGGTATCTTACATTATAGCCAAACATCCGGTCTTCTTCAATGAGAAAAGTAAACGGATTCTGATTCCGCGCTGCCAGGCAGACTTGCCCCCGATAAAATCTATCTCCAATCAAAAAAATCCCCTATAAAAGGGAGGAAGCCGGTAAGAGGGGATCCTACCGGCTTTGAGTATGAAAAAAAGTTTTATATTATTAAAAACGTTTACGAGTATTACTATAACCAATAAATGTGAAAAATATTTGCCCTAAATGTGAAAGAAATGTGAATCTTAAACATTCCTCTGATAAAGAAGTCCCCTGACTTCATACGAAATCAGGGGACATGTCTCACTTCTTATCTCTTCAATTCTTATCTCTTTACTCCCATATGGAACATCTCATCAGATCCGGATTTCTCTTCCGTATCCGTTGTCTCCTGGGACGGTTCCTTTGGCGCATTCTCTTCCGCTGCGGGACTGCTCAGGACTGCTTCTTCCTTCTTATCGTCGAACGTGTCCTTATGGCTTACCACGTCGTCCATCTTATCAGCATCGGTCTTATCCTTCTCCTCCGGCTCCGGTATTCCCTTCATCTCTCTGAAAATCTTCATGAATTCCTTGCCGGTGATGGTCTCCTTCTCGATTAAGAACTCTGCGATCTTATCCATCACATCGCGGTTCTCAGACAACAGAGCCTTGGCTTCCTCGTAAGCTTCCTTCAGCATCTTCATGACCTCGTTATCGACTTCGGCAGCCGTGGCATCGCCGCAGTTCATGACCGTACGGCCGGTTAAGTACTGGTCTTCCTGAGTCGCTAAGCCCATCAGACCAAACTTATCAGACATACCGTACTGAGTAATCATGGCCCGGGCCATTCTGGTCGCCTGCTCAATATCGTTGGCTGCTCCCGTGGTCACAGTATCAAACACAAGCTCCTCCGCTGCTCGTCCGGCCAGGGCCCCGACCAGCATGGCGTGAAGTTCTTTCTTCGTATTTAAATATTTTTCTTCCTCCGGCACGTGCATAACGTAGCCAAGGGCACCCATGGTTCTCGGAACGATGGTTATCTTCTGAACCGGCTCCGCGTCCTTCTGGAGGGCGCTTACGAGAGCATGGCCAACCTCGTGGTAAGACACGATGCGGCGCTCTTCCTTATTCATGATTCTGTCTTTCTTCTCTTTACCCACAAGCACGACTTCAACCGCTTCAAATAAGTCTTTCTGGGCGACGGCCTGTCTGCCGCTCTTAACCGCCAGAATGGCTGCCTCGTTAATCATATTGGCAAGATCCGATCCAACCGCGCCGGAAGTCGCCAGCGCAATCGCGTCGAGATCGACGCTCTCATCCATCAATACGTCTCTGGAATGAACCTTTAAGATATCCACACGGCCCTTTAAATCAGGCTTATCCACGATGATCCGGCGGTCGAAACGGCCTGGACGCAGCAGCGCCGGGTCTAATATCTCCGGACGGTTTGTCGCAGCCAGAACCAGAAGTCCCTTGGAGGAATCGAATCCGTCCATCTCGGACAACAGCTGGTTTAATGTCTGTTCACGCTCGTCATTGCCGCCGCCAAATCTGGAATCACGGCTCTTACCGATGGCATCCACCTCATCGATGAAAATGATACAGGGAGCAGACTCCTGGGCCTGCTTGAATAAGTCACGCACACGGGAGGCGCCGACACCCACGAACATCTCTACGAAATCAGAACCGGACAGCGAATAGAATGGGACATGCGCTTCTCCGGCTACCGCCTTGGCAAGCAGGGTCTTACCTGTACCAGGAGGACCCACAAGCAGGGCTCCTTTCGGCAGCTTGGCGCCGATCTTCGTGTATTTACCCGGATTGTGAAGGAAATCTACGATCTCCGTCAGCGACTCCTTCGCCTCGTCTTCACCGGCTACATCGCGGAATGTAACTCCGGTCTCTTTCTGTACGTATACCTTGGCGTTGCTCTTGCCCACGCCCATGATACCGCCGCCTCCGCCGACACGGCGCATCATAAAGTTAAGTAGAATTCCCATCAGACCAAACAGCAGCAGATAGCTGACAATGGTCTGGATAATGAAGTTGCCATCCTTACGGATCCTGTGCGTATCCACGCCGGCTGTCCGAAGTCTCTCCGCGAGTGTTAAATCATTATCCATTCGCACGGTATAATATGTTTTCCCGGGCATGTATCCTTCCCAGGTGCTCTTCGGCTCGATTGTAATTCTGGAGTCCTCGACGCTTACGGCCTCTACCTGCTTCTCATCCACCATGTTCATAAATGTATCATAGCTGAGCTCTTCTGTGGTCCTCGCTGAGAGTGCGTTGTGCAGATAGGACAGCCCTGCCACCGCAATTAAAAAGGTAACTACCCATGCAATAATTACCTGTGCGTTCTTTGGCATCTTACTGTTATTATTCTGATTGTTGTTGTTATCCATATGTGTAAATTCTCCAATCCGGATATTCTATACCCATTCTATATCATTATAGTGTCAGTCTCTCCATAAATCAAGAAAAGAATTATAAAATCCTTATAAAGAGATTTTCATTCCATGGTATTTTAAGACAAATTTTACACTTAATAATCGAAAGTTTTTTCATGAAAATGTGGATTTCTGAAATAATTAGTTGTATAATATCGTTTTTATTGAATGACACATCCCCAAAAAACCTTAAGGAGGTACCATTTTTATGCCAGTGAAATACGTATTTGTCACCGGTGGCGTCGTGTCCGGTCTTGGCAAAGGCATCACCGCAGCATCCCTTGGCCGTCTGTTAAAGGCGCGCGGCTATCACGTCACCATGCAGAAATTCGATCCCTACATCAACATCGACCCCGGCACCATGAATCCGGTCCAGCACGGTGAGGTATTTGTCACCGAGGACGGCGTGGAGACGGATCTGGATTTAGGCCACTATGAGCGATTTATCGACGAAAATCTGACGAAAAATTCCAATGTCACCACCGGCAAGGTCTACTGGACCGTTCTGACAAAGGAACGCCGCGGAGACTTCGGCGGAGGCACGGTTCAGGTGATCCCCCACATCACCGATGAAATCAAAAGCCGTTTTCACCGCAGCGGAGAACAGACCGCGTCCGGCATCTCTGACTCCCTGCAATCCGATGACATGGAGATTGCCATCATCGAGGTCGGCGGCACCGTCGGAGACATCGAGAGCCAGCCGTTTTTGGAGGCAATCCGCCAGTTCCAGCACGATGTCGGCCGTGAAAATGCAATTCTGATCCACGTAACCTTAGTTCCCTATCTAAAAGTGTCCGAGGAATTAAAGACAAAGCCCACCCAGGCCAGTGTCAAGGATTTGCAGGGTATGGGAATCCAGCCGGACATCATCGTCTGCCGCTCCGAACTTCCCCTCGACGACGGAATCCGCGGCAAGATCGCCCAGTTCTGCAACGTCCCGAAAAATCACGTGCTCCAGAATCTCGATGTGGAGGTACTCTACGAACTCCCGCTGGTAATGGAACAGGAGCATCTGGCCGAGGTGGCCTGTGAGAGTCTGCGTATCCCTTGTCCCGAACCGGATTTATCCGAGTGGAGTTCCATGATCGAGAGCTGGAAACACCCGCAGAAGCAGGTGACGGTGGCTCTGGTCGGCAAATACATCTCCTTACATGACGCCTATATCTCCGTTGTGGAAGCATTAAAACACGGCGGTGTGGCCAACCACGCCAGCGTATCCATCCGCTGGGTCGACTCCGAGGAGGTAAACGATGGTAATGCCGCCGAGATCTTTGACGGTGTGAACGGCCTCCTCGTGCCTGGAGGCTTTGGAAGCAGGGGAATCGAAGGGAAAATCTCTGCCATCCGCTGGGCGCGCACCCATGGGATCCCGTTCCTCGGTCTCTGTCTCGGAATGCAGATGGCCATCGTGGAATTCGCCCGCGACGTCGTCGGCTACAGCGACGCCCACACGGCTGAGTTAGACCCTGACACCGGCCATCCGGTCATCCATCTGATGCCGGACCAGAACGGCGTTGAAGACATCGGAGGAACCCTGCGTCTCGGCTCCTATCCCTGTGTGCTTGACAAAACCTCCAGAGCCTACGCCCTATACGGCCAGGAAACGATTCACGAGCGCCACCGCCACCGGTATGAGGTCAACAACGACTACCGCCAGACCCTGACCGAAAACGGCATGAAACTGTCCGGCATTTCCCCGGATGGACGGATTGTCGAGATGATTGAGCTTCCGGAGCATCCCTGGTTCGTCGCCACACAGGCCCATCCGGAATTTAAATCGCGGCCAAACCGTCCGCATCCGCTGTTTGCCGGCTTTATCGAGGCTGCGCTTAAAAATCAGGATAAATAATTCCCCAGTTATCCTGTCGCCCACATAAAATAAGAATATTGGTTATACTATCAATATCATTGAAAATGGGGGCAGACACGATCGTGACTACGGAAAAAGCAGTTATACTTTTAAGGGCATACGCCGCCTGCATGCTGAGTGAAAATTGCTCCGACTGTCCATTTCAGGGGAAGTGTTCCGGCTGGACAGAGGAGCTTGTGCTTCAGGCATTACATCATTTAAATACGGAGTCCGAAGGAGAGCAGCGCGTTTAACCGCGTTCCTCTGAACTAAAAGAACGGACAGAAAAAAGCTGGCAAACAGCTTTCTCCTGTCCGTATTCTGCCGCATTCATGGAGGCGTTCTCCTTATCGGCCCGATCTCATCCATGGGGTACTAAAGCCTATGGAATCACTCTCCGTATTGTCACCGGCTTCCGGTAATTCCAGGTTGAAATCTTGATGCCGCTTCTCCGGTTGGCCGCATGGACGATCTTTCCGCCTCCGATATACATGGCGACATGATCGATCGTGCTTCCGCTGGCATAAAACAGTAAATCTCCCGGCTGCATGGCCGTGGAAGAAACCGCCAGTCCCTCCGCGGACTGTTCCCTGGAGGTTCTGTCCAGATGAATGCCGGCGGCGTGTTCCATGACATACTGCACGAAACCGGAGCAGTCGGCTCCCGTATTCGGGTTTGTTCCGCCCCACTGGTATGGATTGCCGACGAAACGCACGGCGTAGTTCACTACCTGCTGGCGAAGGGAATTCTCCACTTTTTCCGCCTCCGGAATGGTATAAGCCACCACCGCGTTGCCCGGCACGTAGGCGTAGCCGTCTTTTTCACCGTATCGGATCTTAATCCAGCCGCCTCCCGCTCTGGAGAGAAAATCATACGTCTCTCCCTCGTGGATCCGGCCCAGAATCTCCGAATCCGTATCCGGAGCGCTGCGGACCCTGAGGGTATCCGTGTTTACGCGGAGCATGAGTTTCATATCGTAATAGGCCGATGCCCTGGCAGCCTGTCCCACGGCGAGATACTTACCCGAGACGTAGCCGGTCACCTGACCCGACTTTATCTTATACCAGCCATGTTCCATACCCAGCACGCTGCATCCGGCATGGCTGTCCATTTTTCCTACTATATCCGCGTCATTCTTTGGTTCTTTTCTGATGTTCAGGGAATCCTCCACCATGGCTACGCCTAGGTTTTTGAAAATATCACGAAAGGTTCCGAACACCACTTTTTCTTGCGTAAGACCGGCGGATACCGCCTGGCTCTCCGTTTCCTCCACAGACTCCAAATGCTTGTCCATGGCCGTCCCGAATCCCGCTATGGAGTTTCCGGACGTGAAGGAAGGTTCCGGCTTCGCCGCCTGTACATCTGCTGTGCCCAGGACCACGGCGCTGCCGCAGGCCAGGCAAAATCCCAGCATTTTCCATGCTTTGTCAGTCATTATGCACATTCCTTCGCAAGTTATTATTCAGATTTGTTGTAGCTGTTATGATAAATGAGTTATCTGCTGATCTGACAGGTTCTTTAAATACGCCAGAGCGTAATCCCTGTCTCTTCCTATCTGCGCCTTCAGCTGCTCAAGTCCGTCAAATTTCTTCTCCGGGCGAATAAAGATAAGCAGCTGTACTTCTATATTCTTCCCATAAATATCCTCATCTATACCAAACAGAAATGTCTCCGCTCCCACAGGGGATTCCCCGCTTACGGTCGGCTTCCTTCCGATGTTCGTCACTCCCCCGTAATAAGTACCTTCTACATAGACCTTTGACACGTAAACGCCAAATGTCGGCAGATGTTTTTCAGGCGGCGGCAGAATGTTGGCCGTTGGAAATCCCAGGACGCTTCCCCCGATATGATTTCCGTGCACCACGGTTCCGTGGATGGCATACGGCTCGCCGAGAAGCTCGTTCGCCTTCTCGATATTTCCGGCATCCAGCTCTTCCCGCACATACGTACTGCTGATATCCCGGTTGTCATCCTGTTCCTTGTGGATGACGATGAGCTCGTACCCGTATTTCGCCTTCCATTCTTCGAGGCGGTCCGCATTGCCGGCCCCCTTATAGCCAAAGGAGCAGTCCGTTCCGACGACGATCACCCTGGCGTGCATGCGCGAAACCAGGATATCCCGCACGAAGTCCTCCGGCGCCATACGTGCCGTCTCCTTCGTAAACGGATACTCCACTAAATAGTCTATGCCGATTCTTTCCAGATTATTCCTTCTCTCCAGATTGGTAGTGATAACCGTCTGTTTCTTTCCCTCTACCAGGCTTCCCGGCGTCATATCAAAGGTAAATACAGCCGTCTTAAGGCCGCGCTCCGCCTTCACCTCCAGCATCTGCTTCAGCAGCTTCTGATGGCCCCTGTGGCGTCCGTCAAACTTGCCGATGGTCACGACCGCAGGCTCCTCAATCTGAAAATCTGTTGTTTCGGTTATATATTCCATCATTTGTTTCCTCCCAGAAAAACCTTCTGAGGCTTCAGTACGTTCTTCTCCCGGTCCAGGGCGTATATCCCGATAAACCGTCCCTGGCTGTCGTAGACCCTGACCGGGCTGTCCTGCGCTGGGGAGTCTCCCTCCGCCTGATTGCGGTAGAACGGATTGCCGTTATGGACCAGCTTATCAAACTCTTCCTTCATCGTAAGAGCCGGATACTCTAAAAATACGGCGTCAACGGCAAGAATATGATCCGCAAGTCCGCCGTCATCCCTCTGCTTTTCAATCTCGGAGAGCGTCAGGCTGTCCTTCAGTTCAAACTGGCCGACTCTTGTCCTCAAAAGCGATTCCATACAGCCGCCGCATCCCAGCTTTCGTCCGATATCGTAGCAGAGCGTCCGGATATAAGTCCCCTTTGTGCATGACACCGTCATGGTCACTCGGGGCAGGACGATCTCCTCCACACAGATATCCAGGATCATCACCGGTCTCGCCTTCCGTTCCACTTCCCTGCCGGCACGGGCCAGCTCATAGAGCTTCTTCCCATCCACCTTCAGCGCAGAATACATGGGCGGCACCTGGTCGTAATCGCCCAGAAAGCTTATGACCGCCGCTCTCACCTCTTCCTCCGTCACTGCCACCGGATATTCGGCGAGCGTCACACCAGTCGTATCCTGCGTATCAGTCTCGAGGCCCAGCAAAAGCACGGCGCGGTAAGTCTTCGTCCGGTCTGCCAGCAGATCGCAGAGCTTCGTGCCGTTTCCGAGACACACGGGAAGCACGCCCTCCGCCATGGGGTCCAGCGTGCCGGTATGTCCAATTTTTTTCTGTTTTAAAATACCTCTCATTTTCGCAACAACGTCATGAGAGGTATAGCCTTTTTCTTTGTATACATTGATGATACCGTCTGCCATCTTTAAGTATCTCCATTAATTTGTACTGAGATCCGTGCGGATAAGTTGTTGACGACGTCGTGAACACTGCCGGCCATGGTACATCCCGCCGCCTTCACGTGGCCGCCGCCGCCGAAATACACGGCGATCTTACTCACATCCAGATCATTGGTGGAACGCAGGCTCACTTTATACTCGCGGCAGGCCGTCTCGTACATGAAAATCGCACACTCCACGCCCTCCGTAATCCTCAGCTGGTCAATGATTCCATCCATGTCGGCGCTGGTCACGCCGTAGAAATCCATGTCCCTCTTATGAATCACGCTGAAAATACAGCGCCCATCCAGGAAGGTAATGCTCTCCAGAAGCGCACGTCCCAGAATCTGGTTCTGAATATACGTTTTCCGGTAAAAGCTGTTGTCGATGATGTGGGGGAAATCGATTCCCTTTGCCATCATCTTTCCCGCGATCTCCATGGTCTTCGCAGAGGTGCAGTCGTATTTAAACACCCCTGTGTCGTGGATAATACCGGTGTAAATGCATTCCGCCACCGCTTTGCTTATCTTCTCTTCCTCCAGAAGGCCGAAGAGGACCTCGCAGGTGGAGCTGGCTTTCGCTTCTACGATATTCTGTCCCGCAAACCCGGTATTGGTCACGTGGTGGTCCACGCAGATACTCTTTTTGGCGCTGTTTAAGTACCGCACCGCCTCACCGAAGCGGAGCATGTCGCTGCAGTCCAGGCAGAGGCAGAGATCAAACTCCGCCTCCACTGAAAAATCGCTGCAGATACGCCCAATATTCTTTAAATAACCGAATTTTATGGATGGTTCCTCTAAAAAGACGGTCACTCGGACATCAGGATAATGTTCTTCCAGGTAGTTGTACGCTGCCAGACAGGATCCGATACAGTCTCCGTCCGGGCGGATATGGCCGATGATCGCCATCGTCTCTACATCCTCAAGCATAGTATCAAAAAAGCTCATGGAAACACCTCCTACTCTTTGGTATCTTTCGTTACCTCGTCAATCAGTTTCGACATATTTACCCCATATTCGATGGACTGGTCCAGAATAAATTTGATCTCCGGAGTATTCCGTAAATTCACTCTTCTGGCCAGCTCGCGGCGGATATAGCCCTCCGCGCTCTTCAGTCCTTCGATGGTTGCATTGCCGGCTTCCTCGTCACCTAAAACACTGATATATGCCTTGCAGAATTTTAAGTCCGGAGTCACAGAGACTGCAACCACCGTCGTCATGGGATGGATTCTCGGGTCCTTGATCTCAAGGCGGATAATCTCGCTCAGTTCTCTCTGAACCTCCATATTGATTCTTGTATTCTTTATACTGTTTTTACGCATGTTCTTCCTTTCGTTTTGCCGCTCCGCCTTCCGGCAGGATTCCCCGGCTTTCACTTAAGTCCTGGTAATGCAGTACCAGTGCAATGTAGTACTAGCGGGGAACCTCTACCATAGCGTAAGCTTCAATCATGTCATCTTCCTGGATGTCATTGAACTTCTCAAATACAAGACCACATTCGTAACCTGTCGCAACTTCCTTCACATCATCCTTAAATCTCTTTAAGGATGCCAGCGGGCCATCGTAAAGCTGCTCTCCTGCACGTGTAATACGTACGCTGCAGCCTCTCTGGAACTTACCGTCCATGACATAGGAACCTGCGATCGTACCGACGCCGGAAGCCTTGAATGTCTGACGCACAATGGCGTGGCCGATAACCTGCTCTTCAAAGATCGGATCCAGCATGCCCTTCATGGCCGCTTCCACATCCTCGATTGCCTGATAGATTACCTTGTACAGTCTCATATCCACTTTCTCGCGCTCTGCTATGGACTTCGCCGTCACATCCGGTCTTACGTTAAAGCCGATGATGATGGCGTTGGAAGCAGATGCCAGAGATACGTCGGATTCGTTGATGGCGCCAACGCCGCCGTGGATTACCTTTACCATAACTTCTTCATTGGACAGCTTCACAAGACTCTGCTTCACTGCTTCCACAGAACCCTGTACGTCAGCCTTGACGATGATCGGCAGTTCCTTGATATTGCCGGCCTTGATCTGGCTGAACAAGTCATCCAGTGATAACTTAGCTTTTGTATCTTCCAGTAATTTATTCTTGCCTTCAGAGATAAATGTCTCTGCGAAGTTTCTCGCTTCCTTCTCGTTTACAGTTCCTACCAGTACCTCGCCTGCGTTTGGAACGTCGTTCAGTCCCAGGATTTCCACAGGAGTGGATGGACCGGCCTCTTTGACTCTGCGGCCCTTGTCATCCATCATGGCGCGGACTTTTCCGTAGCAGGAACCTGCGGCAACGGTATCTCCTACATGGAGAACCCCCTTCTGTACCAGAACGGTGGCAACCGGGCCTTTTCCCTTGTCGAGCTCTGCCTCGATGATTAAACCTCTGGCAGTTCTGTTCGGATTGGCCTTCAGCTCCTTCACCTCCGCAGTTAAAAGGATCATCTCCAGAAGCTCCGGAATCCCTTCCTTGGAGTGAGCAGATACCGGTACGAAAACCGTGCTGCCGCCCCAGTCTTCCGGAATCAGTTCGTATTCGGATAATTCCTGTTTTACTTTGTCAACATTGGCACTCGGCTTATCGATCTTATTGATTGCCACAATAATCTCTACACCTGCCGCCTTCGCATGGTTGATCGCCTCCACGGTCTGCGGCATCACGCCGTCGTCCGCTGCGACTACCAGAATTGCGATATCTGTGGACTGAGCGCCTCTCATACGCATGGCCGTAAATGCCTCGTGGCCTGGTGTGTCTAAGAAGGTGATCTTCTGTCCGTTAATTTCCACCATGTAGGCGCCGATATGCTGTGTGATACCACCGGCCTCTCTGGAGGTAACATTTGTCTGACGAATCGCATCAAGAAGAGAGGTTTTACCGTGGTCTACGTGGCCCATAACGCATACGACCGGCGGTCTGGCAACCATATCCGCCTCGTTCTCCTCATCCTCTTTTAAGAGCTCTTCGATGACATCCACTTTTACTTCTTTTTCGCAGAGAACTTCGTATTCCATAGCGATCTCTTCCGCCTGATCGAAGTCGATCTCCTGGTTCAGGGTTACAATCTTGCCCTGCAGGAACAGCTTTTTAACGATTGCTGACGGCTGAAGCTTCATCTTCTCCGCTAATTCCTTTATTGTCAGGATCTCAGGAAGAATGATCGTCTTAACGACCTCTACCTTAGGCTCTTCATGTGCCGGCGGCTGGATCGGCGCTTTAAACTTGCCGCCTTTGCCCAGATTCTTCTTTGCGTCGTCGTCCTTGTCTCTCTTGTCGAATCTATCGTTCTTATAGGCGTTTTTATTGCCTCTGTTGCTCGTTGGTTTTGCCTGGATCGGTGTATCAAAGGATTTTGCTCCGCCGTCTCTGCCCGTTCCCGGACGTCCGCCCGGTCCCTGCGGTCTGCCTCCGCGATTATCGCGGTTGCCCTGATAGCCTCCCTGGCCCTGCGGTCTTCCATCACGGTTGCCCTGATAGCCTCCCTGGCCCTGCGGTCTTCCGTCTCGGTTGCCCTGATAGCCTCCCTGGCCCTGCGGTCTTCCGTCTCGGTTGCCCTGATAGCCTCCCTGGCCCTGCGGTCTTCCGTCTCGGTTGCCCTGATAGCCTCCCTGGCCCTGCGGTCTTCCGTCTCGGTTGCCCTGATAGCCTCCCTGGCCCTGCGGTCTTCCGTCTCGGTTGCCCTGATAGCCTCCCTGGCCCTGCGGTCTTCCGTCTCGGTTGCCCTGGTAGCCTCCCTGGCCCTGCGGTCTTCCGTCGCGATTGCCCTGGTAGCCTCCCTGGCCCTGCGGTCTTCCGTCTCGGTTGCCCTGGTAACCTCCCTGGCCCTGCGGTCTTCCGTCGCGATTGCCCTGGTAGCCTCCCTGGCCCTGCGGTCTTCCGTCTCGGTTGCCCTGATAGCCCTGGCCCTGCGGTCTTCCGTCGCGGTTGCCCTGGTAACCTCCCTGGCCCTGCGGTCTTCCATCACGATTGCCCTGGTAGCCTCCCTGGCCCTGCGGTCTTCCGTCTCGATTGCCCTGGTAGCCCTGGCCCTGCGGTCTTCCGTCACGGTTTCCCTGGTAGCCCTGGCCCTGCGGTCTTCCGTCACGGTTTCCCTGGTAGCCCTGGCCCTGCGGTCTTCCGTCGCGGTTTCCCTGGTAGCCCTGACCCTGCGGTCTTGCAGATGAATTCTGGTCGGAACGCGCATCGGTCTGCTGCGCCTGCGGTGACTGGCCTGCGGGTGCCTGTGTCTGCGGAGCCTGAGTCTGAGCCGGCTGAACCGGCGCTGTCTGGCTCTGCGGTGCCTGCTGCGTATTTACTGTGTTATCTGCTGCTTCACGTGGCTGGACACTCTGACCGGATACCGTGGTGTTTCCAGCGGTTCTCTGCTCATAGCTGCCGCCCTGATTCTGCGGTCTTCCGTCACGGTTTCCCTGATAGCCCTGGCCCTGCGGTCTTCCGTCGCGGTTTCCCTGATAGCCCTGGCCCTGTGGTCTTCCGTCGCGGTTTCCCTGATAGCCCTGTCCCTGTGGTCTTCCATCGCGGTTTCCCTGGCCCTGCTGACGCTGCGGCTTCATCTGTGCGTTCTGCGGACGGAAAACTGCTGCTATTTTCTTCTTGTGCGGCTCACCCGCGCCTGCTTCAGTTCTGGCCGGGTCATCACCCGCCGTTTTCTCGGTCGCCGGTGTGTTCTGCCTTCCTTCGCTGCTTTTTCCAGCTCCGCCCATCGCTTTTCTCACGATAGACGCCTGGTCATCCGATATATTGGATGAACTCTTTAAATTTATATCGTGCTTTTCCAGGATATCCAGTATCTCTTTACTGCTGTCTTTTCCCAGTTCTTTTGCCAGATCATATACTCTCATACTTACTACCTCCATTTGTATTCAATAGTTTCACGACTGCTTTTGCGAACCCCGCGTCCAGAATGACAAGGGAAGCTCTCATTTCCTTTCCCATTGCATGACCGATCTCGCTCTTTTTACCGAAAAAGTAGATTGGAACTTCATAGTAAGTACACATATTGGTGAACATTTTTCTGGTATTGTCAGATGCTTCCTCCGACACGATCACCAGGAATGCCTTTCCACTCTTCACGGATTTCTCCGTCATAAATTCTCCGCTTGCAGTCTTCCCGGCCTTTGTAGCCAGACCAATCAGATTAAGAACTTTCTGTCTGTCATCCAAGCTGCTCCATCTCCTTTTCCAACGTTTCGTATACTTCCTTTGGAATCGCCGTCTTAAAGGAGCGTTCCAGACCCTTGTTCTTAACTGCTTTCTTAAAACAGTCCATGGAGGGACACAGATATGCGCCGCGCCCGTTCTTCCGTCCGGTCGCATCCAGCACAATCTCGTCCTCCGCCGTCTTAAGCACACGAATCATCTCTTTTTTACTTTTCATCTCACCACAGCCGATACACTGTCTGAGCGGTATCTTCTTTGTACTCACGTTTCAATCACTTCCCGTTTTATTTTTCCTGGCTGTCTTCCTCTAAGCTGTCTTCCTCTAAGCCGCCGTCCTGGTAATCTTCCTGATCGTCTTCCTGGTAATCCTCCTGGTATTCTGTGTCTCCATCTTCCTGATAATCGCTTTCGTAATCCTCGTACCCTCCGTCTTCCTGATAATCCAGACCCAGCTCTTCGAATAATCCCATCTCTCTGGCCTGCGTCTCACTCTTGATATCAATCTTATATCCTGTCAGCCTTGCTGCCAGTCTCGCGTTCTGGCCTTCTTTACCGATTGCCAGGGAAAGCTGGTAATCCGGTACGATAACCTGAGCTTCCTTTGAATCCTCGTCAGCCACCACGCAGATAACCTTTGCCGGGCTTAATGCATTCTCAATTAAGTATGCCGGGTTGTCGTCCCAGTTGATGATGTCGATCTTTTCGCCGCGAAGTTCATTCACGATGGCATTCACCCTCGCGCCGTTCAAGCCGACACATGCGCCTACCGGATCCACATTCTGGTCGTTGGATTTAACGGCAATCTTCGTTCTGGAGCCTGCCTCTCTGGCAATGGCTTTCATCTCAACCGTTCCGTCTTTTACCTCTGCCACTTCTGATTCAAATAAGCGTTTTACCAGATCCGGATGGGTTCTCGATACGGAAATCCTCGGTCCCTTCGGAGTATCCTTTACCTCCAGAACGTACACCTTGATTCTCTCCGTGGCCTTGAATACCTCGCCCTTCACCATCTCCGCCTCATTTAAAATGGCATCGACCTTACCTAAGTTAATGCTGACATTCTTCCCTAAATATCTCTGTACAATACCGGTAACCACTTCCTTCTCCTGGCAGTACCAGTCGTTATACAGGGCTTTTCTTCCTTCCTCACGGATCTTCTGGAGGATCACATTCTTCGCATTCTGTGTGGCAATACGTCCAAACTTCTTGGAATCGATCGGACACTGTACGATATCTCCCACGTCATATTTCGGATCCGTCATCTTGGCTTCCGCGAGGCTGATCTGAAGCAGCGGGTCTTCCACTTCCTCCACAACTTCCTTCTCCGCGTAAACGGAAAAGTCGCATGTATCGCGGTTCATGCTCACCTTGACATTGTCTGCCTTGCCAAAGTGGTTCTTGCACGCCGTAAGAAGAGAATTCTCGATCGCCTCCAGCAGGGTATCTTTGCTGATATTATTCTCTTTTTCCAGAATATTCAGTGCTTCTAACAGTTCCTTATTCATTTTTTTATCCTCCTACTCTCATCCATCATACTGTTTAGAAATCAAATGCCAGCCGGATTAATGCGATCTCCGGGCGGTTAAATACAAGCTCGGTCCCGTCTTCCACCGTGACAGTCACGGTATTTTTATCATATGCTTTTAAAGTACCCGTATAATCCTTCTGTTTATTCATCGGTTTGTACAATTTAATATCCACATCTTCTCCGATGCTTCTGTCGAAGTCCTTATCTTTCTTAAGCGGCCTTCCCAGCCCCGGTGAACTCACTTCCAGAATATAGCTGTCCTCGATAAAATCCTTCTCGTCCAGCCATTCTCCCAGCCTTCTGCTGACGACCTCACAGTCATCAACCGTAATTCCGCCTTCTTTATCTATATAAGCACGCAGATACCAGTTTCCCGCCTCTTTTACATATTCCACATCAACCAGTTCAAAATGATATTCTTCCATCAATGGAAGCAGATAGTCTTCCGTTTTCTTTTCATAGGTCTCTTTTTTTGTCATGTTCTTCCCACCTTTCTGCACAAAATTGAAAGAGTGGACTCTCGCCCACTCTTTATCAGTCATCTATCATGTTATCGGTACGATTATAGCACTGTTTTCCAGCCATTGCAAGGTCTTTTTTAACTTTCCCCGTAAAACCGGCGTATTTATGCCATTTCCGCCTCATTTTGCGTCCGCTGTGTGCAATTTTTTCTTCCTATATTAATATTAATCACTCCGCAGCGCATCGATAGGATTTAAACCTGCTGCCCGCCTCGCCGGCATATACCCAAAGACCAGGCCGATCGCCGCGGAAACTCCAAAGGAAACGAGAACAGCCGGGAGTGTGGCGGACGCCTTCATATGCATCAGACTCCCCGCGGCCGGAGTGATCACGCACCCCAGTGCGATGCCCACCAGACCTCCGATGGAGCTGGTGACCGCCGCCTCAATGACAAACTGCTGAAGAATGACGGATTTTTTCGCTCCCAGGGATTTTCTGATTCCGATTTCCCGCGTCCGCTCCGTCACCGATACCAGCATGATGTTCATCACGCCGACGCCTGCCACCAGAAGGGAAATCCCCGCGATTCCTCCAAGTGCGGCGGACATCATGGACATGGTGGACTCCATGGATTTTAACATCTCGCTCATGGAACCGATATAGAAATAGTCCGGCGATTTATACTGCCCCTGAAGAAATACGGTCAGAAGGATTCTGGCCGCTGCAATCTCTTCCACCTTATCCACCGTTACGATATACTCGGAGACATCGGCATTCTGATTCATTAAGAGCGCCGTGGTATACGGAAGAAGAGCACGGTCATCCGGACCGCCCTGCTTTAGCTCGTCTTTGTCCCGGCGCTGCAGCACGCCCACCACCTTGACCACATTTCCGTCAAACCGCACGCTCTCCCCTACCGCCGCCTCAGCGCTTCCAAACAGGCGCGTGGCGGTGAAGTACCCCAGCACACAGACCGGCTGTCTCGACGCGATATCCGAATACTGGATATACCGGCCCGCCTCCAGTTTTTTCGCGTCAATGCCGTAAAACTGCTCGCTGACGCCGGAAATCCTGGTTTTCGTCAGCTTATCAGTCTTATGCTTGATCGTCGCCTTCACAGGGACCTGCGGAGATATCTCCTTATAATATGCCCTGTTTTTATCGTAAAACGCATATAAGTCCTGGGGGGAGACTGACCTGGTAGGTGTATTGGTCAGCTGTACCTGAAGCTGATTGGTCCCCATGTCTGAGAAGCTGGCTCTGATGTAGTTCATCTGCCCTTCCACCAGCCCCACCAGAATGATGACCGAAGCAACCCCAATGATGATTCCCAGCATGGTCAGGAAGGAACGCATCTTGTTGCTCAGAATATTTTTGATTGCCATCTTAAATGACTGCCGCATAGTCGTTCACATCCCCATCAAAATTAATCCTGCCGTCGTGAATCCGGATCACCCGCTTTGCCTCCAGGGCAATGGAGTTGTCGTGGGTAATCATCACGATGGTATTTCCTTCTTCGTTCAGCTGCTTTAAAAAGTCAAGAACTTCCCGGCTCGTTCTGGAATCCAGGGCTCCGGTCGGCTCATCGGCCAGGATCAGGGAGGGACTGCCCGCCAGCGCCCTGGCGATAGAGACACGCTGCTGCTGGCCTCCGGACAGCTGGCCCGGCAGATTCTTATACTTATCCGCCAGCCCCACCCGTTTCAGTGACGCCATGGCCCGCTCCCTCCGCTCTTCTCCGTCAATTCCGGCGTAGATGAGCGGCAGCTCCACATTTTCCAGAAGCGTGCTGCGCGTCAGCAGATTGTACTGCTGAAAGATGAAGCCGATCAGGCGGTTGCGGATATCTGCCAGCTGGTTGTCTGTCATCTCCCCAACGTTCTCGCCTTCCAGATGGTACGTCCCGCTGGTGGGCACATCCAGCGCTCCGATAATGTTCATCAGCGTGGATTTTCCGCTTCCCGACTTTCCCACAATAGCTGTCATCTCTCCCTTTTCGATCGAGAGGGAAATGCCGTCGTTGGCCCGCACCTCCTCATCCCCCATTTCGTATATTTTATAGATATCCTGTAAATCAATCAAAGGGCCCATAGCCGTTCCTCCTTTCCTGTTATGGCTCTAACGCCATTTCTTCTCCCATATATTCGCTGCCTGGAGCACTGTCGAAGCCCTGAACCAGGTAGACCTCATCCCCCTCTGAAAGACCCGATGTGACCTCCACCTGCTCGTCGTTCATGATTCCCGTTTCCACCTTCACCTCTCTGAATCCGGCGGGCACCTCCCCCTTCGCCTCCTTCACCGAGGGGTCCTTTACATAGACCACATTTCCCCTCATCAGGCTGGCGGCCGGGATGACCAGCGCATTCTTCGATTCCTCCAGAAGGATCTTTCCGTTGACGTTCATTCCCGGCAGAAGTCCCTTCGGGTCCTTCACCGCTACGGAGACGGGGTACGTGGTAATTCCGTTGTTATTGGTGCTTTCCAGGCTCACATTTTCCACAGTCCCCTGGAAGGCCGCATCGCCGGCCGCCTCCGCCGTGATTTCCACCGTCTGTCCTGCCTTCACCTTCGATACATCCAGCTCGTCGATGGACATGGAAAATGTGATGGAGGAGAGGTCGTAAATCACCGCCATCGCCCCGTCGCCGCTTGTCTTGCTGGTGATCTTGTCACCGGCCTTCATGTTCTTGCGGATGACGGTTCCCGATATGGGCGCCGTGATGGTGTAGTTATTCATGCTGTTCTTCGTGCTCTCGATCTTATTATTGGCGGAATCCATGGCATCCTTCGCGCTGTCCAGCTTCTCCCGGAAGCTTCTCATCAGCTTATCCGCCGATTCCCGGTCGAAACGGAAGATGGGAGTCCCCTTTGCCGCGTAATCGCCCTCTAAGACGAGGAGCTGTTCCACAGTCACGCTGTCCGGCAAATCCGCACTCAGTATCGTCTCGACTACCGGGCTGAAGGTTCCTTCCAGGCTGCTGCTGTAATCGCCCACCGTCGCGGCCGCCGACTGTTCCGTGGTTAAACCGCCCGGATTGGCCGCCTCAATGGTCACATAGCGCACAATCCGGCCGCCCGTCAGCGTCTCATCCTTTGCGCTGACTGCGGTCACGGTTCCCGGGATCTGTTCTCCCGTGGAAGACAGAGTGGCAAGGGCCGCACTTCCCGCTCCGATGGCCGCCGCTTCCGCGGAAAGGAAAGGAACCTTCAGCCGCATAACGGAATCGTCCTCAATATCCGCAATCTTCGTTCCGCTGGTCACCGTCTCGCCTGCTTTTATGTATATCTTTTTGATATATCCGCTGTCTCCGGAGCGGAAAACACCGTCGTTAAACCGGCCCTGGGCTCTGGAATAGTCCTTCTGGGCGTCTTCTAGATTCCTCGCCGCTCTTTCCACGGAGTTCTGCGCGGACTTCATCTCCTCCTCCATGTTGCTCACATCGATCCGGTAAAGCACCTGGCCCTTTTTCACCTGATCCCCCACCTCGAAATCGGCGCTGGTGATCTCGCCCTCCACCAGCGAGGATACCTGATAGGAATTCCTCGGCTTCAGCACTCCCGAGGAGGAGAGTCTGGAGCTGATGTCCTGCCGCGTCACCGGCGCGGTCATCGCCTCAGTCCCCTTTCCCGCCCCGGCGCTCCGCCCATGATTCCTTAAGGCCGCGGTTCCCGCCGCTGCCAAAAGCGCAAACGCCGCTGCCACAATGATTACCGTTTTCTTCTTTTTCCTGTTTTTCATGGCCGTTCTCCTGTCAGTCTTCTAAATAATCCAATACCGTGTACGTTTCTGTTCCGTCCTCTTTCACAGTCTTTTCATAGACCAGCGTGACCGTATCCCCGACCCGGACGTTCCCGTACATGGAGAACGCAAACTGCATCTCCGAACTGGTAAGCAGATACTGCTCCCCGCTTTCCTCCAGCATCACGGCGCTGGGTGACATCACGTCCACGGAGGTATAATAGATGTTGGAGACCGTTCCACGGACGATTCCGCGCCTGCTGTCCGACGAATCCTCCGTGTAGGCCCAGATGCTCTTTGATCCCGGGTGATAGTAAAGCAGCACCGCGCCGCCGCTCTCCACTGCGTCTTTCAGTGCCGAGACCGTGGAGGACTCGCCGTTGATAAACACATTGGCCTTATCCAGCTTAAATGGAATATAGCTGGATAAGCTTCTCTTACTGCGAACCAGTTTGGGGCCCTTCAAACCGTTGTCCGCCATCTTTAAAGGATTGATCTCTCCATCGGAGGTCAGTTCGCATCCGAACAGTTTGCCGTAAATATCGCCGCTGTCTTTCGGCTTTGTCTTTAACAGATTATAAAACAGGTTGATACAGTCCCCTCTCGCCAGCAGCTCTGCCGCTTCCCGGTTCACGTTCTCGTCAAGCTTCAAAAAGCGGTACTGGGATATCCTTCCTCCCGCCTGGCTGCCAGCAAAATCTTCATCCTTATACCCCAGCAGTGCCAGAATGCCTCTGACCGCGTCCTGAAGTGTGACGTTCTGGTCCGGTTTAAACACGCCTCCCAGATAGCCCGTCATATAGCCTTTTTCCACCGCTGTTTTGATATAGGAGGCGTAGGCGTGATCCTTTCCGACATCCGCGAATACGGAGCTGCTGCCTTCCGGCGGCACCGAGCTGCCGTAAGGGGAGGCCAGCACCACCATCTTTGCATATTCTGCCCTGGTAACATTTTTTTCCGTGTTAGTCACGTTCATGATCCCGGCCATGCCGACTACTTTCTTTTTCAAATCCATATTAACGGCAGCCAGGGAGGTCATCGGATATACCGCTGTAACCACGATACAGGCTGCCGTCGAAGCTGCAAATAATCGTCTGTTCATCAATTGTAATCCCTCATTTCTCAGAATAAATTCATCTGCATTATAACGTGTAAGGCAGCGTTTTTCCATAATCTGAGCCTCTTATTCAGTTTTCTTCAGAATTAAAAAAGCACCGGCCGAAATGACTTTTCAGCCATTTCAGCCGGCGTTTTTTCTTTCCTCGGCGCTAAGCTTTTGGTAAAAACAGCGTCGCGGTAAACCCGTCTTCGTCTTCTGTTGTATCGAAGGAGCCTTCGTGTTCCTTCATAATCTTTCTGCACGTCTTAAGGCCGATTCCTGAACTCTCCACCAGGGCGCCATCCGTCCTTTTCCGGTTGTGGATCGTAAGCCGGGCACCTCCCTTTGTCTGCACACAGGCAATCGTAACAGGGTATTCCCTGGCAGCGTACTTCGTCAAGTTGGAAAAGAGGTTGTCCACTACCCTGCGGAATAAATCCACGGAAACGTAGTAGATCCCATCCATCTCCTCCATTTGAAAATCCACCGTAAATCCCCGGCCCTCCAGTGCAAATGCGCTCTCTCCCACCGTCTGCTGGAACAGTGCCGACCCGTCCACCGGCTCCATGGCCGGTTTTTCCTCCCTGCCGTACACAAGAAAATATTCAAACAGACGGTCTGACATCTCCTTGATCTGCATGGCCTTCTTCCGGCTGGTAGCAATGAAATGCTTCTGCTGGGCGGCGTCCTCCGTCTCCTCCTCATCCAGCAGCTCCAGATATCCCAGCAGAGACGTGAGAGGGGAGCGCAGGTCGTGAGACATGGCAGTCACCAGTTCCTGATTGGCCTGTCTGGCCTCCGCCTCCTTCTGCTCCCGCTCCAGGATGGAAATCCGCATCCGGTTGATCCCTTCAGCCAGTTCCCCCAGCTCGTCGCTTCCCCTGACGGAGACAGCGTACTCCATCTGGCCGCCCTCCAGAATCTGAAGCTCCTTCTTCAGGAGTTCGATGTAGGAAGTCTTTTTCTGTATCAGATGCAGAAATACGGTAATAAAGAGCAGGAATCCACAGATCACAGAGATCCGGTCCGCCCACTGGTAATAGCGGTATTCATAGAACGGCATCAAAAGCACAGACGCCGTTCCGTCTGCAAAAGTAAAAGTATACGCGCTGTCGTCCGACACCGGCATGACCTCCGTCTCAGCCGCATCCTCTTCTGAAACGATCACATCTTCCACATCGAAGGGATACGAGGAATAGATTACACGCCCGAAACGGTAAATGACCATCGCCACATACGCCTCCCTTTCGACCCACTCGTCCAAAGGACTCAAATCGGAGAGAGCGATGTTCTTATCCTTAATATACTGCTGCAGCGCTTCCTCTGTCCGCACCTTCTGCTGCACATAGGCTTCCTGAGTATTCTGCGTCCTGTCAATCCAGTCATAGGCGGTCGTATGTATTCCCATATAGAGAAGAAATGATGCCGCCATGGCGATGGCCACCGAGGCCATTAGCTCCGCCCAAAGTCTGTTTTTCCATGATATTTTCTGTTTTCTGCCGGGCCGTTTAATCAATGCGGTACCCCTTTCCCCACACATTCCGGATGCAGCGCGGATTCTGGGGATCATCCTCCAGCTTTTTTCTCAGATTCCGGATATGGACCATCACGGTGTTGTTCGACGAAAATAGAAACGGCTCATTCCAGACCGCCTCATAAATGTCCTGTGTGGTATACGTCTTCTTTCGATTCTCTGCCAGAAGGAGCAGGATTCGGTACTCGATATCGGTCAGCAGAACCCGTTCCCCGTTCTTGTTGACCTCCTCCGTATCTGCGAAGATTTCCAGCCCCGGCAGGCTGATCACCTCTCTCTCCGTTCCTTTCTTTCCTTTATATACACAGTAGCGGCGCAGCATGGCATTGACTCTGGCCTTTAACTCCACACTGGAAAATGGCTTCACCAGATAGTCGTCTCCTCCTGCCGCAAATCCCTCTTCCTTGTCCCGGTCCTTGGATTTGGCCGTCAGAAACAGGATGGGGGCCGATGATTTCTTTCTGATCTCCCCGCACGCCTCCACACCGGAGCATCCCGGCATCATCACGTCCAGAATGATTAAATCAATCGTGTGATCCGCCTTTTCAACCGCCTCGATTCCATTGACGGCCTCCACCACCTCATAGCCCTCTCTCGTCAGTAATATTCTTACAACCTCTCTTATCTCAGGATCGTCGTCTGCAAATAGTATTTTCTTCATCACGGCACCTCCGAGGTAATTATAACCCGGCTGTCTTTTATTTTCCATTACCCGGACGTATCCTTAAGCATTCTTAAGAAAGCAGTATAAAATCTGTCAGGAATCCCCGCGGGACGGGTAACGTTACGCGGGGATTGGGGGATTGATTTTGCTATTTTGGTTTTGCTATTCTGGTTTTGCTATTCTGTTACCTGCTTTCTGTGATCCAGGCTCCTGTATTGTCCAAACGGTATCCATCCGGTGTTACCGTGTCTGCCAGCATGCGGCCGTCTTCATCCAGATAGTACCATTGCTCTCCAGCCTTGATCCAGCCGGTTGCCAGGGCCCCGGACTGGGGCATGAAATAGTACCACGAGCCGCCGATATACTTCCAGTCTTCCGCCATCATTCCGTTTTCACCGACCCAGTACCACTGCTTTCCTTTGTAAATCCACTCCGACTGGTAAGGCGTTCCATCCGGGTGACAGAAGCTCCATCCGCGCTCCGATTTTGTCCAGCTTCCTGTCGATTCCGGAATGGAATTTGATGAATTTTTCCCGGTCTCTGAGGTGGTGGTGGAATCGTTGTCAGAGGAGGGAGGGGCTGGGGGGCTGGGGTTGTCCGGATTATCTGGGTTGCTTGGATTATCCGGGTTGCTTGGATTGTCCGGGTTACCTGGACTGTCCGGGTTGCTTGGATTATCCGGGTTGCCTGGGTTATCTGGTTTATCCGGGTTGCTTGGATTATCCGGGTTATCTGGGTTGTCCGGGTTATCCGGATTCCCCGGCGTCTTTCCGCCAAACTCCATCGCTCCGATATCCGGCCGCTGCCCGGCAAGGTTCTCATTTCCAAAGAAATCCCTGTTATATTCCGCGCCGTCTATCTTCGGAAAATTCGTCCCCACCACATAGTCAATACTTCTGCCGCTCTTGGCTTCCTCGTATAGTTCCCTCGGAGAATACTCTCTTCCATCTACCGGTTCTCCGCCTCCGAAATACATCAGCGCTTCTTCCATTGTCACGCCAGCGTCAATCAGCATGGAACCTTCGGTCAGCTGATAGCCGTCCAGTTTGCCTGAACTTCCTGTCACAGGCTGCTGCGTCTGATTGATTTCCGGCGCAGTGCCCGGGGCCTTCATCCCGGCCGCATCGGCTTTTATTGCCTTGGAATCTCCGGCCGGTGCCTCCATTCCTCCTATATAAGCGTTGTTATACAGTTTTAAATGGTCTTTCAGTTTCGCCGTATCTCCGCTTTCACCGTAGAATACCTGTCCCTCCGGATATTGGAAGACATTGTTGAACGCATAGATTTCATTCACGCCCAAACCGGCGCCTGTGTTGGACAGATAGAAAACGCCTTTAGGTATGGTGCGGTCCGAGTAAATGGTGTTCTGGTAGATCATCGTTCCATTCGGACATCCCTGGGCAAACTCGAAGGCCTTGTCCCTGTCATTCTGGCTGATATTGTAACGGATTGTAGCCCCCGTGTGGGGATAACCTCCCATGATCAGCATAAAACCGCCTTCATTATTATGGCTGTAATTGTACTGCATGATAGAATTGGAGGAGGCGTGATCGCAGTCCAGCCCCTGGCCGTCCTGTACACTGTGCGTATCATAGGCTTCATTATACTGAATCACCGTATTAGCCGCCTCAAATGGCCAGATTCCTACATTATAGCCCGTGTTCTGGAAACGGCAGTCGCGCACCAGATTGTGTTCAATCAGGGCCCCATCGGTATCCCGCACTGTAATTCCGTCGCCGCCGATCTTTTCCATATAATTGTTTCTCACCACCACATTGGTGGAAGGATACCAATTCACCGGAACTCCCGGAGAATTCTTCTCCCACTGGTTACACCAGGAAGAGCTGACAAGCTTGATTCCCGATCTGTCCACACGTTCAAAGGTACAGCCGGCGATCAGCACATCGTCGTATCTGCTCGGAACTCCGGTCAGCTTTCCGCCCCGGATATCCGCCTGTACATCGAAGAAAATACCTCCGTTCCATTTAAGGTTAATATTGCCGTTGATATCGTGAATGTAGCAGTCCGTAATCGATATACCGGACGCCGTTCCGAAATCCTTGATGGACACGTTTACAGCCCTCAGAGCCTTTGACCGGTTATTGCTGTTGTTTAGCCCGAAATCAGTCTGATATCCAGCAGAGAGGTTGGTAATTTCCAAATCAGATATGGTTATGTACTCCTGATTAAACAGAGAGATTACATTTTCCACCGCTCCTCCTCCGTCAAGGCGTGGCAGCTCTCCCTCACCATAAGCGCCAATTATAATCGGCGCCGCTTCGCTGCCCATGCCGTTAAATACCAGCTGCTGCTCCCGGAACACGCTGCCGCGTTTTAAAAGGATCTGGTCACCGGGAACAAAGGTGCCGTACTGTTTCATTTTTCCGAGGGTTTTCCATGCTTCCGCTTCAGAAATTCCTGCAGCGGTATCATCTCCCGTTTCTGAATCAATATAGAAGGTCTGCGGATTCCTTAACGTATCTTCTTCAAACA
The DNA here is from genome assembly GCF_014288005.1 of Hungatella hominis. Taxonomy (NCBI): domain Bacteria; kingdom Bacillati; phylum Bacillota; class Clostridia; order Lachnospirales; family Lachnospiraceae; genus Hungatella; species Hungatella hominis. The sequence goes on from NZ_JACOPB010000004.1 coordinate 397,864, forward strand.
CCGCCATAATTCTCAGAGTCTGGTAATCCCCGGCCGGCACGGTAAGCGTATCACCAATCACCCCGACATCCGGGGCCCCCTCTACCTGATACTCCTTCAGACGATACCCCGCCTTGGCCACAGAAGACAGCGTAATCTGCTCTCCCTCCGAGGCTTCACTCACATTTGCAGATGCCGCTCCTGTTTTATATGCAGAATCCACCTCACCCTGGTAAACGGAAACCACTTCCACATCTTTTTTCTGAAGAATCCGTTCAATCATCAGGTTGTCAAAAATCACCGGTGCTCCGGCGCTCATATTAAACAGTCCCGCTCCGGGAGCCATGCCTGACCATTCGCCACTGTTATCTTCCAACACCATTTTTTCTGTTCCGTCAATTAGAAGTACGGCTTTCCCGTCATTTACCTCGATCTCCACATGGGAAAATGCACTGGTCAGCTGAAATGCACATTTCTTCAATTCATCGTTCTTACCGTCCTGAAACCTTCGGAACATGGCGCTTCCCTGGGAATTTACCGCCAATACATAACGTTCATCAAACGCTTTTCCATTTCCTGCAAAGGCGATCTGGAGAGTTCCGTTGTTGGCTCCGGCCCTGCGTACATCCACGGAAATCCGGTAGCCGTCGCCTTTCGCCAGCTGATCGAACACGCCTGGATCCACCAGAACACAGTTGGCTTCTCCAGCCTGAGCATCCAGAATCAGTTCCTCATCTGTGATTTTTGCGCGATCTGCGTCTTTGATGAAACCATACTGCCCGTCTTCATTCAGCGCCGCTCCGAAGTCATCGAAGAAAATCTCGTCTTTTCCCGGCTCCCGTGTCTTAAAATAGGCAGCAACCGTCACATTTCCAAACTTTTCATTTAACTGGAACTTGTGGTTAATAATGGGCATCAGCCCGTCCGTCGGTGTCCCATCCTGTCCCCAGGATGCGTAATGATCAAATACATACCCGTGTTTCGCTTTTGCCTGCAGTGTGATCGTATCCCCTGAGTAGCCGGTCTGCCGGTCCGCTGTCAGCGTTCCGCCGCGGGTTGTTCCAGCCGGGTCATCCACTCCGTCGGTCACTGTTTTTAGAGTGACGGTATACTCTTCTCCCTGCGGCGCTTCATCTGTGGAAACCACGAGATTGTCCACAGCAAAATCCTGGGCCGGATACTGGCCCGCGATTACGATATAGCCCTGCTCCATTTCCGCAATTTCATCATTCTCCGCTGTAATGATTTCCTCACCGTCCAGGTATGCGGTAATCTTTCCTCCGCTTACTTTTATGGCAAGCTGGTACTTTCCCTGATTTAAGGCCGGAAAATGAACAGAATTATATACGGTTCCTCCATTTTTCTCCAGGTACACCAGGTTCCTCGGGAAATCAAAACGCAGCTGCAGCCGGTCCCCGTCATAGCCTTCCGCCGCCTTAAATCCGAATTTCGCATTGCAGTTCGTATTTCCGCCTCCGATCATCAAATCCGCTTCCAACAGAAAATCGTTCGCCGGGATCTTCATCTTCGACCCCATACGGTTATTGGGCCCGCCACCCTTTATCACACCCTGCCCTCCGGTGAAAGTTACCACGGCCGTGTTATTGACGTTCCAGCCATCACCGTTGTCAAACGTCTCTTCCATCAGAATTCGGGAAAGCGTCATGGCCTCCGCCCTCATGGCTGTTGACGGGGTGGCCTTCTCTGCCTCTGACGGAGTGGCTTCTCCCGCTTCTGACGGAGTTGCTTTTCCGTCCTTAAGACGCTCTGTTACAACTGCCGCCCTGGCCGTCATGCGCCCTGGAAATCCAGCGGCGCCTGTACCGCCCGGCAGTCCCCCGGTGATCAGCACTGCACTGAGCAGTGCGCAGCAAACTCTTCTCCCTGTATACCTCATATCCATCCTCCTGCTATTCATTTTTGCCTCCGGTCACTGACTTTGCAGTCCGCAATCCGCTTTGTCAATTCCAGTTCAAACCGTTCCGCGGCGTACTGATCCGCAACCGCTCCTGCCACTTCCTCAAATGGAATGACTCTTCCCTTTTCTCTCCTGACACAATGTAACAGCTTGTCTTCCCCATTTTTTCCAGTCCAGCGATACTGTCCTCCTTCCTCCAACTGCAGAAGATGTTCTGCCAGTTCTTCATCCGATTCCGATAGCCCACGCATACTTTCTGCCTCCAGAACCACATTTCCTTCGTATATGGTGCGTCCCTCCTGCCGAATGGTATATTCTGCTTCGATCGTGTCCACGTCCATATAATTTTCCTGATGAGTTTCGTAATAGCGGATCAGCTCAGATGAATCCATTTCCTCCAGAATGCGGGTGCGCAGCATCCGTTCCCGCTCCCCCGTAAGTCTGCGGTAATACTGAAGCGGCGTATATTCAACCGGGCCATACAGGACCCCGCCTTCAGACTGAAGCTTCTTTCTCTCTCTATTTTCATTTTCCAATGACTGTATCAAATCATCATAGGAAAACTCATCAGCCATACCTCCTTCTGCCGCCCAGCTCCATATTTCCCTGGACCGCACTGTGCGCTCCAGACTGCCGTCATGGAAAGCCAGCTCCTCTTCGGATACCGGATCGCCATTTATGGTAAGCGGTGCCTTTTCTTCGTTTAACTGCTTTGCTAAAATAAATATCATAACCACTGCTGCAAAGACTGCCAGGTATGTTCTTCTTTTAAACAAGGCATCCTCCCCTTTTCTTTTTCATTTTAATTAATTATTTTTTATAATTATTATAAAGAAGAGGATATGAAATTGATATTGCTTATTTCCCTAATATTTCAAGTGTATTTTTGTGTATTTTGAACAATTATATTGTTGACCCAGTATGTCATATAATTATTTTTTAAAACTAATATAGGCTTTTTTATTTTATTGATTTTGATATTTCTAGCTTTTTCTATGTTTTTTGAATCTTTTTTAGCATTATTTACTTATTATTTTAAATTATCTTTTTCATCTCTTTTGCTCTGATCCTTTTTGACCCCGCTTCCAAACTTCTGTTCCGTACTTGCAACTTCCCGGACTTTGTACATATCATAACACTATATCAGATAAATCTGTTATACAAGGAGGACCCATGAAGCCAAAACTGGAAGTTTGTGGGGTCAGCTACTCCTATCATTCCCTCGAGGGTGAGACTCTGGCCCTTTCCAATATATCATTTACGGTAGATAACGGGGAATTCATTGCCATCGTCGGGCCATCCGGCTGTGGTAAATCCACCCTGCTGTCCATGTTATCCGGTCTTATCGAACCGGATGAAGGAGAAATTATCATTGACGGAGTCCCGCGTACAAATTCCGGTGCGGGCATCGGATATATGCTGCAGCGGGACCATTTATTCGAATGGCGTACCATCTTAAGCAACGCCGAATTAGGGCTGGAGATTCAGAAGAAACTGAACGACAGTTCCAAAAAGAAATTACACGAGATGTTAAATACTTACGGACTTGAGGCTTTTAAAAACGCCCGTCCGTCTGAGCTGTCCGGAGGTATGAGGCAGCGTGCGGCTCTCGTCCGTACACTGGCCCTGGAACCGGACCTTCTTTTATTAGACGAACCATTTTCCGCTCTGGATTACCAGACGAGACTGGCCGTCTGCGATGATATCAGTTCGATCATAAAAAGTACCCATAAGACAGCCATTCTGATCACTCATGACTTATCGGAGGCCATCAGTGTCGCCGACAGGGTCATCATTCTGACAAGCAGGCCGGGAAGAATGAAGGGCATCGTCCCTGTTTCCTTTGGAGAGGGCTATGTAAGGCCGTTGGAACGCCGGAATACTCCGGAATTCTCCACTTATTTTAATCAGGTATGGAAGGAGCTGCAGACCCATGATTGAGACACATCCAACACTGGCACAACAGGAATTCATCGCTAAAGAAATGCTACACCGCCGGAATGTCCGGATTCTGCGCATCATGCTGCTGGTGCTCCTTCTCGCTCTGTGGGAGCTGTGCGCAAGACTGGGCATTATCAATGATTTCATCTTCAGTTCTCCCTCCAGAATGACCATTTGTTTTATAAGCATGGTGAAGGATGGCACAATCTTTCTCCATACCGGCGTCACAGTTATGGAAACACTGGTAAGCTTTGCTCTCGTCGTCGTGGTCGGTCTTGCGACCGCGATTCTGTTATGGTCCAGCCGCAGTGTATCCGAGGTTTTAGAGCCTTATCTCGTCATGCTCAACAGCCTTCCGAAATCGGCTCTGGCCCCAATCCTGATCGTATGGCTGGGCAACAACATAAAGACTATTATCGTGGCCGCTATCTCTGTGGCCGTCTTTGGCTGTATCATGACGCTTCACACCGGTTTCATGCAGACAGACCCGGATAAGATCAAGCTCATCTATTCCCTCGGCGGAACCAAAAAAGATGTACTCACTAAGGTCCTGCTGCCCGGCTCCGTGCCTCTGATTATCAGCAATATGAAGGTAAACATCGGACTCTGCCTCGTCGGCGTTATAATCGGCGAATTTTTGGCGGCAAATAAGGGACTTGGATATTTGATCATTTATGGCAGCCAGGTCTTCAAGATGGATTTGGTAGTCATGTCGATCGTTATTCTTTGTATTGTTTCGGCAATTTTGTATCAGGGGATTACGGTGTTGGAGAAGCGGATGAAATAAAAGATAAAAATCAGGACTCAGAATCCTCTCTGTCAAAAGATGATTCTGAGTCCCTCTTCTATCGTTCTCTACACGACTGTCGTCATCGTCCCTGCTCTCGCAAAGTCGATTTCGCAGTCCAGCGGCTCCCCGTTCAGGAAACGCCCAATGTCATCAAGCACATGGCTGGTGACTACATACCGTCTGTCTGCCGTAGGCCCCGCCGCATGAGGCATTAAAAGGACTCTCTCACACTCCCGAAGCGGAGAGTCCATGGGAAGCGGCTCTGTTTCAAATACGTCAAGCGCCGCCCATACCGGTCTCTTCTGCAGTACTAAGACCAGCGCCTCCTCATCGATCAGCGCGCCGCGTGCCGTATTGACCAGCAGCGCGCCGTCTTTCATGCTGTTTAAAAGGTCTGCCCCTATGCTGTGCTTCGTCCTCGCTGTCAGACTGCTGTGAAGCGAAACGATATCACAGGTTCGGAAGATTTCTTCCGCTGCCGCCGCCTCGATGCCTGCCTCAGCAAGTTCTTCCGCAGAAATATGACGGGATGAGACCATGATCCTGCATCCGAACGGCTTTAGAAATTTCACGAGATACTCCGCGATCATCCCGTATCCCACCAGCCCTACGCTGCGGCCCAAAAGGCCCCGCGTTCCGATAAGAGAAGGCCATTCACCGGCAGCCATGCGGGCCTCATACTCACCGATTCTTCTTAGGGAGCAGAGCATATAAGCGAGGACGCCTTCCGCCACACTCTCCGCGAAGACCCGGTTGCCGCTGCAGACCCGGATCCCCCTCTCAAATGCCGTGTCTCCCACCATAGGACGCACGGATCCGCCAATATGGGCGATCAGCTTCAGTTTGTCCGCATATTTCAATGTCTTCTCATGAAAAGGCGTATTCCCCCAGCCGCTGATACATATATCGACTCCTCTCAGTTTCTCCGCCAGTTCTTCTTCACCGTACTGCTCTGCGTTTGCGTTCCATTCCACACAGCCCAGCCGCTCCAGACGTGCTCTCAGCTCTTCAGAAAAAAAGCTGTCCCGCACCTCTCCGTCTGGTATGGAGACCAGAATTTTTATTTGCTCCGATTTGTTTGCCATGGTGTCTCTCCTGCTACCACAGAAATACGTCCTGCCCCTTCAGCTTAAGCATTGCCTCTATAAAGAAATAGTCCCCGTAAATAATCGGCATTTCATGATCCTTTTCATTATGATAGGAACCGGTGCATTTTGTCAGGAAGCAGTCGCTGTCCATGCTGAAATCACAGTGTTCCCGGCATAATGCATGCAGAAGCTTAAGGGCGGCCCTCTCGTACAGCTCTTTTTCTAAGTCTCCCACTTCTTTTGCAATCTCCAGCAGGCCGCAGGCGGCGATCGCAGCGGCCGTATCGTCATACCACAAAGGCGCTGCAGGCTGCCTGAAATCCACCGGAATCAGGCCGTCTTCGGGGATATTGGCGATAAAATAATGGGCAATCCGTTTCGCGGTATCTAAGTATTCCTGCTTTCCGGTATGGCGGTAGCTCATGAGGAAGCCGTACAGTCCCCACGTCTGCCCCCTCGTCCAGGAAGAGCCCTGGCCATATCCCTGGCCGCCGTAATCCCGCACCATTTCCCCTGTAAACGGATCGAATTCCACAATGTGGCGTACCGAGCCATCCGGTCTCACAAACGTTTCCATAACCGTATCTGCGTGCATTCTGGCTATCTGCCCAAACCTTGGATCCTTCGTTTCTTCACTGGCCCAATACAGCAGTGGAATATTAAACAAGCAGTCAATAATCGCCCAGCCTCTCGTATCATCCTGGCTGCCCGGAATGTCATTCCAGGCACGGATAAATTTCCCCACCGGATTGAACCGGCCTGCCAGAAGATTGGCAGCGTGCAGCCCCCGTTTCCTCGAATCCGGGTTCCCTGTCAGACGGTAATCCGCCACTGCGCTCGGCAGGAACATGAAGCCGACGTCATGATGCAGCCCGTAATAATCGCTGAAACACCGGTCCAGCTTCTCCTCCGAAATCCGGGCGATTTCCGCATACTTCTCATTTCCCGCCGCATGGTACATCTGCCAGAGCATGCCCGCCCAGAATCCGTTGCACCACCAGTTCAGCCCATCATCCGCTGAAAATGTCTGATCTTCCCTGCTTCTGTCATCATGAACACCGTTTTTGGCCGTGTAGGGAATCTTATTCCTTGACCGCTCACTGACCAGATCCATTTTTTTCACAATTTTTTCTGCCGCCTCATCGATCCAGGCGTTATCCTGCAGACTTATCATACTATTCTCTCCTGTTCTCATTCTGTTTTGCGGCTCCGGCCCAAGTCTCTGCCGGGAGTTCACCGCTTTTGTGTAACATTGGGTTCATCATTAAAATAGCAGAAGGAGAAGGGAAAAGAAACTGCATTTTTTAACTATTGAGTACACTTTTTATACATCCTTTCCCTTATTCTTCACTCACAGGTTCTGATTTTGACTTTTTGTCCTCACCTTGCTTTTTTCCTCCCTCTAACGTATTATAAGGATAAAGAAAGGAAAGGAAAAAAGCCATGACAGAACCGAGTATTGAACAGATCAGAATTTTCAGGCTTCGCTCCCATCACCTGGATTCCGTGTACTCGAAATCGGAAACAGACAGGCTGGCCGGTGCGTGCGGTATGCAGAACACGCCGCCCGGAGCATGGGAAACCGCACTCTTTAACCGGGTGCCGGACTGTACCTTATCGGATATGGAACACCTGCTGTATGAACAGAAAACGCTCCTGCAGGCATGGAGCTACCGGGGCACGCCGGTCGTGTTTCCGGTTTCGGAGAGCAATGCTTTTCTGTCTGCGCTCATACCGGATGAACCGGAGCCATGGATTTACACGCAGGGAATCGCGCTGGCCCTCGACTTCCTGCAGATGGATTTTGACAGCCTGCTCGAAATACTGAAGCAGGTAATTCCACAGCTGGACGATCACGTCATCGTCAGCAAGAGCGCCCTTGATCAGACTCTGGCCGGGTGGATGACGCCTCTGATTCCCATCCAAAAACGGGAGCTATGGAATAAGCCCTCCATGTACGGCAGCCCCGATGTCCAGACTGTCGGCGGAGCCGTTGTCTCCTTTCTGCTTCGGCCGTGTGCGTTTCACGGGCTCGTCGTATTCGGAAAACGGGATGGGATCAGCCCGACGTTTACCTCATTTAAAAACTGGACAGGCAGCCCTATCCCCCCGGATCGTGATGCGGAAAAGAAGCTGGTTCGAAAATACCTGCATTGCTATGGACCGGCGACCGCCGATATGTTTGCAAGCTGGCTGGGCTGCTCCGGCAAACAGGCGCGGCGTATGTGGAACACCATTTCAGAAGAAATGGAGCCTGTCACAGTCTTCGGAAAAAAGGCATTTATCCTGTCAGAGGACAGGGAACGCCTCTTTGCTCCGGCCTCTTTTACCAGGAATCACCCGGAAGATTTGCAGAGGGACCTCCTGCTTCTCGGAGGGCACGATCCTTACCTGGACCAGCGTGACCGCGCGATCCTTCAACCCGATAAAACACTTCAGAAACAGATCTGGAAGCTTGTGACCAACCCGGGAGCGGTTGTATACCGTGGGGAGGTGATCGGAATCTGGACAACGAAAAAGAAGGCCAAAGGAATGGATATGAAAATGACCCTGTGGACCGATGCCGCCGGGAAAACACCACTTCAGAATCTCGCAGAGGAATACGCGGCGTTCCGGCAGCAGGCGCTGATGAACCTGGAAATCGCTCAACTTTAGACCTTGCCACCGGCTTGCTCCCGGAGAGGGATGCATTCTGCCGGTTTTATTGTCCGAGCTGTTCGGTTAGTTAAAAACGTGGATGGCATTTCTGCCCTTGCACAAATGTAATTGCCCAGTTGTTTTTTATCTGCTTATAAGTGTATCAGTGTTGAAAAAAAGATTGAGGAAACCAAGGATGCTTATTACGATGTGCTGGAACAAATTGATGCAGGTGGTTCTTGCCTGCTACACCGATTTTGAAGCCAGAGCTGATTGTTTACAAGCGGCCCCGGAAAATTCTCTGCACTGCGTATGAAACAGATTTAATCCAAATCATAAATCTCTTCCTTCAGACATCTGCATCCTTCCACCAGATACTTCGGCCGTTCATCCTCATGCACCGTTGAAAGAATGACCTGCGCCAGAATAAGATTTTTCACATTCCGGATATCCAGATGGGTGGTCCGGCTCCAATCCGGATAATAGTTTTCACTCACTGCGGCTTCCGTTTTGCCCGTATCCAGCCCGATACCGGACTTATCACCTGTCTTGTTATACTTTGCCGTATCTCCCGCCTTATAGTCCGGTACTTCCGGATATCCCTCCGGAATCTCATCCAGCCGGACTCCTCCGATCGCCGTATAGTCGATGTTCTGGAACACCAGATTTTCAATCGGATGATCCTTATTCGCATCCACCCGGATTCCACCGAATTCCGGTCTCCCCATGACATCGTCCTGGAAACGGTAGTGAATCTTTTCCATTTCTTCATCGTCCCTTGCAGTCAGCCCGGAAATGGTTACCCTCCTAAGCGTTCCGATTTCCGGCATTTCCTTCAGTTCCACAGAGGAACCGATCTCCTCCATGCGGTTGTTCAACAGAATGAAGACGGGCCTGCTCACATTGTGCATGATGTTTCCCTGAATGCAGATATCCGAGATATTTCCGCCCTCGGTGCACTCGATCTTAATTCCCTCCCGCCATACATTCTGGAAGGTACAGCCGGAGACCGTCACATTTCGGATATCCCCGATGGATTTGAGGCCGATCCGGATTCCCGCACAGATGGAGGTAAAATGGCAGTCCGATATGTGGACATTTTCCACGGGGTACTCCCTGCTGCCCGCCTGAAGGCAGAGATTGTCATCCGTACCGGATATCCTGCACCGTGCCACAAAGACATTTCTGCATCCGTCGAAATCGAGGCCGTCTCCATTGTATCTCCTATCGTTGCAGATCTCCAAATCTTCCACCCAGATGTTTTCACTATCCAGAAATGCGGTTGTCCATGCGGCGGACTGATAGAGCTTTATCCCCTTCAGCTTCACATCGCGGCATCTCAGGAAACGAATCATCATGGGCCGGTAAATGCTTCCTTCATTCGGAAAGCTTTCCGCATTTCCGTCGATGATCCCCTCCCCCATGATTCCGAAATTCTCCGCCTCCTCCGCGTAGATGAAACAGCGGTCCATGTCATGCTCGTTGACATAGCGGTTGTAATGAGTGTCCGTCCCGTACGCGGCAATGGAACCGCTTGCTGTCAGCTTTGCCGACGCCGTCACGATCAAATAGACGCCCGACTTCATATACAATGTTCCGGAGATGAATTCGCCCTTTTCCAGCAGAACGTACCCGCCGCCCTCCTGGCTGCACCGATTGATTGCCGCCTGAATCGCTTCCGTGTCCAGACTTTTTCCGTCCCCCGCCGCGCCAAAATCTTTTACTGAATAAAATGTTTCCATATCATCTCTCCTTTGACTGTCTTCTCTCTTTTTACTGTCAGTATAAGCCATATCCTGAAAATTTGAGTGCCGCTTTTTTTAGGTTTCCATGCACATTTTTCAGGAGTCTTCCTGTTTCTTTCTGTTACAAAAACTAATCCCGGCCGCAATCCCCTGTTTTTATACTTTCAGGCTCCCGAATCTTCTTTTATAATGAAAATGGCAGCACGAATACCATTATTATGAAAGCGGGGTATCATTATGACTTACTCTTATAAACAATTTTTTCGGCAGATCTATGAATCCGCCCCTCCCAAATACGCCTGCACCGCAGCGGATGCCGCTTCCTTTCTAATCTGGAAGGACAAATCCAGAGACCGTCTCCGGGAATTACTCGGCCTTTCACGTCTGGAGCAGTTTATTGCCGATTCTGCTCCGTACAGCAGGGAAGCAGAGCTCATAAGTACCTTTCAGGAGGACGGATATACCCGGTATAAACTGAAAATACAGACTCTGCCGGATGTTTTCATGCCTTTTTACATGCTGGTTCCAAACGGGCTTTCGGATTCCCGGCCCCATAAGGCCATGATCGCTATTCCGGCCCACGGCGCCAGCAAGGAAAGTGTGGCCGGCGTTCTCACCGCTCCCGGAGTCAGGGAAAAGCTGGCGGCCGATCCCAAGGAGAGTTACGGCCTTCAGCTGGTCAAAATGGGCTATACCGTATTCTGCCCCGATCCCCCGGGATATGGAGAACGCTTAGAGCCGGTATCCATGGAGGATCGTACCTTCCTGGGCGATGTCTTACCGAATCCTCTTGGCTCTTCCTGTAAAAATCTGACCATGACCGCGGAAGCCCTGGGACTTACCTTTGCCGGTCTCGCCCTGTGGGATCTGATGCGGCTCGTCGATTATACAGAGACACTTCCCACGATCGATTCAGAGAGACTCGGCTGCTGCGGCTTTTCCGGGGGCGGTCTCTATACCATGTGGCTTGCCGCCATGGACGACCGAATCCGCCTTGCAGTGATCAGCGGGTACTTACACAGTGCAAAAGAAAGTATCCTGGAAACCCATTTATGCCCCTGCAATTTCGTTCCCGGACTGTGGCGTGATTTCGATCTGTGTGACATCGCCTCTCTCATTGCTCCCCGGCCCGCGTTCTTTGAAAATGGACTCCAGGATGTGCTGAACGGGCCAAAAGGCATTGATGATCCCATCAGCCAGTTCCACAAAATCCAGAGAATCTACTCCCTGTTCGGCAAAGCCGGCCATGTGCGCCACCGCACCTTCGACGGTCCACATATGTGGTATGGGCTGGGATACGATTTCATAGACGAATCCATTGCATCTTCATTGTAGTAAAATAGTGGGAGCGTTAAACCGGACCATGATTGATTGTCCACTTTTCGCTCCCGCCTTTTATTTGCTTTTCCGGCTTGTTCGCCGGTCATATCATCTGCCCTTCCGGCTTACTTCCCGGTCATTTTATCTGCTTCCGTCTGCATGAATTCCAGGATCTTATCGAGTCCTGCCGCCTTCTGACTCTCTATATACTTATTGACGGCTGCATCCACATCATTATTTTCCACAATGCCTGCCAGGAGCAGCTTGCCCTGCTCGTCGTATAACTGGTCTCTCTGCGCCAGCTCTGTCTTGATGCTGCTGGTGTCAGGGTTAAAGCCTGTCAGTGGAGATACGACAAGGCTGTCCTTTTCAAGCCATTCATTTTCCATCTCCAGCGCCTTTGGTGTGATCATTCCCGATGGCTTATCAAACTGGCCTCTGACAAACGGCCAGCAGAACCAGCCCAGGAATGTGGAATTTGCTGCATCCTGGCCTTCCGGATACTGGATGGAGCCGTCTTCGCCCTTTACGTATGTTTCCCCCTCAATTCCATACATGAATAAATCATATGCATCCTCATCCGTGTTTAACAGTTCCAGGAGCATCAGAAGCCGTTCCGGGTTGGCCGCATTCTTGTTGACTGCAAATGCATTGTTTAACGGGGAATCATAGCGGTACTTTCCGTCCGGATAAATTTCTGCATATCCCAGTTCTGCATTTGGAATGTTGAATACAACGCCCTGCATGGCATTCTCGTGAAGTCCCACCTTTGCAAATGTCTTGCCGTTCTCAAACATCTTAGTATCGGTCTCGGAAAGCTCATTTTTCGATACGATGCCCTCGTTATACCACTTATTCATCCAGGTGACTGCCTCTTTAAACATGGCCGTCTCTTCCACAGCCTTAAGTACCGGCTTTTCTTCGTTAAAATCAAAAGTCAGGGTGTGATAATTCATGTTATCCATTTCATATTTTGCATGAAGTACAGCCAGAACATCGCTGTATGTATTACCTCTCGGGAAACCTGATTCGAATATCGTAATATCCGGTACCTTTGCCTTGGCCTCTGTCAGCATGGCATCCAGATCCTCGATCGTCTCAAGCCTGGAGGTATCGACTCCGTACTGATCCGCCAGATCCTTCCGGTAAAGAAGAATCGCTTTGGAGCTCTTCTTTTTCGTCCACGGCATGGCCACCAGCTGGCCGTCGATGCTGCATGCGGTCATAGAGCCATTTTCCTGATACGTCGCATAGAGTGACGGCGCATACTGCTGCATGAAATCATTTAACGGCATCAGACCGCCCTTGTTGGACATCTTATTATAGAGCATCCAGTCAGAAACATACATTCCATCAAAATCATCTCCGCCTGCGACCAGGGAGGTCATCTTATCCTCGTAATCGCCGAACGGCACGTAATTGAACTCTATCTTATCAATATTCAGTTTGTCTCTATACGTTTCGCAAAATTTGTCCAGTACCTCCTCCTGCGCCTGATACTTATCGCTGCAGGACCAAAGCTTCAGCGTCACTGGTTTTAAATCCGCGGGAGTCTCTCCCGCCTCTGTCTTTGCCGCGGTGCTTCCCTGTGTCTCCTGCGTTTGTGACCCGCATCCTGCAAGTCCTGTCATGCACAGCACAGCGGCCAGTGCAATCGATAATGCCTTTGTACCTGTTCTTTTTTTCATTGTAACCTCTCTCCTTTTGATTATTATATATTTTTTTGTTGCGCATTGCAAAAACATCTGTATCATTTTGCGGTGATGCCTCTGTCAGGTATTCTCACCCTTTTACAGCCCCTACCATAATGCCTTTTACAAAATACTTCTGTACAAACGGATAGACCAGAATAATCGGACCGATGGTGGCGATACAGGTCGCCATCTTGATTCCCTCCGATGGTATGCTCCCCGCCGCCTGTGTGATCGCGTTGACATTGGAGGAGGAGCTTAAGAACTGAATATTGGAGGTGATCGTTCGCAGGAGCAGCTGCAGCGGCTGTAAATCCGTGTTGTCGATCAGCATGATCCCCAGCCACCAGTCATTCCAGTAGTTTAAGCTGATAAACAGGCTGATGGTGGCGATAACCGGTTTCGCCAAAGGCAGAATAATCTGGAAAAAGATTCGGTATTCCGACGCTCCGTCGATTTTCGCAGACTCCACCAGTTCCGCCGGAATGCTCCGGTAATAGTTTCTCGTCAGGAAAATATACCAGGCATTAGCCAGATACGGCAGAATCAGGGCCCATACGGAATCCTTCAGATGAAGCATATTCCGGCAGACGATAAACCACGGCACCATTCCTCCATTGAACAGCATGGTAAACAAGACGAAGAAATTGAGAGCCCTGTGATACTTCACGCGGTCCTGGGAAATGGGGTATGCAGCCAGCGTAATCACCGCAACACTCAGAATCGTTCCCACCACAGTTACAAAAATAGAAATCTTATATCCATTTAAGATTCTTCCCGCGTCCGCCAGAAGGATCTTATACGCCGTAAAATCGATCCGCCTTGGAAACAGCGAGTATCCGTATGATATAATATCAGCTTCCGGCGTCAGTGAGCTGACCAGAACCAGCCAGAACGGCACGATACAGATGAGTGCGCTGACCGCCAGCAGAATGCTGATGGGGAAATTTTTCCATGACAGTTTTTTTCCTTGTTTCATCATTTTCTCCTCCCTTGCTATGAGCACTTAGCGCCTGTCTTTTAGGCGCTTACGTGCGATGCATGTCATCTCCACTCAGCGTGCCCCGCTTCATCGGGCATGGCGAGGTTTTCCACGAACCTAGTGGAGTGACTTAAAACAGTGCTCCGTCAGGATTGTGCTTTCTTGCCAGACGGTTCATAAAAAGCAGGATTGCCGTGGACAGCACCGACTGGTAAAGCCCTGCGGCCGACGACATCCCCACGTCTCCGTTGAGCCTTAAGTTACGGTAAATGAACGTATCCAGCACATCCGTGGTGGAATAGAGCTGCGCGTTATTTCCAATCATGGAGTAGAACATTCCGAAATCCGCGTTCATGATTTTGCCGCAGTTCAGCAGAAGAAGCGTAATTGCTGTCGGCGCCAGCAGCGGCAGGCTGATGCTCTTAATCTGCTGCCATCTCGATGCACCGTCAATCTTCGCCGCCTCATAGTATGTCGTATCAATACCGCCCAATGCCGCTATGTACATGATCATGCCGTACCCTGTCATCTTCCAGACACGGAACACCACCAGGATTACGACCCACATCTTCGGATTCTCGTACCAGTTAATGGCCTCCATTCCAAACAACTTGAGCAGTGTATTCAGACTTCCGTGTTCATAGTTAAATAAGTTATAGGAAAACAGTCCTACCACAATCCAGGAAATGAAATAGGGGAGAAAGATACCAAACTGCACGGCAGATTTAAATTTCTTCATCCTCAGTTCATTAAACATCAATGCAAATCCCAGTTCAAATACCAGTCCGAATACGATAAATAACAGATTTAGCAAGATCGTATTCCATGTGGCCCTTGTCGCCGATCCCGACGAAAACAGATATTCAAAGTTTTTCGTCAGCGGTGAAATCCAGGGGCTTCCGAATATTCCGTCCGCAAAGTTAAAATCCTTAAACGCCGTTACCATACCAAACATGGGCAGATAATTAAACAGAATTAATACCGCGGCGGCCGGAAGAAACATGCTGTACAGAGCCCTGTTCTTATAAAGTTCCTTAAAAAATCCCTTTCCTTTCATATCACTTTTCTACTCCTTTCCTGCTCCCTGCATGATTTCACTATACGCTCCCAGGCATGCCTCCGTAAACTGCGGATACTCCGTAATGGCTTTAAAAAGCGGGGTTTTCAGACTTTAAAATCTAACACTTTACTCTCATTTCCAAAGATCAGCCCTCCTGATGATTGATTCCAGGGCCGCTTTTCGCTATACTGATTGAATAGAGAACAATTACGATTGGGGTAAAAAGAGATATGATAAAGAAATTGATTGGTGGCAAGAATTATTTCAGAAAGATGCTCAGCACATGCCTGCTGGTCATCTCCGTCACAATTTTCATCCTGACGGTATTTTTTTATCAGAGATACGCAGATTCTCTCTCTAAAAATCTGTATGACGGCCAGGAAAAGAATCTGGAAAAGAGCGCCCGCACCATGAACGATCTGGTCAGTGAGATATCACAGCTCTACAATACGGTCATCCTGGATTCCAGAGTTGTCGGCTTCAGCTCACTAAAGGAATTCGATCCGGCAGAGAACTATGCTACGTATCTGATTGTAAAGAAATTCTACAACATCAATCCATACGTAAGCTCCCTTTATATTTACAATGCCACAGCAGACGACGCCATAACCTGCGGCTCTTACCGTTTCAACCTCGATTACTGCTGGGAGTATTTAAAGGAGGCAAAAAAGGCTTCCGTCTTCCCTTCCCCTCTGACAGGAACGTCGGAAGAGGCCCTTACCTTCGCCTATCCGGTCTATGCGGATAATTTTGATGAGCTGAGCGGAGGCATATTCATCAATCTGGATATGAAGAAGCTCTCGGAGCACGTGCTGGGAACCGGTTCCCAGGCAGGTATGGTTCTGGGGGATAATGGTATGGTTCTGCTCTCCGACTTGACGGAAGATTTTACCTCAGATCCGGAAGCCTGCGAGGCGTTTCTCGCCTGGCCCGGTCTGACAGAGGGCGAATCCGCCAGCAGCTTAAGAACCTTTCACGGAGACGATTATTTATGCGCCTTTTACAAGGATCCCGCCCAGAATTTCACCTTTTTAAGCGGTGTCCCGTACAGTGAAATTGTCGGCCCCATGAAGGTTCAGAGAAACTTGTCTCTGGCTGTGGCAGCGGCGATCTTCCTGACTGCCATTCTGCTGCAGTATATCATTACGAAACGGCTCTACCGGCCCTTGGAGGCGATTACCGAAGAGCTCCGGGATTCCAAGTACGCCGGCGGCTCGGACATGGATGAATTCTCCCTGATCCGCCACGTCTATGAAAATGCCATCGATGAAATCAGGGAGCTGGAGGAGGAAAATGCCTTCTATCAGCCCCGTATGAAATCAGACCTGATCCGTGGTCTAATTCTGGGAAACCGCGATATCGCCCAAACGAAGGAGCTTCTGGAAAAGAATGGGTGGGAGATCCCCTTTGAAGGGATGTTTTTAGCCTGTTATTTCATAGAGAACAGTGACAGCAGCGATGTCCTTGCCCCCATTGTGCAGACCAGGATCAGCCAGCATCTTCATGAAACCTTAAGCCCCCTCTTCTACACGGAATGCGTTCCCGTCGCATCTGACCAGGTCATCTGTCTGATTAATACCATAGAGGGCATTCCCATCACCTTCGATGAACTGGTACGGCTTCTGGAGGCGGCTAAGGACGAACTTCTTACAGACAACCATCTGGTTTTAACCATCAGTCTCGACGGCGTGACCAGTGGAATTGAGGATTTGAACCGGGTGTACCGGCGCGTATTGGAGCTTAAGAACTACCGTTTCGTGCTGGGTACCAATCAGATTATCTATCCGGGGCGTGTGATGGAACTGATGCCGGAATACATGACGTATCCCGATAAGCTGGCTGATGAGATTCTCGCCTGCATGCTGCACGGAAAACAAAAGGAATTCACGGAAAATGTTCAGGAGTTCCTTTCTATTTTAAAGCAGTATTCATATCAGCCCGCCTCCCTGCTGTTTAACCGGCTGTACTTAGACCTCCTGTTCCAGATGCAGAAATTAAACGCTCCCGACAAGGACTCCTATTTATCTGCCGAGACACTCCACACTCCTGCCACTCTGACGGAAGGGGCCGGCGTCCTCCTGACCATCTTTGAATGGTACCAGGAACGGAAGGCCGCAGCCGAACAGTTAAAGGACAACAAGCATTTTGAACGGATTGAGGAAAGCAGAAAGTACATTGAAGAGCACTATAATGATTACAACTTAAGCGCCGGAATGGTGGCCGAGTACTTAGGCTATTCTACCAATTATTTTTCCAGAATCTTTAAGTCCATCACCGGCTTTTATATCAATGACTACATACGCCAGATCCGCATCGTTAAGGCTCAGGAGCTTCTGATGAACAGCGATATGACCATCACCACCATCGCCGAGGCAACCGGATTCTCCAACCCGAACTACTTTTATTCCATATTCAAAAAAGAGACAGGACTGACGCCGGCCGCATACAGGAATGCGGGGCAGAGGAATGGGTAAGGATGGGGAATGTGGAGGATGGGGGATCATCGAATATTTCACTCTGTTTTTATGTTGTATTCACTCCTATTTAATGTTATAATATTTTTGTATAATTGATTATAGAAGTCAGAGGATAGTCTGATGGTTTCCTTCGGAAATAACCGCAGGAGGACATGTAATATGAATACACTTGAAGTGTTGACATTAGTGCTGGTGATCTTTGCCGCGCTGACTTACATAGAAAATCATCAGAAAAGAAAATAGCTATCCTCTACTGGCATTAGAGGATAGCTGGTAACTATAAATTACTACAGAATCCGAAGCGCAATCATCAGACCAGAATTGTCTTTTGATTACTTCTAAGTAAATTATACACTGGGTACTTGTTTTTTTCAAGTACCCTTTTATATTTTTCTCAATCATATTAAAAAATTAATACTCATCACAGCCAAAATCCATGATAGTAGTCTCCCTCAAAGTATGGTACAATCTGTTACATAGAAAATATATAAATAAAAGGGGATACAGACATGGATCAGAGTCCTCTATGTTGCACTGGATATTGCAGAACAGGAACGTCATGTTGACTGCGACGTTCTTATAGCCGCCTGCCTGCTGCACGATATCGGACGCCAGGAGCAGTTTGAGAATCCGTCGTTATGCCATGCCGTCGCAGGCGCCGAAAAGGCCCGTAAATTTCTTCTGGAAAAGGGATTCCCTGAAAAGATTCCCTGTTGGTATCTTAACTCCCCTTCACCCGTTTCCTGTAATTGGAAGGCGTCTCTCCGTAGATTCTGGAAAACAGCTCCGAAAAGGCTCTGCTGTCCCGAAAGCCAACTTCCGACGCTATATCCGCAGTTTTTTTATCGGTGGATACCAGCAGGTTGATCGCATGTTTCATCCGCACCTTGTTTAAGTAATCCTTAAAATTCTCTCCGGAATTCTTCTTAAAAAAGCTGCTGAAATAGTAGGGATTCATATGTATTTCCCCGGCCAGCACCTCCAGGGTCAGGTTCTCGCTGTAATGCCTCTCAATATACTCTCTGGCATGGATAATATCCTTTTTCTCACTGCTCACGACCGCCTTTTTTATCCGGTCCTTATACTCCTTAAAGTATCCTTCAAACAGACCCGTAAGGCATTCATAGGACTCGCTCTGCCTTGCCTGCTCCAGAATATCCTTAAACTCCACGGGCATTCCATTAATGCCCATGGTTTCAAACCGTTCCTCTATGATACGAATCGTGCTTCCGTAGTGGAAGCAGGCGTCGTCCCTTCTTCCCTCCGAAATCAGGCACACCAGACGCCGGAAACGGGCGGCCGCATCCGTAAACACCTTTTCATCCTGGGCCACCATCCCTTCGATCATCTGATTTCTCACTTCCCGTATCTCATCGAGTGTGGCGGGCTTCTTAAAGACCGGCTCCCCGACATGCAGAACCGGAATTTTGATCTGGCTGCTGAAATAGAAATATCCAGTCATGGACAGACACGCTTCATACGCCTTCGGTATCTCTCCCATGGAGTCTACCGGATTACCCACGATAAAACCAAGCCGGCAGCGCGGAATGTGAAGCTGCACCTCTGCTTCCTCCAGGATGGAACCGAGTGTCCTTCCCGTTTCCTCCTTCTCGGGATTCTTGAGCACCATGACAATGTGCCCATTTTTTAAGAAAACAATCCCCAGATGCCGCTTTTCCAGATATTGCTCCAGAAAGCTCAATACCGAAAACTGGACCAACCTTCGCTCCTGTTTCCCCGTCTGTCTGCTGTAGAGAATTTCCGTCAGGATCGGTAAATATCTGCACTCTTCTATTTCCACCAGCTTATCGTACGCCGCCGCTGGCCCCTCTTCCTCCGGGTAATCCGGGTGCTCCGGGCCGCCGCCTTCGCCATCCGCATCATTTTTCAGCATGGTGATGCATTTCTCCAGCGTCTCCACCAGTTCCTCGCGGATAACGGGCTTCAGCAGATAGTTCACGGCGCCGTACGTCAGAGCATCCTTGGCATACTGGAAATCCTGGAACCCGCTTACGAAGATCACCTTCGTCTCAATCCCCAGCGCCTTCAGCTCTTTTAAAATATCGATACCCGTCTTCTTCGGCATATAGATATCGAGAAGCGCAATATCCGGTTTCTCTGTGAGAATCCCATCAAACGCGGCTTTCCCGTCTTCGTATTCCCCCACGATCTCGATACCCAGACGGTTAAAATCCACAAGCTTCTGTAATCCTCTTATGATCACGGGCTCATCGTCCGCCAGAATCATTTTTATCATTCCTCTTCTCCCCCTTCTTTCCACGGCATGATAATCCGAACCATGGTTCCGACCCCGGGCGTGCTGGTGATTTCAATTCCGTACGCCTCTCCGTATAAATACCGCACGCGGTCATGTACATTTTTCAGGCCAATGCTCTGCCAGTTATGTTCATTTTTAATCCCTGGCTCATTTCCATCCAGAAGCAGCTTCAGCTGTTCCAGTTCCCCGCTGCTCATACCAGCGCCATTGTCCATGACCGAGATTTCCATACGGTTCTCCACATGCTCCGCCTCGATCATCACGTGTCCTGACCCGTCCTTCGGTTTGATTCCATGGACATAGGCATTCTCCACGATCGGCTGCAGAATCAGCTTGGGGACGTGAACCTCACTGAGTCCGTTTAAATCCGCGGTAAAATGGACCTTTCCCTTGATCCGGCAGTTTAACAGATAGACATACTGCCTTATGATCTCCACCTCTTTTTCCAACGGCACCATGTCCTGCATGGGGCCAATCATATAGTGGATCTGGCTGGACAGCGCCTCGATCATCTCAGATACGACCGTATCATCCTTGTCCAGCGCCGTCATCCGGATAATTTCCAGTGTATTATAGAGGAAATGCGGATAAATCTGGGATTTCAGCGCCGTCATCTCCGCCTCCGCCTGCTTCATATGCGCCACATAGGACTGATTGATATAACTCTCCAGCTCCTTCGACATCTGATTGAACCGCTTCGACAGCACCCCAATCTCATCCCCCGAGGTTACAGGGAGGCGAACCTGAAAGTTACCGGTTTCAATCTCCGACATCTGTTCCATCATATTCCGAATCGGCTTTGTCAGACGCCTGGAAAACCACACCGAACCGCCCAGAAGCGCCGCCAGAGACGCACCGATGAACACATACATCATCGTCTGCATACGTCTGATCTTCTCATAGGCGGTCGCCGTCTTCATCGTAATAATCACCTTCAGCCCGCTGGCATTATACGGTGTATCCACGACGAACTCTTCCTTCGTCTCCTCAAACCGGACTCCCTCCGACGTCAGATTCTTCCCGATCAGTAACTCATCACTGCTGTAATAGCAATTATTTTCCCGATCGCACACATAGACCTGGTCCCTTGCATTTAGATTCAGGTTCTTAAACGCCGCCTCCATCCGCTCTAAATCCACATCGATAAACAGCGTACCGACATACTTATAATTTCCTACTGTCCCCGTTAAATCAAAGTAATTCCTGGCCAGTGTAAAGACCCAGGAATCCTGCATACGAAAATAGTCGTTCTTATGAGTCAGAATCAACATCAGATTCTTACTGTTTCTATCCAGTCCATCGAGCCCCATCCTGGCGTCAAACACCGTCTCTTCCTCCGAAGGAATATTCCGCCGCGACCGGTGAAATGCCAGCTTCTCCCCCTGAATTCCCTCTCCCGCAAAATGAGCTCCGGAAATATAACTGTCCACCGCCTGGACATTTCCCAGAAACACCATCATGCTTTTATACCGGTTGGCCTCCATGTACTCCGGATCCTCGCCTATCCCATAGATAATCCGTCTCAGATTATCATACGACATATAATTAAACTGTAACTCCCCCTCGCTGGAATAATTATAATAATAAGGCATCTTCGATACCCCATTATAGCTCTCCATCATATCAGCCAGCGACTCACTCACATAAGACGCCGCCTGAACGTAATTACTCCTCAAAGAATTACCATACTCCTTAAACATCCGGTTTACGATCACCGTCGAGAGAAAAAGCATGGGAATTAACCCCAGCGTAATAATAACGAGACAGAATTTCTGATACAGGCTCAAATTCCTTTTCCAGCGCTTCTTCATATTATTTTCTCCCCCTTACTCCCCAAAACTCTTACCCACCATTATACCATACATCCCACTTAACCTCAATTTCCACCCCATCTTCAGCCCTTCCCTCCTCACGCAGCCAGTACAACAGCCCTTCCCTCCTCACGCAGCCAGTACAACAGCCCTTCTCTCCTCGCGCAGCCAGTACAACAGCCCTTCTCTCCTCGCACAGCCAGTACACAGCCCCAGCGCTTGCGGAGAGCCCGGGGACGGCAGGAGCAGAAGATTCAGCTGCTTCCTTTTCCGAGGTACGCAGGAACTTAAGCAGGAAGGCAGGAAAAAAGGGTGGTGAAAGCAGGCCTCAAAGCCTGCTTTCAAGCGCACACGGAGGAAAAATCCTTCAGGATTTCTTCCGTAGTTTGCGCGATCCGCCCTTTTTTCCTGTCTTCCTGCTTTAGTTCCTGCCACCGAGGAAACAAGAAGCAGCTGAATCTTCTGCTCCTGCCGTCCCCGGGCTCTCCGCAAGCGTTGGGGCGTACCCCCCCCCGGCACATTACCCTTTTGCAGCCCCCGCCGTAATCCCCTTCACAAAATACTTCTGCAGCAGCACAAAGATAATGAGTGCCGGAATGATGGAACAAACCGTACCCGCAAACACAATATCCCACCGCGCCGTATACTGACCGACAAAGGAGTATACCTCAACCGTAATCGTTTTCGCCCGGTCTGAAGGAAGAACTAGATACGGCATTAAAAAGTCATTCCAGATACCGAGTCCGTTTAACACCACCATGGAAGCAGTACACGGTCCAAGAAGGGGAAATGTCACCTTCCAGAATGTCTGGAACGGATTGCAGCCATCGATCTGGGCCGCCTCCTCGATCTCTAACGGCACTCCCTTTAAAAAGCTGCAGTACAGCAGGGAGCCGAAAGCCACTGAGCCTGAGATATAACAGGCGATGGGGCCTGCCAAATTGCCGAACAGTCCAAACATCTTCATCTCTTTAAACAGCGGGAACATATAGAGATGAAATGGAATCATCATGCCCGCCAGAAAGTATGTATAGATAAATATAGTTGTCCTCGTCCTGCGCCGCTCCATCGCATAGGCCGCCATGGGAACGATAAAGACAATCAGCACTTCGGATACCAGCGTTAAAACCACACTGTGGAAAATGGCAGTCACAAAATCCGACTGGGCAAATAAATCCTGAAAGTTCTTTAAGTACAGCGTAGTTGGCAGAGACATGGGATTCTTCAGGATTTCGCCGTTGCTCTTAAATGCGGATATAATCGCAAAGAATACGGGAGCCAGGAACAGAACGGCCAGTATAATCGTTGCGGCAAAGAGAATACCGTTTCCCGGTCGTACCTTCCGTCTGCTGGCTTTAATTCCTACTTCTTTCATTATAACTGCACCTCCCTGCGTTTTAGAATGCTCTGCTGGATCGCGTTGAGAATCAGAATAATAAACAGGAGCACGATGCCGACCGCCGTTCCGAAGCCCTGCCGGCCTTCATTGAAGCCCACCTTATACAGCAGGTACACGATGGTCTCTGTCGTAAATCCGGGACCGCCGTCCGTCATGACGGATATCTGATCGAACACCTTCAGACCGTTAATCAGGGAAAGTGTCAGATTGATGGTAAATGCACCGGAGATCAGAGGCAGTGTGATTGCCTTGAAACGCTGAAGCGGTGACGCGCCGTCGATAGCCGCCGCCTCCACCACATCGGTAGGTACACTCTGCAGTGAAGCCAGGTAGATAATCATGTAGTAACCGGCGCCTTTCCATACCAGCACGACACCGACCATGATCAGAGCCAGCTTCGGATTTCCCAGCCAGTCCTGGCAATACTCGCCCATTCCCAGCGAACGGAATATCGTATTGACCGCACCGAAATTGTAGTTGTACATGATCTTCCAGATAAAGCCGGACACGATGCCGCTGATCAGTACGGGAACGTAGAAAGCGCTCCGGAAAAAATTCTTTCCCCATCTCACATTATCCACGATCAGCGCCAGAATTAACGCCATGCTGTTTTCCAGAATCGATATGAACGCGGTAAGAATTACCGTATTTTTCAGTGCATTTCCAAAACGGGCGCTGGTAAAAATCTCTTTGTAGTTTGCCAGCCCGACAAACTTGACGACCGGATTCAGTCCGTCCCATGAGGTAAAGCTGTAATAAACGCTGGCAATCGTCGGCACGATAATAAACAGCGTAAAAAACAGGAAAGCCGGTGCGATAAATCCTATTGATACGAAATCAAACTTTGCTTTTTTCTTTCCCATCTGTCCCCCATCTCCTTTCCTTTTCTTATCTAAGGGGCTGTTAGAGAACCATTCCGGCTCTGTAACACCCCCCTTTTCATCACTCTATTCCGCGTTCTTTAACGGGTTAAAGCTCTGCATGGCAACCTGCCACGTCTTGTTTAATTCCTCACATGCGGACGGAATATCCCTCTGTCCCTGAATTATTTCAATCGTTGTCTTATACATGAAATTTCTGAAATCCGGAGGAAGCTCATTTTCACCTACTCGTCCGTTCCACATAACGCTTAAATCATCAGCCGTATTGGTAGCCTCGATGACTTCCATCATGACCGGAGCGGCAGCCAGATCAGGTGTCGCAACGGTAGACGGAATGGCATTTAACTTGTCACAGTAAACCTTATAATTATCCGGTGCGTAGAAGAAACGGATGAACTCCTCAGCCGCAGCCTTCTTATTCGCATCCTTTGCGGATTCTGCGGAGATTGCCAGGCCGCCTGCTCCGCCGCCACCTACGAGACGGGTCTTTCCATCAGGGCTTGGCACCGCAAACCATCCTATCTCAAAGTTCGGATCTGCATCTGTAATCTGGGAGAACATATGAGTACCGGAATACATCATTGCCGCCATATCACTGACCAGGAATGTTGTAATCTGCGCATCCGGGGTCGATACCCAGCCATCCTGCGCATACTGGAAGATGTTCTTCATTTCTTCAAAGGTGGCAGTGATTGCCGGATCCGTAAAATCCTTTGTTCCCTCATAGCAATGTTTGATAAAATCAGTGTCCTGGCTCATAACCTGATCATTGTAAGCCTTGTAGAACCAGAATCCTACATGCCAGATATCCTGTCCGCCGATCACGAGAGGGGCCATATCCCCCTTATCCCTGATCTTCTGACAGAGTTCCATAAATTCATCGTATGTCTTCGGCTCCGTGAACCCGTTCTCATCAAAATACTTCTTATTATAAATAATTCCCTGCGTATTCTCACCGCCCAGAGGAGCCGTATACGTCTTTCCGTCAAATGCAACTGTCGTTTTAAATAAAGAAACGATATCTTCCGGCAGCGGTTCCAGCATATCGGCACGCACATAGACCGGAGTATCTCTCATTTCCATCACATCCGGGAATTCCCCGACACTTTCCTTTGTCTTTAAGAACTCGCTGTAAGCTCCGCCGTTGCCTGGCTGGATCTTCACGGTAATATCCGGATACGCCTCATTAAAGCGGTTTACAATTTCGTTCATGGAAGCTTTTGCCCCCTCGTCGCCGTCAGCAAATATAAAAGTCAACTCTGTCGGCTCCGTCACGATGGAAGCGTCTGTCCCCGCTGCCGTCGTATCTGATTCGGTCTTTGCCGCCTCCGTTTTTGCCGTCTCGGTCTTTGCCTCCGTTCCCGCCGCTGGGGCCTGTGACGCGCCGCCTGAAGAATCCTTGGAACCGCAGCCGGCCAGAAGTGTTCCCGCCATGGCTGCACATAATACAGAAGCCAGTAATCTCTTTTTCATGTTGTATCCTCCTTGCTATGAGCACTTAGCAGACGCCTTTGGGCTGCTCACGTGCAATACTTGTTTTTTCTTTCTGTCATAACTATATCAGGAAATACATTCCGAAAAAACTCTGTTTTTTAAGATATTCATGCAATTTTTAAAGATCGTTGGCCAAATTCGATAGACAACGTAACCCAATAACGATACAATAAAGACTGATATGAGACACAATACCAGGGCTGGAGCTAAAGCCCATTTCCGGACAGCACATCAACTCACAATACGCTTACAGAAAGGAAACCTTCTTCCATGAACATAGAAACACTCATAAACGCCGATTTCAGGGGCTGCATCCAGGCAGTCCGACACGGCGGGACGATATTGGAAAAGGCATACGGATTCGCCGACCTGGCCAACCGGGTGCCAAATGAACCCGACACAAAATTTGCAACCGCTTCGGCCGGAAAGGTGTTTGTGGCGGCGGGAATATTACAGCTGATCGAACGGGGACGGCTGAATTTCAGCGACCGGATCGGTGATTTACTTGACTTTGACTTAAGAGCCATCGACCGGAATATCACCGTGGAGGAGCTGCTGACCCATACCTCCGGCATACCGGACTACTTTGACGAGAGTATCATGGAGGAGTACGGGGACTTATGGAGAGATTACCCCAATTATAAGATACGCTCCAACAGGGACTTACTGCCGCTGTTCCTTGATAAACCCATGACGTATCCCCGCGGAAGCCGTTTTCAATACAACAATACCGGTTTTGTCGTGCTGGCCATAATCATGGAATCCGTGACAGGCGCCGCGTTTGATGAATACTTGAGAGACTGCCTGTTTATCCCCTGCGGCATGACCTCAACGGGATACTATGAGTTGGACCGGCTCCCGGCCAAATGCGCGTCAAACTATATCTATGATGCAGAAACGCAGACGTACCGAACCAACATATTCAGCGTTGACGCAAAAGGCACGGGTGCGGGCGGCGCATTTACGACGGTTGGCGATATCGGACGGTTCTGGGAACACCTCATGTCCGGCAAAGTGATTTCCCCGGACATGGCTGCGAATATGACTGAAAATCACAGCGGGAATGCGCGGTGCTACGGATACGGGATCTGGCTACGGGAACAAAATGGAACTTATACCCCCTATTTTCAGGGCAGTGATCCCGGAGTCAGTTTTATCTCTTCTTATAAGAGAGAAACAGGGACTGTGGTAACTCTGGTCAGCAACTATGGAGATGATGTCTGGCAGCTTCACAGAAAGTTGACAGCAGAATTGTATTAACCATACAGATATATTGACATCACCATAACAAAAGAGGAGGCGCTCCATGATACAGGAAACTATACATTTACAACAGCATAACAAGCTGATAAGCAAATTATTTGAGGATATTTTGGGGAATAAAACAGAGATTTATTTTAAAATAGAACATTTTCCCGAAGAATTTTATGAAGAGAACATATCGTCAGAAAACCGTGATAATGAGATAATCAGTTTCAGCATTCTGTCAAAAGACTTGCTTTCTTACGATCAGGCTGTCTTTCAGTACCTTGAAGAGCATGGCAGACAGGCCCCCTTCGTAATACCGTTTAGACAGCTTCCGCCTGAATTTGCGGATTATGTTTCGTCCGATGAAGATATTGAATATCATCCCTATTTTATAGAATTTCAGGTAAACGCGGCTTGTTTATCTAAGTATCAGAAGCTGTTCAGTCTGATGGACGGAATGTGGCATGGAGGATATTTACTTCCCGACAGCAGCAATGTCGCTCCTGATCTTCAGAAGTTAAAGGAGGCTCAAAGCATTATGGGAGTCTACGATGATACCATTCCCGGAATCCTTATGACCAGTGCAAGCCCTGTTCGTTTCCGCCGCTCGTCGCTCATGATAACTGATCATTTACTTTCTGAAGAAGAACAGACTATGATAGAGAACTTATATCAGACGGAGGACTCCGTCCGTGAGGATTCTGACATTGAATCATTACTGTCAGAGCTGTTTACAGATATCACTGACTTTAAAATAGAAAGCTTTAACGTTGGCGATGGAAATTGCATTTACATAACTGCCACAGGAAAAAGCAAAAAAAAATTCTATTTTGATATTGGATACCGGTATATATGCAGCTTAACCACCGAAGAAGGCGAAGTCATATCACATTATCCATATGCCGAGAATCATCTGAATACCAGAAAACCTGATATGGTAATCCTCTCACACTGGGATTTGGATCATATTTTAGGGGTTGTTTATGCAGGAGAACATATATTTATGATTCCCTGGATTGCTCCGGATTTAAATGATGACGCGCATCCTGCCAAAGCTTCAGCGAAACGTCTTGCAAAGTATCTGGAATTAAGAGGACAGTTAAACCTTATTCCGCTTACCACTAAAAAATTTACAAAGAAAGGAAGGCAGATATTCAAAAATGATAAAGTGACGATCGGCATGGCGAAAGGCGGTGGAATGTTAACCAAAATAAATAATACCGGTATTGTCATAAGAATGGAAGGAGAGGAGGGTTACACGCTTCTGGCCGGAGACGCAGAATACTCCACCTGGCCGTCCTGCATCTCTACCATTAAAGTTCCGCCAAAATGCAGTTATCTGCTCGTTCCTCATCATGCATCTAATATGATATATAAAGGGGTTCCGGTTACAGACTCCCTTCAGGGCCGGGCCATCATTTGCGCTTCGGGAGATAATGAAAAACATCCTCTTTTTACGCATCTCCTGGAACTGACAAAAAAAGGTTATCTCTATGAAATAACCGGACTCTGCAGTAGTTCCATAATTATTACAACGATAAATAAAGCAAGACAGATAAAAGCTACCTGACAGAATTTTATTTAAAAATATATCCCTTTTCTCTCATAAATCAGAATCCTGTTACGGCAGGATTCTGATTTTAACTCCATCATAATCAATCTCACAGCTTCCGCCCTTCTTCAGCCGCCCGAACAGCATCTCATCCACCAGGAGCGGCTTAATCTCCTGACCGATGATCCGCTTAATCTCCCTGGCTCCGTATTCGCGGCTCACGCCTTTCGCCGCCAGGTATTTCCTGCACGCTCTTGACAGGGTCAGCTCCACGTTTTTCTCCGCCGCCTTCCGGGCCAGATTACCGAATTCTTTTCCCACAATCCGGTCCGCCATGGCCGCATCCAGCGGACGGAATATAATGATCCGGTCGAGGCGGTTTCTGAACTCCGGCCGGAACACGCGCTTCACCTCATCGGTGATTCCTTCCTCATTCAACTGCCGTCCCCCGAATCCGATGGAGGCGCGGTCGGCCTTTTCCGCCCCCGCGTTGGAGGTCATGATTAAAATAACGCTGCGAAAATCCGCCTTCCTGCCCTGGTTGTCGGTCAGCGTCGCATAATCCATAATCTGAAGCAGAATGTTATAGATGTCCGAATGCGCTTTCTCGATCTCATCGAGCAGGAGGACACAGTGCGGGTTCTTCCTGATCGCTTCCGTCAGAAGGCCGCCTTCCTCATATCCCACGTAGCCGGCCGGCGATCCGATCAGCTTCGCCACCGTATGTTTTTCCGCGTACTCGCTCATATCAAACCGCACAAGGCGGATTCCAAGCACCTCAGCCACCGACTTTGCAAGCTCTGTCTTTCCCACTCCGGTCGGTCCGACGAACAAGAGACTCCCCACCGGTTTATTCTCCTCGCTCAGGCCCGCCTTCGACAGCTTGATGGCATTGGTCAGCTGATCCACCGCCGCCTCCTGACCGAAGACTCTTCCCTTCAGCTCCCGCTCCAGGCGTGCCAGCTTCTGCCGTTCCTCCATCTCCACCGTCTGCTTCGGAATCCTGCAGATCTTCGCCAGCACCTCTTCCACCAGTTTCTTATCCACCACCTGGATCTTCTTATTTTTCGGATGCAGCTCCAGATAGGCCCCCGCCTCGTCAATTAAGTCAATGGCCTTGTCAGGCAGATACCGCTCATTGATATACTGTTCCGAGAGACTGGCCGCGTGCTCCATGGTCCCCTTCTGATAGCGGACATGGTGGAATTTTTCATAGTACGGCTTTAGGCCATTTAATATCTCCACCGTCTCTTCCACCGTCGGTTCCTTGATATCGATATTCTGAAAACGCCTTACCAGGCTCTTATCCTTTGAAAAATACTTCTTATATTCCTCATAAGTGGTAGCCCCGATAAATTTAAGCTTTCCGTCGGTTAAATACGGCTTCAGCAGATTGGAGGCATCCATGGATCCGCCGTTTACCGCGCCGGCCCCTACCAGATTATGAATCTCGTCGATATAGAGAATGGGATTTTCTTCCTCCTTCAGCTCTTCCATCACCGCCTTGAGCCGCTTCTCGAAATCGCCCCGAAACTGGGTGCCCGCCAACATGGATCCCAAATCAATCCCGTAGATTCTGGCATTTTTCAGCTTCTCCGGTACGCGGCCCTCGTTGATTCTGGCTGCCAGCCCATACGTGATGGCCGTCTTTCCCACACCGGGTTCCCCCACATGGAGCGGATTATTCTTCTGACGCCGGCACAATACCTGCATGGTGCGTTCCAGCTCCGCCTCCCTTCCTATTAAAGGGCAGCTGTTTTTCACCTCATCATTGATACAGACCGCGTATTGAAGCAGAACGCTCTCCCGCTCCTCTTTTGCATCTTCCTCATTATCCATATTAGAGGAGCCCAGTTCCACCAGGAGGTCCACGCATTCCACGCCCTGCATCTGAACAAAATACGCGCCGTAGCTCTCCTCCAGTTCCATCATGCTGTACAGCAGATGCGGCAGTTCAATCGTATCGCGGTCCGAGGAAATCGCCTTCCTTGCCGCCTCCTCTATGGTCTGGTTCAAGCCGTAGCTGACCTCGATACCGCCTTCATCCTTCTCCACAGTGTCCATCTGCCCCAGGTAGTCCTCCAGCCGTGACTTTAACTTTTTCACGTCGCCTCCACAGCTTTTAAATGCAGCCTGGAAGGCTGGCCGGTCTGCAAGCACAAACCACACGTGCTCCGGGGTCACATACTCATTTCCCCGCCTCCCTGCATTTAAAACTGCGTCGTTCAGCAGCTCTTCCACTTCTTTTGCTATCTTCAAATTTCTTCTTCCTCCAGTCATAATCGGCAGCCTTTATCCGCGTCCTGTCTTCACCGTAATCTGCACAGCGTCGTCCTAAGACTCCACTTCCACCCGGAACGGATATCCCTGCTCTCGGGCAATTTTTACCGCCCTGGCCGCCTTCGTCTTTGCAATATCGTAGGAATAAACGCCCACCACGGCTTTCTGTCCCTTATGGACCGTCATCATGATGGCTACCGCTTCCTCATAATTTTTGCGGAACACGTCAATGAGAATCTCCACCACCACATCCATGGGCGTAAAATCATCGTTGTACATGACCACTTTATACTGTTTTGGCTGTTTCAGCCTGATTTCTGTTTTTTCTGACAATCCTGTATTTGCCGGCATACTGTATCATTACCTCCTGATCCGGATCATTTAAACACCATTTTAATCCATCATGCATGGAAATGCAAGCGGTAACGGAAGGCTGAAAATCTCCTGATCAGCTCAGTTTCTGCTGCATTTTATATTTTTTATTTTCTCTCTTGAACCCAAAAAATCTTTGTGGTACGATAACCTCATTCCCATGAACAGTGAGGCTTACCAATGACAAAAGAAAATATACTTCCACTGGCCCGCAAAGCGGCCCACATACTTTTTACCGTATTTCTTATGACGGTTCCATGTATTTCCTATTTTTTATTTGAGTATGTAACCGGCAATCTGGCGACGATCCCTTCCTATATGGCCGCCCTGAACATCGGCTGGATTTATGTCCTCTATCTCCTGGTGTTTGCGGCGAGCGGGCGGACCAGAATCGCCATACCCGTCGTGTCCATTCTCCTGTTCATCCTCTCCCTGGCCGAGGCCTTCGTGGTGTCTTTCCGGAGCCGTCCCATCATGTTCTGGGACATCCTGGCCTTTGGAACAGCCATGACGGTTTCCCAGAACTACGTATTTACCATAACGAAGGCCATGAAAGAAGCCGGAGTGATTCTTCTCGTCATCAATATAGCCGCAGCCGCATTTCCAAGACGGATCTCCGGCCGCAAATACAGGCTCGCTTTCGCAGGCACGGCGGCCGGTGTCACCGCCGCCTACGGCGTATGGTTTTTTACATTTCTCATGCCCTCCTGGGGCCTGGGAATCAACATGTGGGAGGTCAACGAGACCTATAAGGAATACGGTTACGTCCTCTCCACGGCGGTGTCCTTCCGCTATGCGGTGAAGCAGAAGCCTGCGGGGTACGGCACATCACAGATAAAACGGATCTATAACGATTACAAGGCGGAAGATGTCCTTCTGGCCTCTGCCGAGGAGGTGGCCCTGGGTGAAGATATCATCACCCCGGTCAATATTATCTGCATCATGAATGAGAGCTTGTCCGACTTACGCACAGGAGGTTTCTTTCAGACGAATCAGGCGTATTTCCCATTCCTGTACAGCCTGAAAGAGAACACGATAAGCGGAAGCCTGTGTGTTCCCGTCTTCGGCTCCATGACGTGCAATTCGGAATTCGAATTTCTGACGGGCGATTCCATCGCCTTCCTGCCTTCCAACTGCAGCGCCTACCAGTTCTACATAAAGCCCGGAACGTACAGCCTTGTCAGCACCTTAAAGGACCAGGGCTACCGGACCGTCGCCATGCATCCTTATCCAGGTGAAAACTGGAACCGCGATACGTGTTACAAGAATATGGGATTCGACGATTTCATTGATGAAAACCGCTATGAAGAACGGGATTTTCTTAGAAATTACGTGAGCGACCAGTCCAATTACGAGAACCTGATCAAACAGGTGGAGAATAAGGAGAATCCTGCCGACCGCCTTTTTCTGTTCAATGTGACCATGCAGAACCACGGCGGCTATGAGGGAATCTACGACAACTTTCCGCAGGAGGTGTGGCTGACCGGCTCCCTAAAGGACAAGTATCCGAAGACCGATCAGTATTTATCACTGATGAAGCGTTCCGATGAGGCCCTGGAATACCTGATCCGATACTTTGAGGCCAGCGACGAGCCCACCATGATCGTGATGTTCGGAGACCATCAGCCCAGCGTGGAGGATGAATTTTTCGATGAGATTGCAGGCATGCCCAGCGCCGACGTTCCCGCCGGAGACCACTTAATGTGGTATGAGACACCGTTTCTTATCTGGACAAACTATGAATCCGGATCGGAGCAGAAAGGGAAGATGAGCGCCATCTATCTCGCTTCCGAGCTGCTGGATCAGGCCGGCCTGGATATGACGCCGTACCAGCGTTTTCTGCTTTCCATGGAGGAAACACTGCCCGTCATACATCCGCTTGGCTGCTATGATGCCTCGGGAACCTACTACTCCTGGGAGGAGACTGGTCTTGACAGTTTTCCATACCGGGATACCATAAGGGATTACGAGTATCTCGTTTACAACCACAGCTTCGATCCGAAGAAATATAAGGACATGTATATAGCCGAACCATAAAGAACAGGACACCGTTCACAGATAAAGGAACTTCCGTCATTCTTCCGGAAGTTCCTTTATCTGTTTCATCATCTCCTCAGACACCGAATCCAGCAGATAATTTTTATGCTTTTCCCCTGTCTTTCTCTCCTGATACTCCTGATGAACCGTCTCGCTCAAACGGCGGATCTCTTCCTTCAGCTCCCTGGCCGATATCAGCCGGCAGCCCTGGCCGTGTATGATAATCTGTTCCAAATGGTCCGAAGTGGCCACTGTCACATCGTATTTTCTGCCATTTTCGTGGGCGAACTTCTCAATATACTGGTCTGCCGTCTCCGCCTCCTTTGTAAAGACCACCTGGATGTTGTGGTAGTCCAGGCACTCGGTCACATGGCCCTGGACCCGGTAGGCGTCGAACACGGCAATCAGCCGGCATTTCTTCATGCCCTGGTAATTGCAGAGAATATCGAGGAGTTTTCCTCGGGCGCCGTCGATGGTTTGCTCCGCCAGCTCCTTCAGTTCATCCCATGCAAAAATGATGTTATACCCGTCAACCAAAAGATACTCTTCCCTGGGGGCCTCCTTCTTATAGTTCCTCACCGCAGGAACACTGTGAGAGTTCTCCCTGTATTTCTCCCTGTTCTTCCACCCGGATTTAACCCCGGCTGAATTCCCCCGCCGGTTGGAGTAAAAGGTGCGTTCCAGAATGGCATCCACTTCCTCCGTGCCGATCCATTCCCTGTCACTCTCCGGCTCATCGTTCCTGCCGTTCGGCGCCTGACCTTTTCTGGCGGCAGCACCGGCAAGCCCGGCTATTCCATCCGGCCCCATGTCTTTCTGTGGTTCCAGACAGCTTTCCAGATGCATATACTCCGGGACCTGGTCCCATTCCACTAAGAATCCCGCCCCGTGGGCACAGAATACGGACCCAGCCGGGTTCGCCGTGTCTCCGTCCGCATCATAGCCGATTGCGGCCACCACTTCCTCCGTATTGTGGCACGGCCCGTAGCCGGAAAATGTAAATGACAGCCGTCCCGCGCCGCCCGTATAGGCGGTTACCTCTTTCTGATATCCCCCCATACAGGCCGCCGGGGCGCTTCCGGTGAGAACCGCCCGGTCTCCCTCCATGACAGGAGGCATCACTTTCCCTGCCATACGTTCCACATCGCTCATCGCCCGTCCCACGTAACGGTCCGGAAGTTCAAGGCGAAAATCGTAAAATGGCTCCAGCAGCATGGATTCCGCCTGCATCAGTCCCTGGCGGACTGCCCGGTAGACAGCCTGGCGGAAATCGCCGCCCTCCGTATGCTTTAAATGGGCCCGCCCCGACATCAGCGTGATCTTCATATCCGTGACCGAAGAACCCGTCAGCACTCCCTTGTGCTCCTTCTCCGCCAGATGGGTCAGAACCAGCCGCTGCCAGTTTCTTCCCAGAATATCCTCGCTGCAGGCGGAAGCAAACTGCATACCGCTCCCCGGCTCCCCGGGTTCCAAAAGAAGATGGACCTCCGCGTAATGACGGAGCGGTTCGAAATGCCCCACGCCTTCCACCGTGTTCGCGATCGTCTCCCGGTAGACGATGCTCCGGTCTCCAAATTCCACACAGAGACCGAAACGTTCCTCAATTACACTTTTTAAAATCTCCATCTGAATCTCGCCCATAATCTGGACATGGATCTCCTTCTTGCTCTCCTCCCATGTCAGATGCAGCTCCGGATCTTCCTCCTCCAGCTCCCGGAACTTCGGAAGTACAGCCGCCGCATCGACGCCCTCCGGCAGACCAATCCGGTATGTCATCACCGGCTCTAAGAGCGGCATGGCCGAGGCCGCTTCGATCCCCAGCCCCTGTCCCGGAACCGTTTTGGCAAGCCCCAGCACGGCGCAGACGGTGCCGGCCGACGCCTCCCGCACCGTCTCGAATTTCTCCCCGGAATAGAGGCGTATCTGGTTTACCTTCTCCTCGTCGATAAGCTCCCTCGTCGATAATCTGCCGCCCGTAATCTTCATATGGCTCATACGGTTTCCCTGGGCATCTCTCGATATCTTGAAAATCTTCGCTCCGAATTCCTGCGGATATTCAGGCGCCTCCGTATACTCCTCAAGTCCCTTCATGAATTCCTCCACGCCCGTAAACTTAAGCGCAGAACCGAAAAAGCATGGAAAAAGGCGTCTGTTTATAATCTGCTCCCGTATCCCGGCCATCTCCACACGGCCGGTCTCCAGATATTCATCCAGCATCTCCTCACTGGTCATGGCGATCTGCTCATAAAAATGATCCGTTCCGGCCTCTCCGAAATCCACAAAGTTTTCCTTTAAGACTTTTCTTAGGTCATCCAGGATAGCCCCTTTCCCCAGCCCCGCCAGGTCCATCTTATTGATAAAGAGAAATGTGGGAACCCGGTATCTGGCAAGAAGACGCCACAGCGTCCTCGTATGCTCCTGTACTCCGTCCGTTCCGCTGATCACCAGAATGGCGTAATCCAGCACCTGCAGGGTCCGTTCCATCTCCGCCGAGAAATCCACGTGCCCCGGAGTGTCGAGAAGGGTCATCTCCATATCCTTCCACTTCAAAATGGCCTGTTTCGAGAAGATCGTAATCCCCCGCTTCTTCTCCAGTTCATACGTATCGAGAAACGCGTCCCCCCGGTCCACCCGTCCCATTTTCCGGATGCTTCCGCCCATATAGAGCATCGCCTCCGACAATGTCGTTTTTCCCGCGTCTACGTGGGCCAAAATACCGACTGCCAGCTTCTTCATCTTTGTATCGTTCTCCTTCTATGTGCAGCAGAAACTCTCATGGTTTTGTCGTTTTCCGCCTCAATACCGAAAGCAAGCTGCCTGCAAAAAACACAGACAGCCTGCTGTTTATGAGTATTATAACATTCACAGTGAAAAAGCGAAAGATGTTTTTCCAATCCACTTCCGGTAAATCAAACCGTTGAAAGCGGTTTTTCTCTTTTACAGCTCATAAAAACACTCCTTGTCCCCCCAGGAGCAGTGTCTGCACGCCGGATTTCTCCCATTTTCCACCAGCTTCCGGAACTTTTCGGCTTGTTCTCCCCGAAACAGTGCCTCAAGCGGCTGTTCCCGCACATTCCCCACGGAAAAGTCGGTAAAATCAGTACAAAACGATGTCTCCCCGTTCCACATAATATGGAGATGACGCCATGGGGAAAGACAGGGCCTCACGATTTCTCCGGAACGAACATGCGGCAGATACCGGACTTTAAAAGCATGCGTCCCAGGCTCCTTAAAAGCATGCGTCCCAGGCTCCTCCAGGCGTAATCCGGCCTTCTCCATCTCCGAATCCCCCTCGCCACTCTGCCTCCACGATTCAACCGCCTCCGCTTCGATGGAAAATTCCCGTTCCATCACGGCTTTATATTCTCCAATCTCCCGGCCGTTTAAAACGATCATATCCTGAAGCAGCACCTCATCCACGGGAAAATCCGACAATTCAGCAAAAAACTCCTTCAGCTGCCCTTTCAGCTCCTCCGTCATAACGGCCATACAGACCACCGGCAGTAAAGGCGCCGCCCTCTTTACTGCAAGCAGATTCTCCCGGATCTTCCGGAATGTTCCCGCGCCGCGGATGCTGTCATGGAGCTGCTCCGGTCCGTCAACAGACACGTAAATCTTGTCCAGACAGTACGGGACAGTCTCCGCATGCCGGTCCAGCAGAGTCCCGTTTGTAACGATTCCGACCCGGTACCCCCGTTCATGAAGTGTGGAGGCGATCTCATCAAAGCACGGGCTCATGAGCGGTTCCCCGCCCCAGAGCATGACCGATGGCTTCTTTCCGGCGGCCGCGTCCAGCTCATTTACGATCCCAAGCCACTCTTCCGTTTTCAGGGCCATGCTCTCCTTGCCGTCACGCAGCGCGCTGTTTTTCCTCTGTCCGCAAAACCAGCAGTTTAAATTACACTGCCTGGTCAGCTGTAAATGAATCATCTCCAGTCGTCGTTCCATCTCACTCTTCCTCAAAATATCGCATCTCCATCAGCCTCTCCTCGATCAAACCAAGCTGGGAGCTCATAATATCGGGTGAATACAGGGAACGGAGCCCGGCGATTCCCAGTTCCTCCATCGCCCCCGCCACCCGGTCATTTGCCCGGTACAATGCCTCCAGCGCCTCTCTCACATTAAATCTGCCGGGAGAAGTCGGAGCAGGCGGCCATCTCGCATCCGACACCCACCCTTCGGTAACCGCCCGAAAGGCCGCAGCCAGCGCTTCATTCTCATGCCAGTCGATCTGCTTATAGGCGGCGATCCCCTCGATCCCCTCCAGAATCATGCGGCAGACCGGATCCAGCTGCAGCGCCTGATCCGTATTCAGCCATGCCTTTGCGGTTCCCCCGTGCCACGCAGCCCCATTTTCAATTTTCAAAATGGACAGGTTCTCCAGAAGCTCTGCGGATTCCACCACCTCCGAAGGTGTCGCCGGAACAAATCCGCTTTCTATGGATAGGTCCATGATTTCCTTAAACCGTTTCAAGCTGTCGCCTTCTTCCTCAAAGAACCTGGCCTGATTAAACTGTTTAACATAGAAGTATGCCGAACTTCCTATGTATTCCGCATCCTCGGCATACGGCATGATAAAGGAGCCTGTCTCCTGTGCACGCGCGTTCCAGCGGCAGAACATGGACTGAATCTCCTCATAGCGGACCGCCTCGTTTCTCACGCCCTCCGTCGCCCCCATCAGATACCAGAGCAGCAGATTTGCCATACAATCGGAACGGAAGATCAGCTTCAGCCCGTTATCACAGATAGAGGGATTCGTCAGATACTTTAAATACTCCGGCTTATCCTTTATATATTCCTCGATAAGAAACAGCTGGTTTTTATTGCTGTGCCCCTGCACGTCATAGCACAGTCCGGTGGCCTTTCTTATCTCGGGAAATGAGAGGAAGAAGGAATCGGCGTCCATAATGAGTGTCTCGATTCCCACCTCCTTATAGATGCCCGGAATCTGTGCGTTCCAGCTGCATTCCGGATTCCATCCAACCTTCGGGCGGATTCCCGTATAACGCTCCCATGTATCCAGGCTCCTTAGCAAGGTATGTACCGCCACCTCACGCGGTACATTTCCCATCATCAGATGTGTATACGGGGATGCCACCGGCTCCACCTGACCGTCCAGAATCAGCGCCTTCAGCTTTTCCATGACCTCGGGAGCCAGCCTCTCTATTTCATCCAGCGTCTTGCCGCTGGCCTCAAATCCTATTTTATACTGATTGTCTCGAACCAGATCAAACAGCTTTTCATAGCAGTTTTTCACGACCCATTCCCGCCGTTCCATTTTCAGCTGGGAATACTGGATGTTCGCATGTGGAAGAAAAATAACTTTAGGCCTCATATTATTTGCTCCAATCAAAGATTATTTTAAATACATCCTCGCCCTTTGCCATCTTGTATTCAAATGCCTCCGCACACTTCGACACCGGCCAGATCTCCACCGGAAGGCCGTTCGTATCGAATTTCCCCTCGCTGATCCAGGTAAGAATCTGCTCCTTACAGCCGGGCGCCAGTGCACAGGACATGGAAATTGTGCAGTTCTTTGTAAACCAGCGGTGATAGCTGTCCATGATGATTTTCTCCGGATAATCCCCCTGCCAGTGAATATGGCCCGGCGCATCGTCGGTTCCCCAGCCGCCGTCTTTCAAATATTTATGGAGAATACCTGGCACCTCCGCATTGCCGGAGCACTCGATGATCTGATCCGCCATGGCGCCTCCGGTGGCCTTCCTGATCACCAGTTCCGCTTCAAACGGATCGGCCACAAGGTCCGCATACTTCTTCGCAATGTCACGCCTGAATTTATTCGGCTCAATGGCAATGACTCTCAAATTCGGATTTACGATCTTTAAAATCTGCATGGCGCTGATTCCCACCATGCCTGCGCCGCTCACCACGATTGTCTGTCTGCCCTCCAGATTCAGCATCCGGATTCCCTTTAGGGCCACACATGGAAGATAAGCCAGCACACCGTCAATATAGGAGAGGTTTTCTGGAATCTTGACCATATAGTCAAACGTGTCATTCGTGGTATCGGAATCCTTTACCGTATATTCGGAGCCGCCGCCCCATGCGGCACAGACATCACCGTATTTCCGGCATTCGTTAATCATAACCCGGTCTCCTGGTTTCAGGCTTCCATCGCTCTCCTCCCCTGCCGCGACTACCTCACCGGCGGTTTCATAACCAGGCACCAGCGGATAGTAGCACTGTTCCGGATGCTGAAGTCCCTTATAGGTCTTCATATCCGTTCCGCTGGAAATACTGCTGTAATACGTCCGCGCGATATAGGCATCCTTTTTTGGCTCCGTCAGAGTGATCTCCCTTAAGCGGACTTCATATGGTCTCTCGATCACGACGGCCTTTGTCTTTTTATAATCGTAAATAGTACTCATAGCCAGACCTCCTTCAAAATAGTCTCCAGGTACTGTTTGCTGCGCCTGGTCCCTTCTTCTATGTCCTGTGGTTCCTCATATTCGATCATCAGGGTATCCGTCCATCTCAAGATCGTTTCTATGGTGCGCTTCCAGTCTCTCTTCTCATCTCCGATGGCTCCAGGTTTTAAGTGACCGCCCGGCAGCTTCACAAAATCCTTGATATGGGCATAGGCGATGCGGCTGCCGACAAGCTCCGCCGTCTCTTCCACGTCGCATCCCGCAATGGCATAGAGATTGGCCGGATCGAAGACGAATTTCAAGCTGTCATCCGTTTGCCGTAGAATTCTCTTTAGACACCCGGTCTCCGTGGCTGCCGATTGGAAATGAACCACTCCGTCCGGATACGCCGTCACTCCCCCATGGGTCTCCATGGCTGTCACCACTCCATGCTCCTTTCCATACCGGGCTACCGTGTTCAGCGCATCTATCATACGTGAAAAACGCGTCTCATCCACTTCCCTGTAAGGCGTAAAACCAGCAAATATCCGCAGCGTTTCCACTCCTAAAAAGGAGCAGATATCGATTACCCTCTTAATCTTCCCGATATCCTCCGCTGCTGCGTTCCTGTCTTCAAGCGTAAAGTCATTGCCCGTCGCCGCGGTATCCAGAGAAATCCCAAATGCTTCATACTCCTTCTTTACCTGCTCAAGAAGACGTACATCTGCGTCTGTCTGCACATCCGCAGGCGTATTGGCGATTCCCAGTTCCAGGGAAACGAGCCCCAGGCGCCTTACCAAGTCAAGCTGCTGCTGCAGTGTAAGCTCCCGAAAGCCCCACGCAGCTGCTCCGATTCTAATCTCCTTCATGCCTCACTCATCCTTTCACCGCTCCCGCGATCAGTCCCTGAATCAAATATTTCTGGAAAATCAGATAAATAATAATGATTGGAATACACACGATCATGGCTCCGGCAAACGCCGTCACATAATCCGTATTTAAATATCCGTTTACCACCGAGTAGAGCCCTGCGATAATTGTCCTCTTTTCCGGCCTGCTCACAATGGTAAATGCCAGCACAAACTCGTTCCACACCCACATAAACTGATAGAGAAGCACGGTGGCCAGAGCCGGTTTCGCCAGAGGAATGGCAATGTTGGCGAAAATTTTAAATTCCCCTGCTCCGTCTATCTCTCCCGCCTCGTAAAGTTCATACGGGATTCCCGCAAAAAATCCCTGAAGGACAAAGACTGCGAAGGGCAGGCCGCCCGCCGCATAGGTCAAAATCAGTCCCGCGTGGGAGCTGCCGAATCCCAGCTTTCTTAAGACAATAACGATGGGAAATATGATCATTCCAGCCGAAATCGTTTGTCCTGCCAGAAGATAAATCAAGGTCACCTGACTTAAATTTCCCTTATACCGGGAAATGGCAAAAGCCAGCATCGTCGCAAAAACCAGCATCAATAACAGAGAGAAAGCGGTAATCGTCACGCTGTTTTTCGTGAGAGCGGCAAAATCCGCTTTCTGCCACGCATCACTGTAATTGGAAAACAGGAACTTTTCCGGAAGGCTCCAGGGCTTAGTCATCAATTCCTTTTTAGATTTAAAGGAAGAAAAGAAAACCCAGATAATCGGGATCATCGTGACGCTGAATACCATCGCAAGTACGAAACCTAAAAATAACTTTTTTACTGTCTTCATGCTGTCCGTCTCCCTTCTCAATCCGCAGTCCTGTTCTGTATTTTCATCTGGATAAAGGAACAGATGATCACAAACAGGGTCAGTGCTGAGATGATTGCCATCCCGTATCCGGCGTTGGAATTCGTAAATACAGTTTTATACGAATACGTAAGAATCATCTCCGTGGTATAATACCCCGGTCCTCCTTTTGTCATTGTGTATATCAGGTCAAAAACTCTGAATATATCTATAAATACTAAAACATAGACAATTGTGATAATTCGTTTCATACACGGGATGGTGACATTTCTGATCACCTGCCACCTGCCTGCTCCGTCCAGCACCGCGGCTTCGATCAGATCGATGGACACGGACTGGAGACCCGCAAGAAACAGAACGAAATAGACCGGAACCATCTTCCAGAGAGAGGTAAAGGTCACCGCATACAGGGCCGTCTTCGTATTGGTAATCCAGCCTGTGGCCAGCCCTCCCAGTCCCACCGCCTTTAATATCTCGTTTAAAATACCGTACTGCGGATTATAGATCCACTTCCAGAGAAACACGGTTACAATCGTCGGTATCATAGCCGGCAGGTATGTTACAGTCCTCCAGAAGGACTTTTTCCTCGTGAAATTCTCAACCAGATAGGCGACGGCAAATGCGGCCACCGGAACGACGATCAGGGTGATGATTCCATATTTAATGTTGTTGAGAACCGATACTCTTAAGATGCTGTCATACAACAGATTCACATAATTCTTAAATCCCGTAAACTGCGCGTCCGCCAGATTCACAATGCCGTTCCAGTTGGTAAAGCTGATATAGAATCCCAAAAATACGGGAAATATCCAGAACACAGTGTACACGGCCAGCGCAGGAAGGGAAAACATCAGAAAATATTTTCGGTTCCTTCTCTCTTTCATAAAGTGTACTTGAAGACTCAGCTTTAGACATGAGAGGAATTATGCCTCTCTTGACTCCTTGGTGAGCTCCTTCTCCTTTTTAATAATTTTCAATTGCTATATATGTTGTACTGGTTTTAAGAGAGGAGCCGGATGTATTAATCCGGCCCCTCAATTTAACTAGGAAAGTGAAGATTCCCCCACATCTATAGGCGGAAGGGTAAATCGCCAAAACAAGTTTAACGGTAGTGGCGGGCGGAGAGAAATCGGTATCCCCCCACTGACATGAAGTCAAACTACACATCTCTATAAGATGTGGCCGCACTCTGTGAAATTACCGAACGTGGATTGAAACAAACGCTATTTCTGAGCCTGCTCCTCTTCCCAGATCTTCTGGACATGATCCAGCACACCGGCCGGAGTCTGATTTCCCTGAATCATCTCCTGGATGCCCTTGATCATATTATCCAGTACCTTGGAGGACACCATGTCCAGAAGGTAGAAGGAATCTGCGGTTCCCGCGCCCTTTAACTGCTCTGCCGCTGTAAGGAGAGCCGGATGGGTAAGACCTGCGTTCCATTCATCCACATTGACTATCTTTCCTAATTCTGTTACATCACTCTTCTGAACCTTTTCACCAAATAAAAATGCCAGTGCGTCCTCGGCTGCCTCCTGATTCTTCACGTTTGCCGGAATACACCACATGCTGCCCCAGGTAACCGACACACTCGTCTTTGGATTCTCAACAAAATCCATCTTTTCAATGATATTGTACTCGAAATCGTCTTCCTTCGAAGAATCGATAGCCGATGCCATGCCCGTGTGAGCCGTGTACATGCCGGCCTTCCCCATAACGAACTCGGCAATCGCGTCATCGTCGGAAATATAGTCGGCGCTGGACTTATCAATTACGCCGCTCTTAACCATCTCATCGACAATCGTCATTGCTTCCACCATGGAAGGATCGTTGTATTTCGCCTCGTTATTATAGGCTTTGATCAGCAGGTCCGTACCCACAAGCTGAGCCTGTACCTTAGCCAGAAGATCTGGTGCACACCAGTTCCCGCCGCCGGTCACAATCGCTTTGTACCCATTGTCATTTAAAGTCTTCGCGGCATTTGTAAGTTCCTCAAGATTTGCAGGTTCTTCAATTCCCAGCTCCGCAAACAGCTTCGTGTTATAGAAGATACAGCTTGTATTTGCAAAATCCGGGATTCCGTACACGCCATTTTCCGGATTATTGAGCGGGCCTGCCCATGCAAGCGCGCCTTTGTTGTAATTCCAGCCCTCTTTTCCAAGGAAACCGGTCAGTTCCATGAGCTGTCCATTGGCGGAATATTCGTTGAAGGTCGTCTTCATCAGCTGTACAATCTCCGGCGGATTATCCCCCATCAGCTCCGCCTTCACCTTGTCGTCATAGCCCTCTGAGCCGTAAAACTCCAGATTAATCTTTACCGGATTACCGTCATCTGCGTTGTACTCGTCCACAAGAACGGGCCAGTTGGAAATCTGGCTCTCCGACCATTTAATGAGGACTCTTACCTCCGGCCTTTCCGCCGGCTTCTCACGCTCTGAAGCCGCCTCCGTCACAGCCTCTGTCTCCTTTTTCTCCGCAGCCGTAGTCGTCTCTTCCTTCGTGGCAGGCGCTGATCCGGTCGATCCGCATCCGGTCAGGGCAGAAAATGCCATTGCTGCTGTCATTACGAGTGCCAGTGTCTTTTTCTTCATTTCCTTCTCCTCCTGTAATCAACATTTTTAATATGGTTCATGAATAGTTTCAACCTCATCTGTAGCCTTTTAAAACAAAGAAACCGCGGTTTATAGTGCACTCTGTTTATTTTTTATTGATTTGCAAACTTATTTTTGTTAATATTATAATATAATAAAGATTCATCAAAAACAATATGTTTTGTTGTATTTTATATAAAAAATGTTGTCTTTCAGGAGGAACTTATGCAGAGAAATATGATAGAAATCTTTCGAAAGAATATTTCCGGGGAATCTTCATCCCTTTCCTTTGGTTTTGCCGGCCGGGAACAATGTATGGGCAGCCACTCCTTTGGTCCCGCCAAGAGGGCCCATTATCTGATTCATTTCATTATAAAAGGAAAGGGGGTCTTCTTTGCTGATGAGAAAAAATACGTATTAAAACAGAGGGACATGTTTTTAATCCGGCCCGGAGAGACAACATTTTACTATGCGGACGAGGAGGATCCCTGGGAATATGCGTGGGTCGCATTCGTTGGAAGCGATGCGGCGCAGATTACGGAAAGCTGCGGCTTTGCCTACAGTCCCGTGGCGACCTATCCCGATTCCCCGGAACTGATCGAATCCATCGACGACATCATCCGCCACATGCAGTCCGGTGATGAAAACGATTACTACCTTCTCTCCCGGCTGTACAACATTTTTTACCATCTCTCCAGACCGGTCATCAACACGCAGAACGCCTATAAGAATGAGATTGTCCGCCGCACGATAGGCGTGATCCGGAGCAACTATTTTGAGAAGCTCACCATCCAGTGGCTGGCCGACCAGGTCCGGGTTGACCGGACTTATCTTTACCGCCTGTTTAAGAAAGAAGTGGGTATATGCCCCAAAGAATACTTAACCCAGTACAGGATCCGTATGGCCACGGTCATGCTGTCCACGACAAACCAGTCTATAAAGGAGATCAGCTACGCCTGCGGTTTTACCGACACCTCCCTCTTCTCCATCTGTTTCAAAAAATACTTAGGCTTCACTCCCCAGCAGTTCCGGAAGATCGATGGAATTCAGCAGCTTTCTTTCCAGATGATTGAGGTTGAACAAAAGCAGTAGAAGACAGCGGGAGCGGTTGAACTGTAATCAGGACAAATATAAAGAGTCCGACTCGCTGGACTCTCGCGCCGGAGCGCGGTCGCTTTAGCGGCCATATTTCCTAAGCGCGGAGTGCGCATCCCCCGAAGTTTTTTTGTTTCATAGA
Organism: Hungatella hominis; assembly: GCF_014288005.1. Taxonomy (NCBI): domain Bacteria; kingdom Bacillati; phylum Bacillota; class Clostridia; order Lachnospirales; family Lachnospiraceae; genus Hungatella; species Hungatella hominis. The sequence continues at coordinate 442,759 of NZ_JACOPB010000004.1, forward strand.
ACGAACTTTCCTGTGAAACAAAAAAAGGAGCCCGGCAGGTTCATCCCCTGCTCCGGGCTCCTTCTGCGGCAGCATTCCGCTCCCACAGAAATCTTCTTCGATACTTAAGTTCCGCATAATCCGTAATTTTCTTTAGATAAATGCAGTCCGACAAACCTCCCGCGACTCCCACAACAGGCAGTCCCTGTACAAACTTCATATACAGAAGTTCCTCCGAGAGCCGGTCCGCCGTCTTGCGCATCAGAACCTTCTTCTCTTCCAGCCCGCCGGTTCCTTCGATCCAGCGGTTAATCCGTTCGTTATCCTCAGCCAGTTCTCCGCCCCGTTCCAAAGCAGTCTTGATAATCTCCAGCAAAAACTCCTGCTCCCGCTCGGACTCGTAGGCGTACCCGTAACTGACGGCAATTTCATAAAGGCTCTTTAAGATCACGCCTGTAAACAGGGGGATATCCGGTATCCCGATTCCGAAGACCCCTGTGCCGATTCCCTCCACTCCGGAAATCAGCAGATTCTTTGTCTTAGACACCGCCGCCTGCTTCGAAAATGCCTTCAAATTCTTCCTGTTTTCCTTCAGACTGGCGGCGTAAGCGTTCAGCTTCTGCCTGTACTCCCCGTCTTCCTTCCGGTACGTCTTATTGATCACCATTCCGCCTTTTTCGAAAACCAGCTGAAACGCCTTGTAAAATGCGGCATCCAGCGTTCCCTTTAACTTCTCCGGGACTACCCGGTCCAGCTTCTGATTGATAATCGACGGCCCCTTTTCCTTTTGCCGTTCCACGAAACGCGCCTCGCTCTTCTTAAGCGCGGCCCACTCCTTTTCCAGCGCCGTACTCTTTTTCCCCAGCCGCTTTCCCGGAATTTCCATGATTAATACACCTCACTTCCAAACGGCATCAGAGCCAGCTTCGCCAGTTTAAACTGCTGAAGCCCAAAAGGAATTCCAATCACCGTGATGCACAGCACCACTCCGATCAGGGCCGACTCGATCGCTAAGGGCAGCCCCGACACAATGAGCCAGATTAAATTTAAAAGAAAGGATCCCGCGCCGCCGCCATACCGGACCTCTTTTCCAAACGGAAAGAAGCTGAGCGCGGCAAATTTAAAGCACTGCATCCCCACCGGAATGCCGATAATCGTAATACACCAGAGGCAGCCCGTAAGCGTCCAGCTCAGTCCGCTGATGAAACCGCCGAATATAAACCAAAGTAAATTACCAAGACAACCCATATTATCCCTCATTTCTATTCATTCCACTACACTGTACCATGCCGCCGCACGCGGTGCAATCCCTGGACAACAGCTTTTAGAAAAAAATAAGGGTTCGCTAAGAATTTTCTCCGTTTTCCTCTCCGGACCAGACGGCGTACCACTCCAGACAGAGCTCATGCCAGACAGCAACCGTTTCCTCATACCGGCGGCAGAGCTCCGTATATTCCGTTTCCTTCTCCCACCTCTTTCCGGACCAGAAGTCTTCCGACGCCATCCACTCCTGTTTCATCGCGTCCATCACCGCGTACAGTTCTCCTGCCTGCGCTCCGGCCGGAATCATTTTTTCGGATACCAGACGAAGCCGCCAGTCGATATACGCATCCTCCGCGGATATTTCCTTAAGTCTGTGACGCTCCGCCTTCGGAACCGCCCTCATACCGGCGATCAATGCCTGTTCCTCTGCCTTCATCTGGGCTGCCAGACCGCCTTCTCCCTCCGATTTTCGCTTTCTTTCCAGGTAATGCGCATAACCAAACGGGTAATACATCACCGACTGATTTTCAAAAATCAGGAGTGAATCGGCTACCTCACTCAAAAAGTACCGGTCATGGGAGACGAACAGCAGCGTTCCGGTATAGGCGCGGAACGCGGATTCCAGTGTTTCCTTCGCCTGAATATCCATGTGGTTCGTCGGCTCGTCCAGAACGAGGAAATTAGGTCTGCTCTGCAAAAGCTCTGCAAGCACCAGCCTCGCCTTCTCCCCTCCCGAGAGAGAGGATACAGATCTCTGCGCCACGCGCCCTCCAAACAGATAGGCCCCCAGGATGGTGCGTGCCTCCTTTTCCGTCAGCGCAGGAAATAAGTCGTGAAAATGATCTGCCACTTTTTTTTCAGACGTCACCTGGGCCGAAAGCTGGTCAAAATATCCCATGGTAATATTGACTCCGACGGACATTTCCCCGTCCAGCGGCGGAAGGAAACCTGCAACCGTCTTTAAAAAGGTCGTCTTTCCGGAGCCATTTGGCCCCAAAATGCCGATCTTCTGTCCCCGCCGGATTCTCATGGTGATCTCCAGCAGGGCGCGGTCATAACCGATCTTTAAATGTTCCGATTCAAAGACCCATTTGCTGCCGATTATGAGCGGCGTCAGTTCCCCGGTAAAGATATGGATATCGTCTTCCTCCGGCTTCTCCACCCGGTTCATCCGTTCCATGGCCTTCTTCTTCGCTCTGGCAAACGACGCCTTGGTCGGTTTGTGTTTAAACCGTTCCACCACGGAATTCAGCCGCTCCAGTTCCTCCTGCTGGCTCTCATACGCCTTTTTCTGTAAGCTAAGCTGCTTTCGTTTCTGCTCCCTGTACGCGGAGTAATTCCCCACATAGCGGGTAAGCTTCCCTCCCGCCACTTCATAGACCACATCAGCCGTCCGGTCTAAAAAAAAGCGGTCATGGGATACCATCACCACTGCCTTGTCATACTGCCTTAAATACTCCTCCAGCCACTGCACCGTCTCTAAGTCCAGATGATTCGTCGGCTCATCGAGCAGCAGAATATCCGGTTTTTCCAGCAAAAGCCGGATCAGTGCGATCTTCGTCTGCTCTCCTCCGGAAAATTCCGACAGTTTCTTTTTCTTATCCTCTTTTGAGAATCCGAAACCGGTAAACAGGATGTCATACTCCCGCTCATAGTCGAACCGTTCCCGGTCCCATTCCGAAAAAATTGCGGAGCTGCTTAGGCCTGTTCCATTTTTACCCGCGACCTCTCTTCCAGGGCAGCCCTTAAGGAGTTCCTCCTCCACCGTGCATGACGTATCACCGAAAGGCTGCTGCCTCATCATGCCCACGGTAAGTCTTCTGGAAGCCATGATTCCCGGCCCATTCCGTTTATCGTCCCGGTCCAGAGAAATCTCGCCCGCTAAGAGTCTTAAAAGAGTCGTCTTTCCCGCCCCGTTCTTCCCGGCAACTGCAATCTTTTCCGTTCCCCTTATTTCAAAATCAATATGGGACAGTATCGGCACTCCGCCGGCGCTCACCGTCCCATCCATTATCTGGTATAACATAACAATCCCTTTTTTCTGTTTTATTTTATTTCTGCCTCTTAATCTTATCACACCATTTCCGCCGGCGCTATCCCTATTTTACACCGATGACGCGGGATTTTATACCCATACCTCCGTAACGTGCTGTCCAAAGTTTTTTTGTTTCTTAGAAAGCACTTTCCTGTAATAAAAAAGAAACCCGGAAGAATCAATGATTCCGCCTGAGTTCCTTTTCCAGCCTGATACCTTTCACTTACTTCTCCCATTGTCAATGGCAGCCGTGACTTCCATGGTTCCCATGGCTTCTGTGGTGCCCCCGCTGGCTTCCGCTTCCCGGTCCGCAGTTCTCACTGTGATACGAGCAGGTTCCATCCTGGCACGTTCCACGATAGGTCACTCCATCATGCTCATGGCAGGTCTCTGTCTCACAGCCTTCCACGGCGCACGACTCATACCGGTCGCAGACACGTGTCGATGCCAGCGCCGGAAACGCCATACTCAATACAACTGCAGATGCAAGAATGCCGGTTATTATTTTCTTCATAAATTCATATCCTCATTTCATTTTTTATTCTCGTTTAAAGAATACGACGGCTCTCTTCCAAAATGTAGGGTCTGAAAAAAATTTTATTGATTTACATAACCTGGAAAAAGCTGTACAATGGCATGGAACAGGAGGTGGAACCGTGAACGACATTGAAAACCGCATAAAAATAGCTCAGTCCGATTCCGCAGAGCTTGAGAAGCTTTTAGGCGACTATCTGCCTCTCCTAAAAAAGCAGGCCGGCGCGGCCGCATCTCCGCTTCTGGATTATGAAGACCGGCTCAGTCTCGCCATGCTGACTTTTGTCAGCTGCGTCCGCCAGTACACGGAGAACAGGGGCAGCTTTATTTCATTTTTCTCCGTCTGCTTTCATAACCGGATCAATGATGAAATCCGCAGGCAGAACCGGTATTTGAAGAGTATCCAGCCGTCTGGTTTCGATGCGGCCGAGCTGGAAGCCGCAGCGTGGAAAGCCTCCTTAGAGGCCTACGACAGGGAACAGGAACGTCTCTCCCTCTGCGAGGAGATTGACCGCCTTTCTGAGGCAATCGGCGTATACGGCGTCGTCTGGAAAGATCTGCCCCGTATTTGCCCCAAACAGGAGCGTGCAAAAGCCACGTGCCGCCAGTTAGCTGCGGCCGTACTTTTAAATCCGGAATTTCACGCCATGTTTTTTGAACAGAAAAAACTCCCGCAGGCACAGCTTGCCTCGGCTCTCTTTATTTCTCCGAAAACCATAGAAAAGCACCGGAAATACATTGTAACTCTGATCATCCTCTTATCCGGAGATTATCCCGGAATCAGAGCATTTCTTCCACAATACAGGGAGGTGATACCGATTGAAGATGGGAATTATCATTGAAATAACAGGAAAAGAAGCTGTTATAATGAAAAATGGCGGAGATTTCGTCTCACTCCCGGCAAAAAAAGGCTGGAAAAAGGGGGATATCGTCCCTGTAAAGACGAAACAGCGATCCCGCCATTTTCTCACAGCCGCCACTGCCATTGCAGCCTGCCTGTGCTTCGTAGTAACCGGAGGCGGTTACCACTATTATTATGCACAGGCGGCATTAATCAGTGTGGACGTCAATCCTTCCATTGAACTGTCTGTCAACCGCCTGGACCGCGTAACCTCTTCCTCGTCTCTCAATGAAGAAGGGGAAGTTCTGCTCTCGGGCGTCCGGCTGACCGGCATGGAGTGCGGGGAAGCGGTAAAAAAATTGCTGCAATCCGAGAGCGGAGAACCGTATTTGTCCGGAAATAAGAACGTGGTAGTCACCGTCTACTCAGCCAATGAGGCCAGACAATCCCGGCTCCTGAAGGAAATTCGAGAGACGGCAGATACTACCGTAACCACGCTGCGCCCAGACGGGAATACGGAATACCGGGCTGTGACCTCTGAGGAGGTGGAAGCCGCTCATTCCTGCGGAGTGACCGCAGGCAAATATATTTACCTGCAGAAACTGGAGGCAGCGGCACCTGAAACGGATATTACCCAGTATAGCCATTGCTCTATCGATGAAATCAAGGAACATATCTCCAGCTGTGAAAGCCGGCACCAGCCAGATTACGAGGGATCCGGAAAGGCGGGATCCGGATCGAAATATTCCGGATCCGAACACGCAGATTCGAGGCACTCGGATTCCGAACACTCAGATTCGGAACGCTCGGATTCGGAACAATCAGATTCGGAACGCTCAAATTCGGAACGTTCAAATTTGGAACATTCCGGGTCAGGGCACTCCGGGGCGGAACGCTCGGATTGGAAACATTCAAGATCGGGATACTCTAATTAGAAATACTCGCATTCAGGCATTTCCAGCTAAGACACCTCCGATTCCATCCTGAAAAAATCCTTTGCCGAATGCAGTCTAAAATCTCTACATGCGTATCATTATAAAAGAACGAAAACTGAATCTAAGGGGGGATCAATCATGTTAGGCATATATATTTATCCGCCGCCCAAAGGAACTGAATACACAGCGGCCGATCTCGAAGAGCCGGATAAAGTTATTGAGTTATTCGGCTACTGCGGTATTTTAGAAGGCCTGATCACCAAAGAAGGCTGGGACTTTCTAATTCATTTATATGGGTATGAAAAGCTTTTCGAGATGGATAAGGCCGGAATGTGGTTCGATGTTGAAACGCTCGAAGAGTATATGGAAAATGTTCAGTATGAAAGAGCGATCTCACCCGATTCCTAATGCGGCACATTCCCCTCCCAGGATCGCAGCATAATTCCAGTCTTCCCCTCAAAAAACAATCAAAAAATCAAACCATAAGGAGAAAACGATATGCAGACTATCATTATAGTATTAAACCCGGGTAAACTAACAAATCCCGATCTGGACTTACGCTATCTCATACCAGACCGCGTCAGCGAGATCACAGAAGGCGCCATACGTGATAACGGTTACGATTATATTGACTGCGAAGGCGCCGGCCCGCTGCTGGGAATATGGCTTGAGACAGAGAACGCCGCCCAGAGCTGGCCTGTCATCGACAAGCTGTTCCACGAAGAGAAATTTTTAGACAACGACTTATCCCTGTCAGCAGAACTATATATTTCAGAAAATGAAACAGAAGACCTGGAAAACTGTACGCAGGTTTTCCCCGCATAAATACCAGTTTTTCCTCACAATAATACCCACATAAAAAGTCGAAAACTGCCGAAATAATTCTCAGCAGTTTTCGACTTTTTTACAGGGAATCATGCGTGCGCGCTCTCGCTCTTCTGTCCCGGACCGACTGAATCACCGGTACCAGGAACATGGCGATAATACCACCGGCAAATCCATTGTTATAAAGATTCATTCCTCCGTAGACAATTCCCACGTTCAGCGCCACAGATGCATGCAGGAATCCGGCCAGCACCCCCGCTACCACGCCGAACTCACCGGCGATCGGCGCCAGTGTCGTGGAGAGTAAAAGGGCCAGCATGGCGCTGGGATCGGTGATATTCCACGTCTTCACAAAACTTCCCAGAATCACTCCGGCCATAACCGGAAGTATGTTCCTCAGATGCTTTCCCGTGGCACTGAATCCGACGATGGTAAAGATACCTCCGATGGTGGGACCGTTCAAATCTCCTCCAACCAGCAGCACAATCAGCGTGGAAGCGATTCCATTAATACCCATGTTAAACAGCGTCGGCGCAAAGCCCTCGCTTTTCACGTAATCTGTGCCGCTTAAGCCATACGTCTTCCAGATTTCCATATAACGTTTCCAGACCGACTCCGCGATGAGGCAGGAAAACAGGATCATACCGCCGAACAGCCCGAGAAGCAGTCTGGTAAAAAGCAAATCATTTCCCGTGGACCAGATCAGACGAGCCTCCGTCTGAAGCCCAAAGGATCTCATCAGAGAGACGATAACCGTCGCTATAATTCCAGATGCAAAGCCCACATTATAAAGGGAGTAGCCCTTATGGGAGTAATGAGTATGTGTGGAAAGCGGCGGCAGTACGAACCCGATAATAATACCCACAAGTATACTAAGCGGCAGCCTTACGGCCAGCGGCAGATGTCCCACCGTCATAAGCTGGGTGATAATCGGTGACAGGCTGGTTCCATAGAAACCAACATAGATGTACCGCGTAACTGAGGTCTTATGATAAAAGGCATAAAGACAGACGCCCATCATGATCGACCAGATATTTAAAATATTCTTTCCGAACAGAGAAAAACCAAACATTAGAAAGCAGGAGGTAATCGTGTGACCGCTCATCTCCATCCCCAGATAATAGACAATGGCAATGGAAATCAGAGCCATCACACCGGCGTTGACAAACGCGGCCCCAATTCCTCCGATCGCAATATAATCCGTGATCAGGAAATCCGGTTCCCTGATAATCGTAATAATTCCCTTTAATACTTCATTTAACGGCTGGAGAAACAGCCCCGCAGCCATAAAATAAACCGGCACCAGGGCAAGAATCAGAAACTTCGTCCGTCTTGACAAAGGTCCGTGATTTCTGAACTTGTGTAATAATTGTCCTGTCATGTCGTTTCCTTCCCATATTACGTAATATCGGTACCGGATTATTTTATCATACTATTTTATTGGTGAAAAGCGTTATTTAGTCTCTGTTCTCTGACTATCTTCGTAAGCTGTATCACCACAGTCGGTATTACCGCCAGCAGATAGACCAGTCCGATCTGGCTGCCTGTCAGAGGTGCGACAGAAAACAGTCTTTCCAGGAACGGTACAAACATCACCAGGCTCAGGAGTGCGACACCCGCCAGAAATGCACCCAGACTGTACCAGTTTCCGGAAAATCCAATTCGGAAAATCGAATGGCTGCTTCGACAGTTAAATCCATGGAACAGACGCGCCAGTGTCAGCGTACAGAACGCCATGGTGCTGGCGACCGCGGCACCGCCCTGGTTCAGTCCCAGATGGAAGGCTGTCATGGTACAGACAGCGATCAGGCCGCCCTGCAGGAACAGCTTCATCATGAATTCCTTTGTCAATATTCCTTCTTTCGGATTTCTCGGTTTCTGTGACAGCAAATCCTTTTCCGCCGGCTCCATACCGATTGCGATGGCCGGAAGCGAGTCCGTCAGAAGGTTGATAAACAGCAGATGTACCGGTGCAAACGGAACGGGAAGAGCCATGATGGACGTGTACAGTACCGACAGGATCCCCGCCATGTTGCCTGATAATAGAAACTGTATTGCATTTTTGATGTTCCGGTATACGTTACGGCCGTTGGCCACAGCCTTGATGATGGTTGCGAAATTATCGTCCGCCAGAATCATGGAAGCCGCATCCTTGGACACCTCGGTTCCCGTAATTCCCATGGCTACACCGATGTCTGCTTTCTTAAGGGCCGGCGCGTCATTGACACCGTCTCCCGTCATGGATACAATGTTGCCCCGTCTCTGCCATGCATCGACAATCCGGATCTTATTTTCCGGAGACACCCTGGCGTAAACGGATATCTTCGTAATCTTCCCATCCAGCTCCTGATCGCTCATGGCGTCCAGTTCCGTTCCTGTCACCGCCAGATCGCCTTCTTCAAAGATACCGATTTGCTTCGCAATGGCCGTCGCCGTGATCTTATGGTCACCAGTGATCATAACCGGTCGAATTCCGGCCCGTTTAGCGTCGGACACGGCCTCTTTCGATTCCTCCCTCGGCGGATCCACCATGGCTACCAGTCCGAGGAATGTAAAGCCGTTCTCCGTTTTTAAGGAGAGGACGTGGTCATCTTCCACCTCTTTATAGGCAAATGCCAGCACACGCAGACCGTTCTGGGAGAATTCCATATTCTGCCGGTTGATCTCCTCCCGGTCTGCCTCCGTAAAGTCCCGGATTCCTTCCGCAGTGCGGATATGGGTTGTCCGGTCTAAAAGGACATCGACAGCACCCTTCGTCAAAATAGTAGGCACACCGTGCAGTTCATATTTGGTACTCATCAGCTTTCGGTCTGAATCAAAGGGAATCTCTTCCAGACGGAGCATCATCGTCCGTAGGACATCGTCATTGACACTTACTTTTCTGGCCATTTCCAGAAGGGCGTACTCGGTGGGATCTCCGATTCCCTTACCGTCAACGAGGGTGGAATCATTGGTAAGAATCGAGTCGTATAAGATATAACGGTGAAGCTGCTCGTGCAGATCCAGTTCTTCCGGACGGAATGTATTTCCGTCAATGTAAATCTCCTGGACCGTCATCTTATTCTGGGTCAGGGTTCCTGTCTTATCGGAGCAGATAACAGAGACGCACCCCAGACTCTCTACCGCCTTCAGCTCCTTGATGATGGCGTTTTCCTTTGCCATCTTCTGTGTTCCCATGGCCTGCACGATAGTTACGATGGAACTGAGTGCCTCCGGAATCGCCGCCACGGCCAGCGCCACGGCAAACATCAGAGAGTCGAGAACCGGCATTTTCCGGTATAAGCTTAAGGCGAATACAATGGCACAGATGACCATGATCACCGCTGCCAAACGTCCGGAGAACTGGTCCAGACTCACCTGAAGAGGTGTCTTCTTTTCCTTTGTCGCGTTCATCAGACTGGCGATCTTACCGATCTCCGTATCCATTCCCGTTCCGGTCACCACCACCATGGCCCTTCCATAAGTGACCAGGCTTCCGGAATATACCATATTGGTCCGGTCCGCCAACGGCATCTCGCCGTCGATCGTCCCTTCCTCCTTATCCACGTTGGTCGACTCTCCTGTCAGGGAGCTCTCATTGACCTGAAGCGAATAGTTATTTAAGATTCTTCCATCGGCCACAACCATGTCTCCCGCTTCCAGGAGGAGAATGTCGCCGGGAACCACCCTGGCAGATGGGACCTCAATCTTCTGTCCGCCGCGGATCACCTTTGCATTGGGTGATGAAAGGCTCTTTAAGCTCTCCAGGGACTTCTTCGCTTTTTCATGCTGTACGGTTCCTAAGACAGCATTCAAAATAATAACCGCCACGATGACGATGGTGCTCTCCACATTTCCCGAAAACATGGAAATGATGGCCGCCGCAATCAGGATCACCACCAGAAGATCACAGAACTGCTCAGCAAACACCGCAAGCACACTCTTTTTCTTTCCTTCCATTAACACATTTTCGCCCTTTTCGAGGAGAAGCGTTTCCGCCTGACCGGCCGTAAGTCCCTCCTTCGTCACATGCAGTTCCTTTAATATTTCCTGTTCATCTTTCTGATACCAATCCTTCAAATTTTCCTCCATTCTGCCGTTTTCAAAAAACGGCTCTGCATCAGACTTAAGCAGAATCCACAAAACGTCCGGTTCACCAGCCTCTCGCGCCGGAGCGCGGTCGCTTCAGCGGCCATACTTCCTCAGCGCGGAGTGCGCATCCTGCCCGGAGGGTTTTTATTTCATAGAACCAACTTTCCTATGAAACAAAAAAGACTCTTAATGTACCTATTATTAAGAAATAACCCATTTCTCAAAATAAATACATTAAAAGTCTGGTAACCAACTGTTGGTATGCATCACCAGACTGTTTTCACAGCCAGGATGTTGATGATGCACTAAAACTACTCCCTCTTAATGAATCTGATTCAGCAGATGTTTCGTATTCGATTTGTGATTAGTAGTATATCCGTTTTCGTAAGGGGTGTCAAGGCATATTTGACATTTTTTCTCATCTGAGGCAATCTTCACAGATTCTTAATCCCGCCCCTTTGCCCTCTCTTCCCATGGAACCGTGCTGTTCACCAGCTCTGCAAAACGCTCCTGGGACGGCGCTTTCCCCTTGATTTTGGGAGGAAATGTCTCCTCAAATTCCAGGAACGCCGGATCTGTCACCGGCGGAAGCTCGTAGGCCGGTCCTTCCGAATATCGGCCTTTTATCGATGCCGCGGCCTCCGGTTTCAGCAAACAGGCCAGAAGCGCCGCCGCACACTGATTCTCCCCGTTTCTGACGCCGTACGTTTCCGCAGGCACAAAACCGGTCTTTGAATAGTAATCCGGATCTCCGTAGATAATAATAACGTCTGCTCCCATGTCTGCCGCCAGCTCCTTCGAGGTTTCAATGAGCCGTTTTCCGATCCCCTGCCCCTGATATGCCGGCAGGACGCTGATCGGCCCAAAGGTCACTGCCGCATGAGTCGTTCCATCGTCACACTGAATCTCCGTGCGGGCATACATGATATTTCCGACAATCCGACCGTCCCGCACTGCCACGAAATCCAACTCCCTGATAAATTCCGGCCTCTCTCTCATAAGATGTGCCAGATAATGCTCACAGCATCCCGGCTCGTGGACGTTCCAGAACGCCTCTCTCGTCACTTCCTCTGTCTCACGGTAATCCCCGGGTCTCTCGTTTCTGATCATTACATCCATTTGCCGTCTCAGTCTCCGTTTCCATTTCCCTTCCAAAGGAAATTATATCATTCCAATCTCATTATATATGGAGCCGCCCTTCCAGTCCATCATAATCGACCGTAACCGTCCTTCCATCCTTCATCTCCAGAACAACAGGACCGTAAGCCCCGCATTTCTCTTTATCGGTATAGGTGATGCTGCGGATTGGGAAGAGGTCTTCATCCCGCCATTCTTCCTGGCTCTTCTTTGTCAGAATTACGCTGATCATCGCATACGGAAGATATTCATAGTATCTCTTCCTGCGGCTGACGCCATACATGATGCAGCTCTGTTTCGTCACGGCGCTTACGCCCTGTCTCGACATGATTTCAATGTCATCGAATCCGCCATAGATGACCATCGCCATCTGCCCTTCCGAGGACTTCAAAAGAATGGCCTTGGCCCCTGTCTTCTGATCCGTGCGGATTCTCACATCGACTCCCGAACGGTCCACATCCGGCATTCCATAGGAGCCCAGTGTCAGGGTATACGGCTTATCCGGGATCCTGGTCCTGTCCACGCGCACGATGCCGTCCGCCACCGGAAAATCGGCCAGATCGATCGACGCCTTGTTCTGGAAGGTAAATTCGTATTCAAAATATTCTTTCCGGTAGAGCACTCCATCCTTCACACCGCCGTACATCAGGATATTCGGGATCAGGCTCTTCACCCTGCCGTCGTAGGTCACGCTGTACTGCATGGCCTCGATTCCCTTGAAATCAAAGTCTTCCCATAAAAACTGGCTGTTAAAGGACAGTCGGGAATACGTATTGAGGGACGGATTCTCTTTCTTCATCAGGACCTTCGCCGTCCTGAATTCCGTAATTCCGGTGTCCTTGTGGTTGTCCACCACGATTCCCGGACCGTCCAGCACCGTGGTCCTCACTTCTCTGTCCTTCATCTCCTCCCATACTCCGTTTGTCTCCGTATCGGTCCAGAACGGATGGTCCTCCGGAAGCGCCAGGCAGACGAACGCATTGGCGATCCAGAAGGGGCTGGCTGCGCAGCTGTAAGTCTGAATCAATGGCTGGAACGGCCCGTAGAAGCCGAGGCATGGAACACCCTCATAGAAACACTCCTCCCTGGAAGCAAACTGCAGCACGGCGCCTGAGGCGATCCTTCTGGCCAGCCCCGGCTCCGCAGCCGGATTCTTCAGGAGGAAATTGGCCGCCAGCGGGGCCGATGCCGCACTTCTGTAGATGCCGCTTCTCCCCCACATGGTCACATGCCCCTCCTCATCGAACATGCGATGGAAGGTCTCCACCAGGCGGTTGGAATATTCCTCAATCTTCGCCGCTATGTACGGCTCCTTTTCATAACCGTACCACTGGTTCCACAGCGGTCCGTACACATGAAAGGCCCACGGACAGTAATAATCAAATAAATGGCCGTCGCGGTACCAGCCGTCCCCCGCGTAATAAGAGAGAATGGCGGCCGCGTGATCCCGCATCATCCCATGATCGATCGGATATCCCTCCCTGTCCAGAAATGCCAGAATCAGCATGTTGAACAGACGCCAGTTGTGGTGGCCCGTATACGAGTGGCCGAAATTCGACAGGTAATCCGCAATGCGGTCCTTCTCTGCCTTCGTATAATTCTCCCAGATTATTTCCCGGCATATGGACAGGCCGATCACCAGGGAGGCGCACTCACACGTGTGCTGGAACGCCATCTCCCCCTCCTGCGCCTCCGGAAATATCTCCTCCACCCGAAGCAGATAATTGGGCGTTCCGGGCGTGACGGAGAGAAGAATCTGTTTCGAGTAATACTCCTTCAGAGAGTAGCCTCCCGCCGCTGCCTCCGGCTCGTTATGAAGCAGCGGAGCAGCGATCAAAAAGCTCCTGGCAAGTCCCTCGAACCGTTCCGCCGCAATTCTCCATTTCGGCCCGTCCGGCTGCGGATAGCTGACCTTTGTCTCATGGCGCAAAACCACGATCGGATCCTCCAGCTTCTCCACATGCTCAAAAATCCCTTCCAGGAAAAAATGGCTGATACCAATCCAGTGTTCTCTTGTCATTCCCGTATAGGGACTCCGTTTCTCATCCGGATTTTCTACTGTAAACTTCATCGTTCTTCCCCTCTCCGCCTCTCAGCTGTTCTCTTTTTTGTATACACAGACACCGCCCACATACGTTTCCAGCACGGCCGTGTCCTTTATTCTGTCGGGTGCGCACGCCCTGATGTCCCGTTCCAGCACGGCAAAGTCCGCCAGCTTTCCCACTGACAGCGTCCCCTTTTCCTGTTCCTCAAAACTGGCCTCCGCACCCATGGCAGTATAAGTGGATATTGCCTCTTCCACCGTAAGCGCCTGCTCCTTCAGAAATGTCTTCGACCCATCCAATGTGGTGCGGGTCACCGCGCACTGAATTCCCGCCATGACATCCGGCCTCTCCACCGGGCAGTCTGACCCGTTAGAGACTGAGACTCCCATGGATAGCAGCGTCTTAAACTGATATGTCTCTCCAGCCCGCTCTGCTCCGATCCGGGCCTCCACGATATGATTGTCGTAATCGAGAAAAATGGACTGAATGTAGGCGTGCAGCTTTAACCTTCGAAATGCCTCCAGAAGCCTGCCCGTCGTAATCTGGCAGTGGACAATTCCATGCCGTCTGTCCGTGCGGTCCGGATTGGCTTCCACAGCCCGTTCATACGCCCTCACTGCCATCTCCATGGCGCCGTCTCCGATAGCGTGTACAGCGATCTGCATCCCCGCCCCATCGGCCAGGGTGATCAGCTTCTCCAGCTCTTCCTGGCTGTAGATGGCGATCCCTCTCTCAGCGGGGGGCTCCCCATCCTCGTAAGGCTGACTGAGGAAAGCAGTTCTGGCCCCCAAGGATCCGTCCAACAGAAGCTTCAGCGGCCCGATTTTTAAATATGCGCTTCCCTGGCCCGTGCGGTAGCCGCGGGCCAGAAAATCCTCCAGCTGCTTCATGGTCGGAAGCAGGCACTGTTCGTAGACCCGTACCGTCATCGCCCCCTCCCGTTCCAGTTCCCGATACGCCTCCAGCACCGTCTCAAAGGGTACGCCGGGAAATGCCGCCAGATCATCGGTCTGGCTCGATGTGACGCCGCGGCTGTTCAAATCCCTCATGGCCAGACGGAGATACTGTTTCAGCTCCTTCTTCGCCGGCTTCGGGATGTTCCCATGGATCAGATCCACGCCGAATTCCCGGAAAATCCCGACAGGTTCTCCGTCCTCATCCATGTCGAAACAGCCGCCTTCCGGCTGCGGTGTCAGCCTCGTAATGCCGGCCGCCTCCATGGCTTTCGTATTGGCACAGGCAATGTGGCCGCAGGCGCGGATCACCAGAATGGGATGCTCCGTGGACACCCGGTCCAAATCGTACCGGTTGGGAAAACGTTTCTCATCCTGAAAGTAATCGTGATTCCAGCCCCGCCCTACTACCCATGTACCCGGTGCAGGCTTTTCCTTTGAAATAAAATGGGAAAGGGCGGAGCACATCGCTTCCAGGGACGAGGTTGCCGCCGTTAAATCCACAAGCTTCAGCGTGTGGCCGTAATTCAGCAGATGCATATGGGAATCGTTAAATCCCGGAACGACAAAATGGCCGTCCAGATTATGGTACACCGCTTCGGAACAAGTCTCCAGATCAGTAAAGTTCCCCACGGCGGCAATCCGTCCGTCCTCGACGGCCATCGCCTCTGCATCCCTCCCGGTTCCCGTATAGATAACTCCATTATAATAGATTTCCCTCATTTTTTATATACCTCTCTGAAAAAACAGGCAGCAAAACCGGATATTCTCCGTTTCTGCCGCCTGTCAGATTTTTTAGGAATTTCTTCTGTCGGAATCTCTTCTGTCAGAATCTCTACGATCAGAATCACGTCTGTCAGAATCTCTTCTGCCGCCGTCGCGTCTGCCGGAATCTCTTCTTCCGGAGTCTCTTCTGTCAGAATCTCTTCTGCCGCTGTCCAGAGTCGATACGTCCACGTTGGGATCCATATCGCCCGGCTTCATGCTTAAGTTGATTCTTCCCATCTTATCGACTTCCATAACCCTTACAGTCACTTCATCGCCGATATTTACCGCGTCTTCCACTTTCTCTACGCGCTTGTCGGATAATTTGGAGATGTGAACCATACCATCCTTGTTCGGTGCCAGCTCCACAAATGCGCCGAAGTTCATAATTCTGACAACCTTGCCCTTCATGATGGCGCCCGCTTCGATGTCTGTCACGATGCTCTTGATAATCTCAATCGCGCGTGCAATCATCTCCTTATCGGTTCCGCATACGGATACGCTTCCGTCGTCGGAAATGTCGATCTTAACGCCGGTCTCCTCGATAATCTTATTGATTACCTTACCCTGCTTGCCGACAACATCGCCGATCTTCTGAGGATCGATGGATATCTGCTCGATCTTCGGAGCGTACTTGCCAACCTCTGTGCGCGGCTCTGCGATTGCCTTTGCCATAACCTCGTCAAGGATGTAGATTCTTGCTTCTCTCGTTCTTCTGATGGCCTCTTCGATGATCGGTCTTGTCAGGCCGTGAATCTTGATATCCATCTGAATCGCGGTGATACCCTTGTGAGTACCGCCAACCTTGAAATCCATGTCGCCGAAGAAATCTTCCAGCCCCTGGATATCGGTTAATACGATATAGTCATCATCAGTATCGCCGGTCACCAGGCCGCAGGAAATACCTGCTACCGCGGATTTGATCGGAACACCAGCCGCCATTAAGGACATGGAGGAGGAACAGATGCTCGCCTGAGAGGTGGAACCATTGGATTCCATGGTCTCGGATACGGTACGGATTGCATATGGGAACTCTTCTTCTGATGGAAGCACCGGAACAAGGGCTCTCTCTGCCAGCGCGCCATGGCCGATCTCACGGCGTCCCGGTCCTCTGGATGGCTTTGTCTCGCCTACGGAAAATGACGGGAAATTGTAATGGTGCATATATCTCTTGGATGTCTCCATATCGTCGATGCCGTCTAATCTCTGGCTCTCGGATAACGGAGCGAGTGTACAGATGTTTAAAATCTGAGTCTGTCCACGTGTAAACATGGCGGAACCGTGTACTCTCGGGAGCATATCGATCTCAGCCGCCAGAGGACGGATCTGATCGACAGCACGGCCATCCGGACGCTTGTGGTCTTTTAAGATCATCTTACGAACAGTCTTCTTCTGATACTGATAGATGGCCTCTCCCAATACTGCCAGCCATTCTTCCTTATCAGCAAATGCTTCTTCCAATTTAGCGGTAATGTTTCTGATATTCTCTTCTCTTGTCTGCTTGTCATCTGTAAAGACCGCTACTTCCATCTCTTCCTGCGGAACGATCTCCCGGATGGCTGCGAATAACTCTTCCGGAACCGCACAGCTGATGTAGGTATGCTTCGGTTTTCCGCACTCCGCCACGATGGTATCGATAAATTTGATCACTTCCTGGTTTACGGAATGAGCCTTAAATATAGCTTCGATCATGATATCTTCCGGAACCTCATTGGCTCCTGCTTCGATCATGATTACTTTTTCTCTGGTAGAAGCGACTGTGAGCGCCATATCGGACGCCTGTTTCTGCGCCTGAGTCGGGTTCACAACCAGTTCACCGTCAACCATACCGATCTGGGTCGTCGCACATGGACCGTCAAACGGGATATCGGATATACAGGTTGCAATCGCAGAGCCTAACATAGCGGTAAGCTCAGGGCTGCAGTCCTGGTCTACGGACATAACGATGTTGTCCAGAGTCACGTCGTTGCGGTAATCCTTCGGGAATAACGGTCTCATCGGACGATCGATAACACGGGAAGTCAGAACGGAATTCTCAGAAGCCTTTCCCTCTCTCTTATTGAAACCGCCAGGAATCTTACCTACTGCGTATAATTTCTCTTCGTACTCTACACTTAACGGGAAGAAATCGATACCCTCTCTTGGCTTGTCAGATGCTGTCGCAGTCGATAATACAACAGTATCTCCGTAATGCATAAATGCAGCGCCGCTGGCCTGCTTCGCTACTCTTCCAACCTCTACCGTTAAGGTACGGCCGGCAAGTTCCATGCTGTAACTCTTGAACATGTTTGAATCTCCTTTTGATTATAATTAATATATATTATAAGCAGAGGAGGGCCGAAACTACTGATCTGCGCGCAATAAGAAACGATGCTGCTTATTACGCGTACATCAGCGGTCTCGGATTTTCCCTCCGCTTTTAATACGCACGTTTCAATTCTCTGATAATAGACAGATAGGGTGGAGAAGTTTCTCCACCCTAAATGGTTTTATTTTCTGATTCCTAACTTCTCGATTAATGCACGGTAGCCGTCTAAGTCGGTCTTCTTTAAGTAGTCAAGAAGTCCTCTTCTCTGTCCAACCATCATTAAAAGTCCTCTTCTGGAGTGATGGTCTTTCGGGTTCTTCTGAAGGTGATCGGTTAATTCTGTGATTCTCTCTGTTAAGATTGCGATCTGTACTTCCGGTGAACCTGTGTCGCCAGCCTTTCTGCCATACTGTTCGATAATTGCTGCTTTCTTTTCCTTTGAAATCATGATGATTTCCTCCTTAATTTTCAGTCTCACCAAATACCAGGCGCTGGTTGGAGTTTCCAAAGCGCTGAGCATTGGCGCGTTTTCATACCGATCTATTTTATCATAAGCTGTCCTCTGTTGTCAATGATTTTTTCCTCATATTTCCGCCTTCTTTTCTATTTTTTATAACCGTTCAGACGGCGGTACCGGGCCGGCGCGGTTTTCGTTTCCTTTTGAAAATGTCTGCAAAAGTCCAGCTAAGAAATGTCAAGAGGTGATGTGAAAAAAGTTGATATTTTTATTATCCTAAAAAAGGGTAACTTAAATAAGCCTAGCTACATGGAGATTTTAAAATTAGATGTCCAATT